>JAQXBT010000076.1 GCA_029252265.1 Flavobacteriaceae bacterium | reverse complement strand
GCGGCGATAAAAAAATCAACCTTATTATAAGTAAACTGCGCTTGTGCAAACCCGCTAAGCACATTGGCCTCTAAATTATAGTTATATTTAAAGATATCGCCTTGACCTACGATTTGATTGGGGTTCTTTAAGTTCAATTGAATCTGATCAAAAGAATCAATATTTAAATAGCCCGTAGTACTTCCTAACATATCTAAAATTTCGGCAAAATTATGAGATTGTAATCGCTTGTAATTGGCGGCCGCATTTAAAACCATATGATCTGATAATTCAGAACTTAAGATCGTGTTAAAGGTGAGTTGTGTGTCATCATTTCGATCTTCATACAACACATAGGCCGCAGGATTCCCATTGGTGTTGTTTGTGATGTTGGCATCGTATATTTGGTTCCAATCTAATTGACCATCCGACGTGAAATTTTGGTAGGCCTCATACGCGCCTGCTAAATCCGGACCTCCTGAATTTGCTAAAAAATAACTTGGTAGATCTTGATAGTAGGCTGGACTTGGATTAGCGCCTCCTGCATAATCCAAACGGCTGTTTCCTAATTCACCAAATTGGTAGGCAATATTTGTATTGAGTTTTGTACGATCTGAAATATTCCAATAATAATTCAACATCGCTACAGGTTCTGAAATCCGTTTTACCCTCGAATTTCGCTTTCTCCCGTCTTGATACCCCCAATATTCATTATACTTAATGTTTTTTAAATCGTACACCTCTTGTGAGTTTGGAGAAGACTTTCCGCGTCTATTGGGGGTATAAAACGCCGTAAAATTTAGACTGTGATTTTTGTTGATTCTCTTTTCGACTGCTCCAAAAAAGGAATTCGCATCATAAAAGGTTCCGTCTTGATACCCTTCATTTCCCCAACGTCTTCCCAGTGAGAACACATAAGACCATCCCCCTTTTACAATACCCGATGCATAGGTCGCCAAGAGTCTGTTGGTATAACTTCGGTTCGATGATGAATAGGTGATCCGACGACTGCTTTGGTACTCTGACGCTCTTAAATTAATGTTTGTGGACCCTAAAACGCCTCCAAAATTATAGGACGATGCAGCGAGTCCAGAGGTTAATTCTTGGTTGCGAAGGACATCATTCAACCCACCCCAATTACTCCATTGTGGTCTCCCATTGGATAGTTTGTTCATTTCGATGCCATTCATCAGTAGTGTTCCGTTCTCGGAATTTAGACCCCGTACATTAAAAAACGATGTGCTAAATTCAAAAGCGGCTGTCCGCTGAAAAATATCTTTAGACGATCCTAATAACCCAGAAATATTATCGACTCCACTGCTGTCGTCATTTAATTCATCATCTGTTAGGGTAATAGTAAACAAGTCGTCATTTGAAAGGTCTACAGACATCACCATATCTTGAATATCAAGCGTTTGACCTTCATAAACCACAATAGGGTAACGTGCTAAAAGATAGCCTGGCTTGGTTAATTTTAAGATGTGCTCCCCAATTGGGATATTGGACGAAAACTCAAACACACCTTCGGTATCTGTGTCCGTGCTTAATAACGATTGCTCAAATTCAACATGAACTCCGTGGAGCGGTTGGTTTGAGGTTAAGTTGTTTACACTTCCTCTAACGATCGTCTGTTGAGCTAGGGCCATAAATGACACTAAAAAGCCTGTTAAACATAGTATATTTAGGTGTTTCATTGTTGATTTGGGGTTAATTAACAATCATTGACGGCTTTAATTTACGAAAAATATTTACTTTTATAGAAAATTCCAATTATTCTAAATTAGATATGAAAAAAATTACGGTTTTGACTCCCAAACAAATTACTCTCTTTGTGTTGGCATTCATTGTCAGTTTTGGCACGATTGACGCTCAGGATACCAAAAAATTTAAAGTGCATACGATTGCATTTTATAATGTAGAAAATCTTTTCGATACCATTAACGATCCCAACAAGAATGACGAAGCAAGTCCTATCATGGAGCTAAAATTTGGGCGTGAAGAAGTCTATCTCAAAAAAGTCAAAAATATGGCGCGTGTGATTTCTGAAATTGGCGCCGATGTGTCCAAAAACACTCCTGCAATCATTGGTTTAGCAGAAGTAGAAAACCGATCTGTGGTTGAAGATCTTGCGAATGATTCTTTATTAATTGATAAAGATTATGGTATTATCCATTTCGATTCTCCCGACGAACGTGGTATTGATGTAGCGCTGATGTATCAAAAAGCACTTTTTGACCCGATAGTTTCGAGTACGCATACATTAAATTTATTTGATACCGAAGAAAATAAACCCGACCATACCAGAGATCAACTTTTGGTTAGTGGGTATCTCGAAGGAGACCTCATTCACTTGATGGTAAATCACTGGCCTTCTCGACGTGGAGGCGAAGAAAAGAGTAGCCCCAAACGAGAGGCCGCAGCAAGACTCAGCAAACGCCTTACAGACTCACTACAATCGATTGATCCCTATGCAAAGATTTTTACAATGGGTGACTTAAATGACAATCCAACGAATAAAAGTTTGAAGAAAGTTCTCAAAACTAAAAGAAAGAAAAAGGCTGTTGGCTTAAAAGGCATTTACAATCCGATGGAAACCATTTATAAAAATGGAGGTGGAACGAATGCCTACCGCGGTGTTTGGTTTTTGTTTGATCAGATTTTAATGACGAAACCATTACTAGATAAAGACTTTTCCTCGTTTCGATTTTATAAAGCGGGTGTTTACAATAAACCTTATCTCTTGAACAAAGACGGACGTTTCAAGGGCTATCCTTTTAGAAGTTTTTCATACGGAAAATTCATCGATGGATACAGTGATCACTTTCCGGTCTATGTGCATGTGATTCGACAAGTGGACTAATCGTTGACTTTAAAGTACTTTAATTCATAAAAAAAGCAGCCAATTGGCTGCTTTTTTTATGGGTTAGTTTGGCCATACATTCCATGGAATTCTGGAGAGGATTAATAACAAAGCAATGGTATAAAACACTGCAATCGTTTTGTATTTAGGCCCCGAAATAAGTTTCTTTTTGTGTTTAGAATACCCAATAGTAATCAATGCAACTGCTAAAATATTTATTGTTGGGTGCTCTACAAGATATAAGCGAATGCTGGCATTCTTCATCACTTCTCCAACACCTAAGTCGCTCCAAAGACCAAATCGGGACGAGGTAAAATACAACAGCAATCCAATCAATAATTGAATGTGTGAAACGATCAACGTAAAGAGTGCGACACGAAAGGCTTTGGCATCGTAGTCTTTTTTACCAAAGTAGCCTACTAGCGATTTAAAAACGGCCAATACGAGTACAACGAGTACTAAGTAAGCCCAATAGGAATGAATTGTTTTGATCATGATATATCGTTTTTAGTTTATTAAATTTTGGGTGAAGATAAAAAAAAGCCTCTTAGTAAACTAAGAGGCTTTTAAATTTAGAATGACGGATTGATTATTCTTTATATAACCAAACACCACCCGTTTTGATCACCGTTTTGCTTTCAATACCAGTTGATCCAGTATAGACTACAAAATTTAGAGCATATTTTTGGCCTTCTGCGGCACTCGGATCTCTTGCGTCTAATAATACATTAGCTGCTTCCAATAACATTTCGTCAGACCAGAAGTTTGAACTTCCACTTCTTCTGTCAAAACTTCCAAAGTAGCCGACATTGTCTGCGGGTCCAGGATAGATATCAATGAACGCACTCGAGATTAAGTCAACATCTGCATCTAATAACATATATTTAATGGTATTGTCTGGTAACCATGCACCATCTTCAAAACCATACTGAAATGACGTTTCAATAACATCTGGTGTTAAAGTCCATTTGTCGCCATCAAAAATGCTATGTCCATATTTTGTTGAAGTGGATCCCGCATAATAATCATATTGCACCATAGCAACATCGCCTTGTTTAGCAAATGGGTATAAACCTTCTAAGAAAATATCAATAATATAAATACTACTACTTCCAAAGTTAGGATAATTAAACCCGAATGAATCGTAGTCTTTTGCTGTAAACACATAAGGGAATTCCCAATCTCCATCGTTCTTAGCTACGACTGTTGTTATTTCTACGATCGTTGCATTTGCAATATAAGCACCATCGGTATATAATAACGTCATCGTTTGTGTGCCAACAGAACCATTGTAGGTTTTATAGCTTACAGCGTATACATCGCCTTCTGTTGCCGTTGGTAAAATAACATTTAACCCTTCTAAAATCATAGCATCACTCCAGTAGTTATCAGAAGTATCTCTTACATCAAAACTTCCATAACTTGAGGCATTATCCGCCGGGCCAGGGTAAGACGCTGCTAATGCATCTCCTATTGTATCATAATCAGATGACCCTAAAGTGTACTCTGTAGCAGATATTCCAGAAACCTCAACATCTAATTTTGAGAATCCGCTTCCAGTGTATTGAACCGTAAATGATTCAGAAAAATTAGTTCCGCCGTCATAAATAGCAAACGTCACAGCCACCACTTGTCCTGCACTATATTCACCTCCCAATAACTCGTTAAAACCTTCTAAAATCATTCCATCGGACCAATACGCAGCTCTATCTGATCTTCTATCAAAGTTTGAGTAATTTGCTGCACTTGAAGCCGCTTCAGGATAAGAAGAACTTAAGGCATTCCCGATTTTTTCAAAATCACCTTCCGATAATTCATACGATAATACATCCGCATTATACGTTAACTCTACAAAAGTTCCATTTTCAGCAGTTTCATAGTTACTTGCTAAATAGCCATCAACTTGATTTATATTTGATAAGGTCTCTGTCGTAGAAAGCACTTCTAAAGTTGTTTCATCAAATAAGTTGTATGTCACATTCACTAAGGAGCCTTCTCCCCATACAGGGTATTTATCTGCTAAAAAGCCAGGGATTAATTGATCTGCTTGAGCTTGCGTTTCAAAAAATTCCTCTTCGTTTAATTCAGTTTCAAAAAGCTCGTAATCTTCTGGAGTAAAGACGTAGGTCTCTACCGCTTGAATATAATCAAATCCTGGATTGTCAACTGAATCAAGATTGTTATAGATGTCTTCATTAGGTTCACAACCCATAAAGGTTGTTCCTAAAATTGCTAAACAATAAATTATTTTTTTCATTATCTTATTTTTTAGAAGTTAAGTTTTGCTCCGATACTAAATGTTCTTCCGTACCCGTAGTATACCAAAGCAGTGTTGGCTGTTGAACCTGATCCGTCATTGGCATCCGAAATATATTCTGTATTAAAAACATTGTTCATACGAGCCGTTAAAGTTGTTTCAAAAGGCCCGAAATCAAAGGTGTGACTGATCACGGTATCAAACAAGCTATAGTTAGGCATTTTCCAAGCATCAGGTGCTCCTTGAGTCCCTCTGTCACTTGGGTCAAATTGCGCGTAAAGATCCGCGTAGTAATTGTAATCGATCACAAAACGTGTTTTAGGCGTTAATTTATAATTAATCCCTAAAGCCATTGTTGTTTGAGCGGCATCCGCTACATGTAAATCTTTTATAAATAAGTTTACAGTGTCTACCACATTTTGATCTTCGTCAATGATATCAACATTTTCTACATCACTATCCCATCTCCAGTCTCCTAAAGAGGCCATTCCTGTAATTCTTAATTTTTCGGTGGCTCTATAAACAAAATCCAATTCAATTCCAGTGTGAATTGCATTTACCCCTAAAATATTAGCATAAGCAATGGTTTCGTCTGGTTGACGGAAACTTTGTGTTTCTGTTCTGTCTTCCCAAGCTGTAGAATATAAATTTACATTGGCAGATAATTTCGTTGAACGAAATCCGTATCCTAACTCAAAACTTGTAATTTTTTGGTTTTCAGCGTCTTTATTAAGATTTTGATTCCCGTTGTTTAAAAATACAGCGCCAAATTCTGGTGCTTTTTCGAAGTACCCTACGTTTGCAAAAACATTGTGTTTTTGACCTATTCTATAATTTGCACCCCCTTTAACACTGTACCCTAAAAAATTGTAAGTATCAGTCGTTTGTAATGGATCCGAATCTAAAAACTTGAAGTAATCAACCCTTTGGTACGAAGTGTTTGAAACTGCTAAAGAGATGAACGTGTTAAAGTCTTCGTTCACATCATATTCTAATTGACTAAAAGCGCCTAACCAGCCTACGTTCCCATCGTTATTATAACTTCTTTTGTCACCAACTTGCAATGCTGCATTTGGGTTGTTTACATCGCTATCATCAAAGAAATACTGTCCACCTAACAAGTCCGTAACTGTTTGGTAATGCTTTCCTGTATAATCTCTCCAATCCAATCCAGTTAATAATACTATATTATCTGTTAAATCTGTTTTCAACGTTGATAGGATTCCAAACCAGTTGTGATCATTATGAGAGGCTCTTAAAATTGTCTCTGAACCATTTGCACCACTGGCTATGTTTTCGTCTACAATTTTATCAAAATTGATCGGCCCATACAACCCATCACGGTAATCACTTTGACCATTAGATTCAAATGTAAATTTGTTAGTTCCAGCAGTTCCACCGCCACCACCAGTTCCGTAGGAAGCATAAGCAACTGTTGATAAACTTGTTTTGTCGCTAATCGTCCAATAGTGATTTAAAGACATTTGAGGTTTGTTGTAAAAATTATCTTCTTGGTGTGTAACTTGTCCGTTCTTGTAACCCCAATCAGAATTGAATTTTCTCCCTCTTTCAGAATTTCTGAATGTTTGAATTAATTGTCTGTTTTGTCGTTGACCATGGCGTTGTTTTGCACCAAATACAGAAAACGATAGTTTGTGAGCGTCGTTAATTTCTTTAGAAAGATTCAGGAAGTAAGAAACGCCACTAAATTCTGTTCCATCGACATATCCATTTCCAGTTGTTCTTGCTGCAGAAACAGTCGCTGCAAGACCACTATCCATAACTCCAGTTGAATATAACAACCCAAGTTTTTCATAGCCATCATTGGCGATAGAAGTAAATACTTTTCCTCCCATTTCAACATCTGTTGTTTTTGTAATCACGTTGATCGTTCCACCAATAGATGGGACCGCTACTTTGGAAGCTCCAAGGCCTCTTTGCACCTGCATTGAAGAAGTTACATCTCCAAGACCAGCCCAGTTAGACCAATAGACACGACCGTTTTCCATGTCGTTTACTGGAATTCCGTTAATCATTACCGCAACGTTTTCAGAACTAAACCCTCTAAGGTTAATTCGACCGTCACCATATCCACCACCTGCTTTGGTCGCATAGACTCCTGGCGTTGATTTTAAAATTTCTGGAAATTCTTGAGTTCCTAATTTGAGCTCAATTTCAGCAGATTTTAGTGTAGAAACCGCTACTGGCGTTTTTCTGTCCACTGCTACAGAAGCAATAATTTGAACTTCTTCTAAACCAAATTCACTAGCTTCTAGTGCAATTGAACCGAGGTCCAAGTTTCCTGAAAAAGAAACAGTCATTGATACATACCCAACATAAGAAACAACAACCTCTCCAGATGCGTTTTTAGTGTTGAATGTAAAATTCCCGTCAAAATCAGCAGAGACGCCATTGGACGTCCCCTTTTCAACAATCGTAGCACCTGGTAAAGGCACTTGTTGTCCAGCATCGACAACTGTACCTGATACAGTGCTTTGTGCAGCAACTGATACCGTACATGCCATCAAGGCAATAGATAAAATCTGTGTAAGTTTTTTCATAACTTTAATTATGTTTGTTAACGTTTTAAATTAGTTAAACAAAAATAACTATTGTTATGCTGCATACAACTATGTTTCAGTTAAAAACTTTAACTAAATTATTAACAAAATATTATAACTTTAATTTAATTGTTACCTAGGTAATGGTTTAATAGATTGGAGGTAGAAGCATCATGCTTGGTAATTGAGCTGGTATTAATTTCATGTAAAATTTTTGTTGCTAATTGTTTACCTAATTCAACTCCAAATTGATCAAAACTATAGATATTCCAAACCACGCCTTGAACAAAAATCTTATGTTCATACATCGCAATCAGCTTTCCTAAGCTTTCAGGAGTTAGTTGGTTAATAAGTAAGGTATTTGTGGGTTTATTCCCTGCAAACACTTTAAAAGGAATGATTTCTGGGGCAGTCCCTTCTGCGACCACCTCATCCTTTGTTTTACCATTTAATAAAGCTTCTGTTTGGGCAAAATAATTAGAAATCAACTTGTCTTGATGGTCTTTGTTGCCATGCAACGATTTTGTAAACCCTATAAAATCTGCAGGAATCAATTTAGTTCCTTGGTGAATCAACTGAAAAAAGGCATGTTGAGAATTGGTTCCGGGTTCGCCCCAAATTAAATTCCCTGTGTCGTAGCCAACTTCATTTCCTGATCGGTCAATACTTTTACCATTACTTTCCATAATGGCTTGTTGTAAATAGGTCGCAAATTGATTCAAGTATTGAGTGTAAGGAATAATAGCTTCACTTTCTGCCTCGAAAAAATTATTATACCAAATACTCAAAAATGCGAGTACTGTTGGAATGTTTGTTTCAAATTCTTCCTCCCTAAAATGGGTGTCCATTTTATGAGCGCCTTCTAAAAGGGATTCGAAATTGTCATGCCCAACTGCCAAACTAATGCTTAAACCAACGGCGCTCCAAAGTGAAAAACGTCCGCCTACCCAATCCCACATCGGAAAAATATTGGAGGGCTCAATTCCAAAGGCTTCTACTTTGGCCGTGTTTGTTGAAACTGCTACAAAATGCTTTGCCACATCGTCCTGAGTGGCGTGTTTTAAAAACCAGTCTCTAATTGTTGTGGCGTTTGATAATGTTTCCTGCGTTGTAAATGTTTTAGAGACAATCACAAACAGTGTTGTTTCTGGATTAAGCGTCTTTAAGACTTCGTTAACATGATCTCCATCGACATTACTGACAAAATGTGGTTTTAGATGATTGCCATAAAAAGCCAACGAATCGACCACCATGGCAGGGCCTAAATCTGAACCACCAATTCCGATATTCACAACATCGGTAAATGCTTTGTTAGAAAATCCTTTTTTGGTGCCGTTAATAATGGCATCCGAAAAGTTTTTCATTAGGGCCTTGACCTTGTAAATTTCGGGAATAACATTAACACCATCCACAAGAATTTTGGAGTTTTCTGGCGCACGAAGCGCCGTATGCATCACCGCTCTACCTTCTGTTTGATTGATGGTATCCCCTTCAAAATAACTTAAAACGGCTTCCTTAAGTTTAATCTCTTCAGCTAATTCTTTGAAAAGTTGCATGGTTTCAGAAGTCATTCTATTTTTTGAGAAATCGACATAAAAGTCGTCCCATTTAATTGTGAATTCATCTGCTCGCCCAGGGTTTTGTTCAAACCATGTTTTCATATGGTCGTCTTTGATTGCTTCAAAGTGATCTTTTAATTTGTCCCAAGCTTTAGTTTGAGTTGGGTTTATTGAATTTAATGCCATTGGCTCGTTTTAATGTGGTTAGTTAATAGAGTCTAATTGTTGTTTTAGTGGCGCAATAAATGCCTGATAATCGGGCTTTAATCGCAAAGGTAATGCTTTTGCATCTGGTAATTTTTGACGGAATGGATCTACTTGTTTGCCGTTTTTCCAAAAACGATAACACACATGTGGGCCTCCGGTATTTCCGGTCATCCCAACTTTCCCAATGACATCTCCTTGTTTGACGTAATCGCCTACACTTACCATGCGTCTGCTCATGTGTAAATATTGGGTGCTATAAGTGGCGTTATGCCTGATTTTGACATATTTTCCATTGCCTCCTTTTCGTGTAGAGGCCGTCACAGTTCCGTTTGCAGTAGCTAAAATAGGCGTGCCTATAGGCGCTGCAAAATCCGTTCCTTTGTGGGGTCTAACTCTGTTTCCGTAGTATGCTATTTTACGCTTTAAATTGTATCTTGAAGAAATACGGCTAAATTGTACTGGTGCTTTTAAAAAGGCTTTTCGAAGGCTTTTTGCGTTTTCATCAAAATAATCGGTTCTATTTTTTGAATCCGCATTTATATAATTAAACGCATAAAACGATTCGCCTTTATGTTCAAAAAAAGCAGCTTTAATGTTTTCAATCCCTGCGTATATAGAATCGTCTACATAACGTTCTTCATAAATCACTTTGAAATTATCGCCTTTCTGAAGTCTAGAAAAATCGATGGTCCAAGCGTAGATGTCATCGGACATATCATAAATCAGTTGTGTAGGCAAACCTTGATCCTCCATGGTTTCAGAGAGGGTGCTTTGAATGAACCCAAACGTCTCTTTTTCGACTACTTTAACAAATTTTCTTTCTGTATATGCAATAATTGAATCGCAAAACTCAACGACTACATATTCGATTTTATTAGGTTGATAGATAAAAACTAATGGATTTTGAAGACTCCCTTTATCGTATAAGACCGTGTAAGGTTTCCCAATTCTTAACTGACGGACATCAAAAACTTCTTTTGTTTTTTCGGCAATATGATGGATTTGTGGATAAAACAAATGGTGTTGTTCTAAAATCACACCAAAGCTATCACCACTCCTAATCGTATCATTAACGACCCGATAGTTAGTTAGGTTGTATCCAAATTTATAATTGTCTTTTTCGACAATCAACTCTGGCTCAGCCTCCACTAAATCATCACTTGAACATCCTTTTAGAATGCTATAAAAGCTGATAATCATAAATCCATAAAGGAAATATCTTGCTTTAAAATATTGTTTATAGTCCTTCCACTGCATGTCCCCAATTGTCTTTTTCATCGTTGCTCCAAAGTTCAGGAAAAAATATTCTTTTTTGGTATTTTGGATGCATATATTTTTGCCAATCGCTTCCTCCAGTGGCTGCACCATCGCCGTCTTTCCCTAAGATATAATGTTTGGCGGCATTGTAATGTGCCATTACCCAGGTGATATTGACTGTATAATCGTAATGGCGCATCGCTGCAATTAGTGCTTCATCTTTTTGATGCTCTTCAGGTAACTCTTTAAATTTTGACCATAAATTTTTAGAAGCGTAGGCTTCCATGAACGTCTTGAACTCATTTTTGTAACGGTTTTCGAAGTTGATTAACAGAATTGATTTTTGACCCGTTTTAAAGTCTTTTCCTGCAGCTTGCCAGTATAAATGGTCGAACGCTTCTTCAAATGACGTATTTGTATCTATTTTTTTACGAAATCTGACATCAATAAGATTGATGCGCTCAGTAGATGCAAACTCAATAAGTCGATATTGAGCGCTTTGAAAACCGCTTGCTGGCGTGAGTGTCTGTCTAAATTTATTGTATTGTAACACGTCCATACCGTCTCTCATAATATCAAAAGAGGTCGTTAGCATGTCAAAATAACGACTGATACGCATGAGTTTGTCTTTAAAAAACGACAAACTCAAGGGGGATGCTTCTGCGACTTGTCGAATTTCCCAAAGAATCATCTTAAAAACAAGCTCATTTATTTGATGATAGCTAATAAACACCATCTCATCGGGAAATTCTGTTCGTTGAATTTGTAAACTTAGAAGGGCATCGGTATGTATATAATCCCAATACGTGATCGGTTTACTATGTAATAAGCCTTCTAAATGAACGTCTGGGTCCTGGCGAATGGCCTGATATTTATCCTTCAGTTTATTTGATAATTGGTCGGTTTTTGAGTTTTTGTTCATTAAAATTGAATTTCAAAGGGATGTTTTAGCCCTTTTTGAGCGATTAAATCAGATCGTAAAGAACCAACACTTAGGTCGGCTTTTATTCTCATTGGAATTTTATTTTCGTCGGCACTCACCCAAAGCGTGAGACTTTCTTCTTCACTAAACACACGTCCAGCCATTACATAGGGTCTAAATTTTAGACATTTAATTTTGCCAAAGACCGTTTGAATGGTTTCTCTCCCTAAATA
This sequence comes from Flavobacteriaceae bacterium, assembly GCA_029252265.1. GTDB lineage: Bacteria > Bacteroidota > Bacteroidia > Flavobacteriales > Flavobacteriaceae > Hel1-33-131. Next base: position 32,394 of record JAQXBT010000076.1, on the reverse strand, counting down.
CTTTAATTTAAACTTAAAGGTTTCGTTATCAAAAAACATATCTAGTGCTACAATATCGTTTATCTGAATTGTTTTCGTTTGATAATTATTTCTCAGATAGTAATAGGCAGAGACTAAATCTTGCACATTTTGACCGATATCAACGGAGGTTTTCGTGCTGTCTTTAATGTCCGTAATATGGGCTTTTTGGTTGCTGTGGTCGAACTCAATAATTCTATTTTTAACATAACCGCCTTCATCAATATCACGAATAAACTTATAAGGCGCCCCTGTTTGCTTATCAAAATAGCTTTCGTAGTGGTCTTGAACCTTAAAAATCCATTTAATAGGACCCGTTGTCCACCCTTTAGCAACCACTCTATAAACTGGCTTACTGGCATAGGTCGTTTCTGAAACTTGAAGGGTTGCGTTTCCCGCTTTCATCCAGCCACTATAACTCAGTTTAAACTTTAGCCATTCGCCTGCCTCAAAAGAGGAGGTTTGTTGGGCATTTAAAAAGCCTAAACTTGCCAAAAGCAACACTAAAAATAATTTTTTTTTCATGTGTTTATATTTATTTTTTGTCGGACCCGTGCTGTTCGCTATTAACCAGTGTCCATGGGTGATAAAATTTTACGTCATCAATCATACCGCTTAATATTTAAAACAAATTTGCAATTATTATTCCAAAAAAGCAGCGAACTCGATGTGGCTATTAATTTTTTCAAAACCAGTACCCTACATTTACAAAAAAACCAGTTTTTTTGGTTTCTTCGGACCAGTTATATTTAACTTCTATCGGCCCAAACAATGCCTCATAACCATACCCCACAGAGTAACCTCCGTAAGAAGGTGGTTGGATCCAATCGCTATTTAAAAAAATACCCTCTCCAATGTTGGCAAAATTAGCAGAGATATTAAGATGGTGATTCTTTAAAATTTCATAATCAACTGTAGCATCCGCTTTGACAAAACTATCGCCTATAAGGGCTAAGTAATCGTAGCCATAAAACGAGGAGAAATTATTAAAATAATTTTGTCCATATCCCCCCAATCCAAAATGAAATGCCTTCGTGCTACTGTCTCCTACAATAAAGCCACCTTCTGCGCCAATATTGAGTGACAACTGATCAGTAATTTTGAATGCTTTGGATATTTGTGATTTCACAATTGAAAAATCGTTAAAATTTCCGTTGGAATTTGAAGATGCAAAATAGTATTGAAATCCCCCTTCAAACAGAAATCCGCTGGTCGGGAAAAATTTATTGTCAATGGTATCAATTTTCAATGACCCAAAACCACTAAAAAAGTTACTGTCTTCAAATTTATATTCCGTGGAGTCAAAAATAGCCAAAAACGAACTGTCTGTCGTTGTGATCTTTAAGTTCTTAAACTCTAATCCTATTTTTAGCGCTAAGTCCTTTTTAATAAGTGTTTCAACAAAAAACTGATGTGCAAAGTCACTGAAAGATATCTGAATTTTATCGACTGTAGGATAATTATCCGTATTAATCAACCCTGATGGATCTGTAGAATGAGTAAACCCTATGTAACGAGAGTTCATTCCTACGCTCCAATAAAAGCCTTTGTCTATATAATAGTCAAAATTATAACGGCTATTATCTCCGAGGATAAAATCTAAAGACAATACATCGTTTTTGAGTAACAGTTGTTTTTTGGTAAGGTTTAATAGAACGGCACTTTTATATAATTGATCATAATGGAGTCCAAGTTTGACAAATGTTGTGTTTTTGGATTCAATAACTTTCGCATATAAATCATAGCCTTGACCGGATGGTGAAAACTTATATAAAAAACTATCAAAATTATTGGTTGCCACTAAATTATTAACGCCTTTACTAAAATCGTCATAAGTAATCATCTCATTACTTCGAAACCTTAATTTCCCCAATATATAGGAGGCGGTGTGTTTTTCATTCCCTGTAATTTCGACTTTATTAATTTTAATTTCATCAAAATGAGGCCTTTCAATCGCCTCTTTTTGATAGTTTTGAGCAGCTGCAATGGCTTTTAATTCATCTAAAAACTTTTCAGTAGCAGTTTCCCCATTTTTAATAATCTCGTTTTTGTCTTCAAACGAAATAAGGGTATATTCATTGACGTTTGGATGGATATAGATGTCTGTAAATTTGGCTTTGGCCTTCATTTCTTTGATGGCACTAAAATTATTAATTTGAATTAAAATATCTGAAACCGAATTTAAACGGTTTGTATCTAGTAGTGGCCCCTGGACATCAACGCCTATAATCACATCCAAATCTTTAGATTGTAGACCTTCAATTGGATAGTTGTTTACGATTCCACCATCCATCAATAATTTGTCATCTAATGCGATTGGTTGAAAAAGTGTGGGCAAAGCACTGCTCGCTGCGATCGCTTGTGCTAAACTCCCATGATCTAATACGACTTCTTGACCCGTCTGCATGTCGGTTGCGATACAGTAAAAAGGGATGGGGAGTTTACTGAAATCGTTAACTCCAGAGACACTGAGTGTTAGTTTCGTAAATAAATTAAACATGTTTTGTCCTCTAGAAATCGAAGAAGGCAGTTGAATTTTAAAGTTATTTACTGGAAGTGAAAGTGCGTATTTTTCGGCATTCTTTCGCTCAAAAAAGGTTTTTGACTCTCGCGGTACTTCATCATTAATTATGGTCTGAAAATCAAACTTCTTAACAATTGAATCTAGTTGTTTGCCTGTGTAACCCGATGCATACAGTGCCCCAATGACAGATCCCATACTTGTGCCCGAAATATAATCGACGCGAACACCCAAGCTATCTAAGGTCTTTAATACTCCTATCTGTGCTAATCCTTTAGCGCCACCACCACTAAGAACCAACCCGACACGCGGGTTCTTAACTTCTTTTTCTTGAGAAAACCCCCAAGAGAATAAGAAAATAAATGGTATGATTAGTAGGTTACGCACTTGATTTAGTTTGATAATAATTATATATAATGTGGGCTTTTGACACCCCAACAACTTGTTCTAGTTCATCCAATGCTGCAAATGAAACACGTTGTGCAGATTTGAATTTTTTTAATAACTCTACAATTGTTTTTTTTCCGATTCCTGCAATCGATTCTAACTCCGAATTTAAGGCTGTTTTACTACGTTTATTGCGATGATGTTCGATCCCAAAACGGTGTGCTTCGTTTCGAAGTTGTTGTATGATTTTTAAAGTTTCACTTTTTTTGTCTAAATATAAGGGAATTGGGTCATTTGGATAGAATAATTCTTCTAAACGTTTTGCAATTCCGATAATCGCAATTTTTCCACGAAGATCTAAATCATCTAAACTCTTTAAAGCAGCAGATAATTGCCCTTTACCACCATCTATTATGATCAAATGTGGCAAGGGTTGTTTCTCATCTAATAACCGCTTGTAGCGTCGATATACCACTTCGGTCATTGATGCATAATCGTCTGGCCCCTCCACTGTTTTTATGTTAAAGTGACGATACTCTTTTTTACTAGGTTTTCCATTTTTAAAAACCACACAAGCCGCAACGGGATGTGTCCCTTGAATATTTGAATTATCAAAACATTCGATATGAGTCGGGGCTTCTGAAAGTCGCAAGTCCGATTTCATCTGCGCCATAATTCGCTCCACATGACGGTCAGGATCGGTGATTTTAACCTGTTTTAATTGTTCAAGACGTTGATATTTAGCATTTCGTAATGATAAATCTATCAATTGTTTTTTGTCTCCTACCTTAGGAATCGTGATTTTGAAACCAGTCCCTAAATTCACTTCAAAAGGCACATAAATATCTTTGGATTTTAGTTCAAATCGTTGACGCATTTCTGTAATAGCAAGTTCTAACAACGTTTGGTCAGTTTCTTGGAGTTTCTTTTTCAACTCCATCGTGTGCGATCGAATAATTGCGCCGTAGGAAAGTTGCAAAAAATTGACGTAGGCATAGCTTTCGTCGCTCACAATTGAAAATACATCAACATTACTAATCTTTGGATTCACAATGGTTGATTTGGCTTGATAGTTTTCGAGAATTTGTAGTTTATCTTTTAAAGATTGAGCCGCCTCAAACTCTAAGTTTTCTGAAAATAATTTCATTTGAGCTTTAAAAACAGAAATTGAATTTTTAAAATTTCCTTTTAAAATTTCGCGAATCGTTGATATATTTTTCAAATAAGAAGCCTCGCGTTCTTTGGCTTCACAAGCGCCTTTACAGTTTCCTAAGTGGTATTCTAAGCAAACTTTATACTTCTGACTGATTATTTTCTCATTTGATAAATCGTATTTACAAGTTCTCAATGGAAAGAGGCCTTTCACAAGATCTAAAAGCGTGTAAACTGTTTTTATGCTTGTATAAGGTCCAAAATATTCAGATCCATCTTTGATAACGCGACGGGTTTGAAACACTCTAGGAAATGGCTCGTTTTTAATACAGATCCATGGATAGGATTTATCATCTTTTAAGAGAACATTATAACGAGGTTGGTATTTTTTGATAAGGTTGTTCTCTAGCAACAACGCATCTGTTTCGGTCTCTACAACGATGTGTTTTATTTCAACTATTTTCTTGACAAGAACATTTGTTTTTCCGTAATCATGGACTTTATTAAAATAGGAACGAACTCTGTTTTTTAAGTTTTTAGCTTTTCCTACATAAATTACTACACCCGAAGCGTCGTAAAACTGATAGACACCAGGCGTATTTGGTAACGTTTGTAGTTGAAGTTCTATATTAGAATGCGTCATTAATTCAAAGGTATATTAATTCTAACGATTGTAAAAATGGAATTTGCATTTTTAGTATCTTGCAATAGTAAACATCATTCTTTTTATGAATATTGTAATACTTTCACGCAATATAAATCTTTATTCAACTCGAAGGCTTGTCGAAGAAGCTAAACGGGGACATCATCAGGTTGAAGTCATTGATCCTTTGGATTGTGATTTGATTATTGAAAAAGAAAAACCGACTATTTTTTATAAAGATAAATATCTCAATTATGTGGATGCAATCATTCCACGCATTGGAGCTTCCGTTACTTATTATGGGTGTGCCGTGGTCAGACAATTTGAAATGATGAATGTGTTTTCGACTGTATCCTCAAATGCCATTCTCCAATCGCGAGATAAACTACGAAGTTTTCAACACCTTTCCAAAGCGGGTGTCGACATGCCAAAAACTGTTTTTACTAATTACTCGCGCGACATAGAAAACGTAATTGCTCGGGTTGGTGGTACCCCTGTAGTCATCAAGCTTCTTGAAGGAACTCAAGGAATTGGTGTTGTTTTAGCAGAGTCAAAAAATGCCGCTGAATCGGTACTAGAAGCATTTAACGGGCTCGAAGCTAGGGCCTTAGTTCAAGAGTATATTGCCGAAGCCAAAGGAGCTGACTTAAGAGTTTTTATCGTGGATGGTCAAGTTGTTGGTGCAATGAAACGACAAGGGAAAAAAGGCGAATTCAGATCGAATCTTCACAGAGGTGGAAGCTATACGTACCGTAAACTGAGTGATGAGGAGATTGAACTTGCTATCAAAGCGGCTAAAAAACTAAAACTACCTATTTGTGGCGTCGATATCTTACAGTCAAATCGAGGCCCTTTAGTGATGGAAATTAACTCTACTCCTGGACTTGAAGGAATTGAGGAGGTTTCAAACAAAAATATTGCAAAAGCCATCATAACCTATATTGAACAGGGTAAAGGCATAAAGAATATTAGCGCGTGAAGAAAACAGAATTAAGAGGCAAATACAAAATACTTCGAGCAAATTTAAGCCCAAAAAAAATAGAAGACTCTAGCCTTCTAATTGCGAATCATGTGCTAAAACTTCCAATATGGGATCGTTCATTTTTTCATATATTTTTAACTATTAAATCTTTAAACGAAGTAGAAACAGAACCTATTTTATCTGTTCTTGCTGGAAAAGATAAACATATTGTGCTCTCAAAAACTGACTTTGAAGCAAAAACGATGTCACATGTATTACTGCAAGACAATACGAGTATTGAATTAAACAGATGGAACATCCCAGAACCCAAGAATGGTATTCCGATAAGTAACCAACAAATTGAAGTGGTGTTTATTCCGCTCATGGCTTTTGATAAATTAGGAAATCGGGTAGGATATGGAAAAGGGTTTTACGATGGGTTTTTAAAAAACTGTTCAAAAGATACTTTGAAAATTGGGCTTTCATTTTTTGAAGCAGACGCAGAAATAAAAGACATTGAGCTTTTCGACATCCCTTTAGATTATTGTGTTACGCCACATAAAACGTATACGTTTTAATCGAATGAAGGCTTCGGGAATACTTTTTTGTTAAACACTAGTAGCAGACCAATTCCGGTGCTTATTGCCATGTCAGCAATATTAAAAACAGGATCAAAAAAAGAAAAATAGCGTCCACCAATAAGTGGCAACCAGTCGGGAAAATAGCCTTTAAATAGGGGGAAGTAAAGCATGTCTACAACATTTCCATGAAATACATTACTATAACCTTGTGAAGGAAATAAAGTCGCTGTTTGCCCCAGGCTACCATCAAATAAGATCCCATAAAAAACAGAATCAAAAATATTTCCGAGTGCTCCAGAAAACACTAATGCTAAAGCAATAATGAGGATTTTAGAGGCCGATTTTTGAAAGCTTTGGTGTAACCAACATCCGATGCCACATACAGCGAAAATTCTAAAAACAGTTAAAAACAATTTGGCACTTGAATCAGAAATATAAGAAGAAACATCGCTAATTTTTGCACCCCAGGCCATCCCTTCGTTTTCAATAAAAAATAGTCTAAACCAATCAAAAACCTTAAGTTCTTGACCGAGCTCAAAATGTGTTTTAATGTATATTTTTGAGGCTTGATCTATAAAAAGAATGAGCACTATTAATAAAAATGTCTGTTTTTTAGACATCTTATTTTTGCATATTCTTAGCCTCAATGCTTAAAGTGGCGTGTGGCACTAACTCCAATCGTTTTTTGTTAATGAGTTTTCCTGTCACTCTACAAATTCCATAGGTCTTATTCTCAATTCGAATCAAGGCATTTTTAAGATCTCTAATAAATTTTTCTTGTCGAATTGCTAACTGCGAATTAGACTCTTTACTCATCACTTGACTGCCTTCATCAAAAGCTTTGAATGTTGGAGATGTATCTTCAGTACCGTTGTTTAAGTCATTCATGTAAGCGCTTTTGATTAACTCTAAATCGTGCTGCGCTTTCTCTATTTTTTGATGAATGAGGACTCTAAATTCTTCTAATTTTTCGTCGGAGTATCGACTTGTGGTTTCAATGGACATAATTATTTGGATTTTTGGATGTACAACTTGGTCTCAATCGTGTCAAAAGACACCTCTATTCCTTTGTCAAGTTGCGCTACGACTTGTAGCTCCTCCGTTAATGTTTCTAATTTTATGTAATCTAAATTTTGTTTAATAGCGTTCTCAATATGAGCCTCTTTTTGTAAAAAAACCTCGATACGATCTGTAACATCAAATCCAGAATCTTTTCTTAAATTTTGAATTCTATTGACCAATTCTCTAGCAATCCCTTCGTCTTTTAATGTCTCCGATATTGTAACATCCAAAGCAACCGTTGTAGATCCCTGGTTGGCTACCAACCAACCTTCAATATCCTGAGAGGTAATCTCTACATCACCGCGTTCCAAATTAATACTTTTTCCATTAATATCAATACCTAAAACTCCATTTTCTTCAATTTGTTTAATGTCGCTTGGCTGTAGGTTATTAATTGCATTTGCAATTAATTTCATATCCTTCCCAAAACGGGGCCCAAGCGTTTTAAAATTTGGTTTTATTTGTTTTACTAAAATATCAGATGCATCCTCTAATAATTCAATTTCTTTCACATTGACTTCGTGTTTTACTAAGTCTGCAATGGCTAAAATTTCTTCTTTTTGAGCCGCCGAACTCACAGGAATCATGATTTTCTGTAAAGGCTGACGAACTTTAATTTTTTCTTTAGCTCTTAACGACAATACGAGTGATGAAATGGTTTGTGCTTGTTCCATTTTACGCTCTAAATCTGTATTGATTAAAGAGGCGTTTACAGTTGGAAAATTCGCTAAATGAACACTTTCAAATATTTCTTTATTGGTTACTGAATTCAAATCTAAATACAAGCGATCCATAAAAAAAGGTGCTATAGGCGCACTAAGCTTTGCAATGGTTAACATACATGTATATAAGGTTTGATACGCAGATATCTTATCCGTTTGATACTCGCCTTTCCAAAAACGTCTTCGACTCAAACGAACATACCAATTACTGAGGTATTCTTGCGTAAATTCGGAAATTACACGGGCCGCTTTGGTGGGCTCATAGTCTGCATAATACGCATCCACTTTTTCTGTTAGTGAGTTTAATTCCGATAAAATCCAACGGTCAATTTCTGGGCGTTCTTTAGTAGGAATATCGGGCTCAGCATAACTAAATTTATCGATATTAGCATAGAGTGTAAAAAATGAATAAGTGTTGTACAGAGTGCCAAAAAACTTTCGTTTGATTTCTTCGATCCCTTCTGTATCAAATTTCAAATTATCCCATGGGTTCGCATTACTAATCATATACCAACGGGTAGCATCTGCGCCATAAGTTGATAGCGTTTCAAAAGGATCGGTTGCATTGCCCAATCGTTTCGACATTTTTTGTCCATTTTTATCTAATACTAAGCCATTTGAAACAACATTTTTGTACGCCACAGAGTCAAAAACCATGGTTCCAATCGCATGAAGGGTATAAAACCAACCTCGAGTTTGATCTACACCTTCCGCAATAAAATCAGCTGGAAAGGCTTTGTTTTGATCAATTAAATCTTTGTTTTCGAATGGGTAATGCCATTGTGCATAAGGCATACTTCCAGAATCAAACCACACATCAATGAGATCACTTTCGCGATGCATTGGCTGCCCTGATGCAGATACCAAAATAATGGCATCTACAATATTTTTATGTAAATCGATTTTAGCATAATTTTCAAGCGAATAATCGCCAACTACAAAATCTTCAAAAATGGCGTTTTCTAAGACCCCTGCTTGTACTGCTTTTTGCATTTCTGATTTTAACTCTTCCACAGAACCAATACAGTTTTCTTCTTTCCCATCTTCTGTTCTCCATATAGGAAGTGGAACTCCCCAATAACGAGAGCGTGATAAATTCCAATCGTTCGCATTTGCTAACCAGTTTCCAAAACGGCCTTCTCCAGTACTTTTTGGTTTCCAATTAATTGTTTGATTCAACGCAAACATGCGATCTTTTACATCGGTTACTTTCACAAACCAAGAATCTAATGGATAATATAAAATTGGTTTATCCGTTCGCCAGCAGTTTGGATAACTGTGTTTATATTTTTCTACCTTAAAGGCTTTATTTTCTGTTTTTAACTTAATCGCCAGTTCGACATCTACCGATCTTTCTGGGGCTTCCCCTTTCGGATAATATTCGTTTTTAACATAACGTCCTGCAAATTCTGCGACTTCGGGTCTAAACCGACCTTGTAAATCTACCAATGGCACTAAAGTATCGTCCTTGTCTTTTACCAATAATGGCGGAATTTCGGGACTGGCTTGTTTGGCAACAATCGCATCATCAGCACCAAATGTTGGAGCAGTATGTACAATCCCTGTTCCATCTTCAATGGTTACAAAATCGCCCGAAATAATTCGGAATGCATTTTCTGGATGGTCATGTGGTAGAGCATAATCGAGCAATTGTTCATAAGTAATTCCGACCAAATCTTTCCCGGTAAAGGATTTTACAATATAAAATGGAATGGTTTTATCTGAAGACTGGTAGCCTTCTAAACCATCTGCCGCATCAACTTCTTTGAATTTTCCGTTAAATTGCTTTCCAACCAATGCCTTTGCAACGACTACATTGGCCGCTTCAAAGGTGTATTGATTATACGTTTTTACGAGTACATATTCAATTTTTGGCCCTACTGTTAAGGCCGTGTTACTTGGCAAAGTCCATGGCGTTGTGGTCCAAGCTAAAAATAAGATCGGACCTTCGTTTTGTAAAAACACAGGGAGTGAGGCCGTAGTTGCTTTAAATTGCGCGACTATAGTCGTGTCTGTAACATCTTGATAGGTTCCCGGTTGATTCAGCTCATGGGAGCTTAATCCGGTTCCTGCTTTTGGTGAGTAGGGTTGAATCGTATACCCTTTATAAAGAAGGTTTTTATTATAAATTTGTTTTAATAACCACCAGACACTTTCCATGTATTTAGGATCATAAGTCACATACGGATCCTCCATATTGACCCAATACCCCATTTTTTGAGTAAGATCATTCCAAATGTCGGTGTATCGCATGACCGCTTTTCTACAGGCTGCATTATAATCTTCAACAGAAATAGTTTTACCGATATCTTCTTTGGTAATTCCGAGTTCTTTTTCAACGCCCAATTCAATCGGTAGTCCATGCGTATCCCACCCTGCTTTACGCTTTACTTGGAATCCTTTCATTGTTTTATAGCGTGGAAATATGTCTTTAATGGCACGCGCTAAGACATGGTGTACCCCTGGTAACCCATTTGCAGAAGGAGGTCCTTCAAAAAAAACATAAGGGGTTTTTCCGTCTCGAGTGGTGATACTTTTGTTAAATATATCATGGTCTTCCCAAAACTTTAGTATTTCATCTGCTATGTTTGGTAAGTTAAGTCCTTTATAATCAGGAAATGTCGCGCTCATTGTTCATTGTTATTAAGGTCGCAAAATTAAGAAATTTTAACAAAAAGGCGACGAATAAAGGCGGTCATTTTGCGTTTTGATGGTATTCTTAAAATTGTACGATCAATTTTGGCTTTACATATCACTCAAATACTATTTTTTTAGTAATATTACCAGAGCTAAACCTACCTATGTTAACATCAATTCTAAAAAGTATCTCTTATTTATTTCACCCCCTACTGATGCCATGGATGGGTGCTGTATATTATTTTTCTGTTACTCCCGAATATTATTCACCACTAAAAATCAGTTATTGGTTGATTTCTATTATTGGTTTGAGCGTTTTATTACCGCTCGTATTGTATTTTGTTTTAAATAAATTAAACCAAGCGCAAACCATACATCTTAAAACCTCAAAAGAGCGGATCTGGCCTTTATTATTGAATAGTATGATTATTGGATATCTGTGTGTGGGTGTGTTTCCAGAGCCTCTATGTAAAGAATTACATTATTATTTTTTGGGAATTGTTCTAACAGTTTTAGTTGGTCTGGTATTAGCTATATTAAAATTTAAATCCAGCATTCATATGATGAGTGCTAGTGGAACCTTCTTTTTCATAGTGCTACTAAACTTACACTATAGCTATTCATTAATCAGTGCTTTCGTTGTATTTATTATTATGATGGGCGCAATGGCTAGTTCCCGATTGCATCTAAAAGCACATACGGTAAGAGAGCTTTTCGTCGGCCTCATTATTGGAGTGACACCTCAACTGGTACTTTTAAATAATTGGTTATAGAATATAGAATATAAGACCAATTTTTAAGGAATTGAAATCAATTGATTGATTGTTTATTGTCGAAACCGAATCAAAAACAGAGTTCAAACCATAATAAACATAACCATTCCAAGTGTTATACCCTACACTAAGGGTAAGACCATATTGCCATGCGTTTAGGCCTTCTAAGTTTTTTGAATACAGCCGTTCATTAGCGTCTTCAAAAACAGATTTAGAAGCAAATACATATCCCGCTTTGATTCCGGAGTAAATTCTCCAGAATTTATATGTTTCTGAATTAGAGGTGCGCCAACGGAACTCTAAAGGGAATTCGATAAGATGTTGAGAAAAGTTGTTCTTGTTAAAATTACCCCCTTCAACAATCTCGTATATAGGTTGAGATGAAGTGTCAATTTTTAAATTTTGATTAAATCTATTGTAAGAATAACCGAGTCCTAATCCGATAGCAAAATTTCGAGCTTTGTTCATTGGAAAATCTCTCATGAACCCCAAGTGAAGTCCTGGTGAGAAACTATTTTGAGTCATATCTTCTGTCAAATTAATCAAAGCATTATACGTTACAGAAATATACAATTGATCTTCTCGGTACAAAGAATCTAGTGATTCTGCTTTGTTAGATTGCCCTAAAACGGTTTGAAGACACATTAAAAAAGAAAATAAAAAAAAGCAATATTTCATGGACAATTTATTTCTGTATTCCTTCGCTAAATTAAATAAAAAAAGGCATTCTATTAAGAATGCCTTTTTAAATATTTTAAAGTGTGGTTATTTGATGTTGGTCATCGCATCACCAACTCCAGTTGTATAGTTAATTTTAAGTGCATTCACTTTTCTAAGTTCTTGCTTTACATCGCCTACGATTCCCATATTAGCATCCTTATCGACTTTAAGCGCCACTGTAAGAAAGGGTATTAATTCTTCTCTGAGAGCCGCTCTTTCGGAGATAATAAAGGCACCAACTTCTTTAAGGTCTGCGAATTGATCATTCAATTGAACTCTTGCTTCTGTTCCGAATTTCTCGTAGCCTGAACTTGGCTTACCCATGTAGATATAACTTACAGGGTTTTTTTTATCGAGTTTCTCAACTTGATTTGCGACCGGAAGTGCATTTTGAATTTTGAGTGAATTTTCGCGCATCACAGTAGCCACCATAAAAAAGAATAGCAACATAAATACGATATCTGGAAGCGAAGCCGTTGAAATGGCAGGTATACCTCCCTCTGATTTCTTTTTAAATTTTGACATTTTGTTTTTTTAGGTTAATCTACTGAACTTCAGAAAGTTTCTGTGGAAACTCTAATTTAATCTGATCGATCACTGCTTTTAACTTTACTTTATTTCCTACAAAACGAGCATCTTTATAGTTTTGTTGCATTTCTACAAAATTCATTTCTCTAAATCCTTCTTGAGGACCGAGTTGAAGCGCTCTTCTGTTACGAAGTACATTATATGCTGCTACTAGTTCATTTTGAACAGAAATATAAGCTGCATAGGATGTTTCACGTTCGTTTTTCAGTGATATAATTGCTTTGTCTGGATTATCAGATGATGTTGGATCTTTAGGGCCTTGACAATAGGTACAAGACTTATCGCCATTGTTATCTAAAAACTCCACAGCTGCAACTCTCAAATCTTTAATTTCCATGAGTTCATCTTCAACAAGTAATTGATCTTTACCATTGAGAAGTACTGTGAAAATGTTTTTTTGCTTGATGATGACATCAGGTTGATCTTCTTCTTCCATCGGAGGAAGTTTTCGATTAATTCCTGAGTCTTTTTCTATGGTCGTTGTGACCAAGAAAAAAATCAATAATAAGAAAGCGATATCAGCCATTGAGCCTGCATTCACTTCTGGTGCGGATCTCTTAGCCATATTATTTTACCATTTTTTTAACTCCAAAGCCTAACATGATTCCTCCAGCAATAATTGCTAAGAAATAAAATAGATACAGTCCAGCACCTATTAGTCTTGAGCCGTTAGCCGAGAGTATATCACCATCTTTACGAATTGTTTCTACGCCATTAGCAAAGCCAAAGTAGCAAATTAATAAGAGCACTACAAAAGCGCCAACGCCCATAAGGGTCTTTTTTAGTCCAGCAGTGTTTGAAACTAAGTTTATTACTGTAAAAGCTAACACAGCTGCTACGGCAATCGCGAAAATCGCATAAGCCACATACATAAAGGTATCTATTGACCCGCTGCTTTCACCTGCTTTGATTGCTTCATCTCCAGTAGAAATTATACTTCCGAGGAAGAAGATTGAAATCACACCGATGACAATAGCTACAATCTTCAATAATTTTTGTATATCCATAATTATCTGATTTAGTATTGAGGTGTTATTATTTTTTGTTTTTTACCAAGATATCCATTAAAGATATAGAGGCATCTTCCATGTCGTTTACAATACTATCTATTTTTGAAATAATGTAGTTATAAAAGACTTGTAGTATAATTGCAACAACCAGACCAAATACCGTTGTTAAAAGAGCTACTTTAATACCCCCAGCAACAAGTGATGGCTGCATATCTCCAGCAGCTTCAATTTTATCAAAGGCCTGAATCATTCCGATTACAGTTCCCATAAATCCTAACATTGGAGCTAAAGCTATAAATAATGAGATCCAAGAAACATTTTTCTCTAATTGTCCCATTTGGACACCACCATAAGCAACCACTGCTTTTTCAGCAGAGTCTAAATCTTCATTGGCACGGTCTAAACCTTGGTAAAAGATCGATGCAATTGGCCCTTTTGTATTTCTACAAACTTCCTTAGCGGCATCTAAACCTCCTGAAGCCAAAGCACTTTCAACATCTTCAGTTAATTTTTTTGAATTAGTCGTTGAAAGATTTAAGAAGATAATTCTTTCAATTGCAATTGCAAGACCTAATATAAGACATAATAAAACGATGCCCATAAAGCCTGGACCTCCTTCAATAAATCGTTTTTTAAGTTCTTGGTGAAATCCTAATGATTCTGCATCAGCTGATGCTGCATCATCTTGAACTGGATTAACAATTGTTGTAATAACAGAACTTGTGTTCATGTTTGTACTCGCACTTACAGACCCGAATGCCATCACGAATGCGATAGCTAGAATTGGAAATAATCTTTTCATTGTTATATTCTTGATTTTATTAAAATAATATTATTAGTTAAGATGTTAAAGATATAAAAAAAATAGAATTACAAAAATTAAAATGAGAAAACTCAGTAAATTATTGATAAAAAATTAATAACACATAAACTAATTGAAGTTAAGTCCTTGTTTTTGGGGCAATTGCAGAGAGGAAGGGATTCGAACCCTCGATACGTTGCCGTATACACGCTTTCCAAGCGTGCGCCTTCGACCACTCGGCCACCTCTCTAAAATTTTACAACTCCAAATAAAGAAAAAATAGTTTGATTGCTAAAATTTTTAAGGCCTAATTTTAGGATATTTCGCCACGCAAGTCTGTTTCAAAAACAGTTTTGAACATATTTCCTGGAATTTGGAGCCCTAACATATACATTAATTTTGTGATAGCGGACTCAGTTGTCATATCGTTCCCAGAAATAACACCTAATTTTTCAAGTAGTTTACCAGTTTGATATTGATTCATTTGAACACTCCCTCCAGCACATTGGGTTACATTAATTATATAGAGACCTTTAGATAATGCCTTTTCGATTGCTTGTAAAAACCAATCCTCTGTTGTGGCATTACCACTTCCATACGTTTCAATGACAACAGCTTTTAGGGTTGGAATCTCTAGAATAGATTCTAATACATGCGCTGTCATTCCAGGAAATAACTTTATTAGCGCAACGTTGGTATCTAATTTTTTATGAACCATTAAAGGTGCTTGAGAGTAATTTTTTAGTAATAATTCATGATTAACCTTTAGATGAACTCCAGAGCTCAATAGAAATGGTAAGTTTAATGATGCAAAGGCCTGAAAATGCTCCGCATTAATTTTAGTCGTTCGGTTCCCTCTATATAATTTATACTCAAAATACAAGCCAACTTCTTTAATAACCGCCGTATTATTGTTTTGTAATGCAGCGATTTGGATAGAGGTGATTAAATTTTCTTTAGCATCTGTCCTTAAATCTCCGATGGGAAGTTGTGACCCTGTAAAAATTACAGGTTTGGAGAGGTGTTCTAACATAAAGCTAAGAGCCGATGCAGAGTAACTCATGGTGTCACTCCCATGGAGTACCACAAACCCGTCAAATTTTGCATAGTTTTCTTCTATAATAGTTGCTATCGCCACCCAGTGTGATGGATTAATATTAGAAGAATCTATGGGTGTTTCAAAAGAAAGGGTATCAATCGTACAATCTAAGAGATTCAATTCTGGAATTTTCTCAAGCAGTGACGCAAAATCAAATGCATGCAGTGTCGCCGTTATTGGATCTTTGATCATCCCAATGGTTCCACCCGTATAGATTAATAAAATTTGTTGGCTCATTTAATCACCGTTTAAAGACATCTTTTGAATTTTGGGTCGTAATCGCTGCAATTTCTTCCTTTGGCTTTCGGTAAATCTTTGATAACTTATCCAATACATTTACTATAAAACTACTTTCATTTCGTTTCCCTCGCAATGGCGCTGGTGATAAGTAAGGAGAATCTGTCTCCATAACAATGTGCTTTAAGTCAATACGCTTCAAAAATTTATCGATTCTTCCATTTTGGAAAGTTACAACTCCGCCTATTCCTAGTTTCATGTTATATGAAATTGCTAGCTGAGCTTGCTCAAAAGTTCCTATAAAACAATGAAAAACACCATATAAATCAGCTCCCTTTTCCTCTTCTAATATTTCGAAAACCTGATCAAATGCCCCTCGACAATGAATGACAATGGGCAGCTTATACTGCTTTGCCAATTGGATTTGCTGCCTAAACACTTCTTGTTGAGGTTTTACAAGCCTCTGATCCCAATAAAGATCCATACCGATTTCGCCAATCGCTACGAATTTTCGAGATTTCAATTGCTGCTTAACGTGGTTCAACTCTTCTAAGTAATCTTCTTTAACATGAGTTGGATGGAGTCCCATCATTAAAAACATGTTTTCAGGATAGCTTTTTTCTAACGCATACATTGATTTTGTATAAGTAGAATCGATTGCAGGGATAAAAAATCGAGTCACTCCTGCGGCTAAAGCACGTTCGATGACTTCTGTTCTGTCTTCGTCAAATACTTCACTGTAGAGATGGGTGTGGGTGTCTGTGATTGTCATAATGTAAAAGTAAGTTTTTGAATAGTATATTTGTTAAAAATAATTTGATTTGAAAACAACATCGCATTCTTTATCTGAATATCTAACAAAAAAATCGTATTACAAAATAAAAATGCACTCTATTGCTTCAAATCACTTTAAAATTATTGTAAAGATTAATGGAACCAAAGGAATATTCATATTAGATACTGGAGCTTCTACTTCTTTCGTAGATAAGAAACTTGAAGAAAAATTTAAATTAAATACGGAAACTTCAATTATAAAGGCGAGAGGCGCTGGGCCAGATAAAATAGATACGCTTGTCTCAAAAAACAATCGCATTCGTATTGGAGGCTGGATAACGAACCGTTTCCCAGTAGCCCTAATAGATCTAAGTTATGTGAATGATGCGTTTGATTCAATAGACGCGTCTCCAGTTGATGGAATTTTGGGGGCCGATGTTCTTAAAAAAGGATCTGCGGTGATCGATTACGAAAAACGGTATTTATATCTTAAATAGAGGTCATAAAAAATCCCGCCGAGGCGGGATTTAAATTCTATAATAACTAAATGTTAGTCTTGTACTTGAAACGTAATCGGTAATGAGTAAGGGACAATCACCGCTTTTCCACGCTGACGTCCTGGTTTCATTTTTGGTAGCATGTTGATCACACGCGCTGCTTCTTTTTCTAATCGAGGGTGTGGTGCTCTTGAACGAACTCCAGTAACATCTCCATTTTTATTGATTTTAAAGATCACACTGATACGTTGTTTTCCTGATAATCCTAAATCACCTGCTAAATCTGTATTGAATTTTCGTTGTACAAATTTTGCGATTTTAGCGGACATACATTTACGCTTTTCAGTATTAGATCCTTTTTCACAGCCTGGATATTCAGGTACATTTTCGATGACAGAAAACGGAACCTCAACATCTTCATAGACTTCTTCAATCTCGATGTCTTCAATCTCAATTTCTTCTTCTTGATCTGTTTCAGTAGACTCTATTACTGTTTCTTCAATCTCTTCCTCATCCTCCACGATTTCAATAACCTCTGGTGCTGCTGGTGGCGGTGGCGGTGGCGGTGGCGGCTTGATTTGATCTATTAAAGGGATTTCTTCATCTAGATCTGCATCTAAGTCTAATTTTCCAATATCAATTAAGGACTTATCATAAGTTTTATAATTAATTGTATTGTATGTTATAAACATCATTAGTGCCAATCCAACTGCAAAATAGATGGATGCATTTCTGCTAACGTCTGATTCTGGGTTTTTCTTTGATTCCATATTAAATCTGTTTTATTTCCGAGGGTTAAATTAATTAAAAAATAAACAACTATGCAAAGGTTTCTGCGTTTTTAATTATATCTTTTTTTTAAACGTATCCCAATCGCCATTAAAAGTACTCCAAGTGTATTGGCCAACAGATCAAAAAACTCTGTTGTTCTATAAGATGATAATTTACTTTGTAAAATCTCAATCAATCCACCAAATGCAATAGAAAACACAATTGCTAAGATTAAACTTGACTTTAATTTTAAAGCCTTAAAACAAAGATACCACACTAAGCAAAAAAGAGCATAGGCAATACAATGAAATATTTTATCATCAAAACCGGTGTTGAGTTCTGGTATTTCTTGAAGGTTCATAAAACTCAAAGCGATAATCGCTAAGGTATATACAATGGTAATTGTGTATATGAGTTTGTTTTTAAGCACCGATCAATTCTTTATAATCTTCCGCACTAAGAAGCGTTTCTAAATCCGATTGATTTTCAACCTTTAATTTAATCATCCAACCATCGCCGTAAGGGTCTTCGTTTACTTTTTCGGGCTCATCTTCTAAGGAATCATTAAACTCAATAATTTCTCCTGCCACTGGCAAAAACAAATCTGAGACTGTTTTAACGGCTTCTACCGTTCCAAAAACAGCATCCGCTTCCAATGCCTCATCAAGGGTGTCTACTTCTACGTATACAATATCGCCGAGTTCGCCTTGTGCAAAATCAGTAATACCAACAGTGAGGATGTCGCAGTCGATTTTGACCCATTCGTGATCTTTTGTGTATTTTAGTTCGGATGGAATATTCATAAGTATAAAATAGTTAGTGTGATTGTGTTTTAATTTCCAAAATTGTAACGAAGTGTGAATCCTGATCTAATCGTTGTTTGCGGGAAAGCTGTTGAAATTGCATATTCTGAGAACGCATAATCAAAATAGAAAATAGCGGTTAGGTTTTTGCTAAACGCATAGTCGGCTGCATACCTTAAACTCCAAATGGTTTGGCCTGCACTCACTTGATTATTATCTAAATCGAGATAACGAATAATTGTTTTATTGTTTCGAACCGAAACATCGGCCTTCATATTCAAATCACTTTTTACTGTCTTTTTTTTCCCGGCTAATTTTGTTTTGAATTTAAGGTCTTTAATTCGATACCCAAGTCCAAAAATATATTCGTACCCTTGAATCTCCGTCAAAAGATTATTATCAAAACTTAAAGATAAACTACGGTCTTTTTTAATTTCTGTCGAAACTTTGACAGAGCTCTTCATTTCAAAATCTATCTTAACTAAGGGACTAAATTGCTCCACTAAATTTACATTACTAAATAAAGTTTGTGCTTTGAAATTCCCAGACAGATCTTTAGTTTTTGGACTCTGATCTGCATAGTTTACATTGGAATCTGCAGCATTATAATCTAAATTTGTTCGGAATTGATTGATGGTATAAGACGCGTTATAGCCGTGGGTGATTGAAAAACGTTTGAACCTTTTCTTGAACCACTTCATTTTCATAAAGCCGGTGTATTTCAACGTCCAATTCGGAATTGGAATGTCTCTAAAAGCATCCAGACTTATTTTATTGGATTTTTTACCTGAGTAAGCTGCTAAAAACGCAGGCAATAAAACGGCTTGACTGTTTTTCCCAAAGCCTTCAGGATAGCCTTCTGCATCGGTAGTAATCGGGTTGGCGCCATAAAAGTCCTGAGCAAGACGATTGGCGATCACCAAACGGTTGCTTTTGAACGCCTCAAAAGGCACTGAATTCGTTTCATCACTTTGACTAAAAGCGGTCTTGATGAGCGAGGTTGAGATATTGAAATTTCCAAACGTATTTTGAAATAATGAAGTATAATCTATCAGACCATCTCCATTAGTGTCCTTCGCTGCATGAAAATTTTCGTTTAAACTGCTCGCATAGGTTTTGCCACCTGTTAAATCGATTTTTAAATCTTTGATGGGCTCCATATTTATCACATAATCTAAGTTTTGATTATGGGTCTCTGAATATTGTTGATTAAAATCCTCATAAGTGGTTAACCAGCCGTTCTGAGCAGATATCCTACGAATGTCACGTTGACTTCCAAAGGTGAAACCAGCCGTAGGTTTAAGGGTTCCTAAGAATCCAGGCGTTGGAATGTAACCAGGTAAAAACGTACTATTACTTTCCGAATAGTTGACCTGCATCCGTTTCACACTTGTAAGTAACCCAAGACCCACATTTTTTAAATTAAATTTTTTGGATTTTTTGGACGCCTTTCTTTTGTTAGATGTGTTTTTTACACCCAAATATCGATATAGTTTTCGCATATCCATCTGCGTATTCAGGTTGTGCTGACTTGCATTAGAAATAGAATTCCCAAGGTCATAGATTGCCCCACCTAACTCAATCTCTCCAAATAAATCAGAGCCTTTGTTCCATTGGAAGTCTCCCGAATAGGTATAGTTGGAAGTTAAGAAATTCAGTGTCGGTATTTTTTTAAACGGCAACTCATAATTGATGCCTAATTGTTGGGTATGCCTGTTGGGGTCTCCAAAATCAAAAAACCGATCCCACACACCTAAACTAGGGTCTTGATCGCCTTTTAAATTATCGTCCACAAAATAATTTCTGACAATGTTATTATTGGCAGCTGTAAAGTTAACCCGTAGCGCATCTGTGATGCTGTAATTAACCGTGTACTGGAAATCGAATGTGTAATTTCTCCGAATCAGTTCATCGACCGTTAAATTGCTAACTCCTAAATCTGCATCTCTAAATTTCTGACTGTTAAATTGCCTATTAAAGTCGGAGTTTACCGAAAGGTTGGTTGGTAATAAATTGAAATTGAAATCTTTTAAAAGTTGCCAGTATTTACCAGTAAATAAAGAATCATTTTTCTTGAATGGCTCAATTTTTAACGGACTAAAGCTGTAACTGTAATTCCCCCCAACGCGTACATTTTGATCCAACGCATTTTCGATTTCAAAATCCCGATGTTTCATCTCGTTGAACGAATAATTTAAAGTCAAATTTTCAACGTCATAAACTCTCGGTTTTGCATCGCCTGTTTTGTTTTTTCGGACGCCAATAAAGTTAATACTTTTACGTTTTGTATAATCTTCCGATTGATTTTCGATTCGATCGCGTTCTTCGGAACTTGTGGCCGCATCTAAACGCGACTGAAGCTTTAAGTCTTTATATTGTTGATCGTACTCTGGAGTGATTAATGTTTCACTTTGCCCATAATTGAAAGGGATTTCTAAGCCCCATTTTTTTGGTAGTAACTGACCTACATTTATGTTGGTTACAACATCGTATTGTTTCAAATCTTCACGACTCCGTTCATTTGGTCCTTGTTCCAAAGTTCCAAAACCAGTCGTAGTTCGTTTGGCATTGGCGTTGATGTTCATGAAGTCGGCAATGTTTGTATCCATACTCATAACGGCAGCCCAACCACCTTCGTTGTCCATATCGGCCAATCGGAGTTCATTAAACCAAACTTCGGCACATTGGTTTGTTGGGCCAATATTTTTAATCCCAAGCATTAGGGTTCTAATATCTCCAAAATTTGGATTTCCCTTCACCGCAATTCGCTGCTCAAAAGGCACCTCATCAGAACTCATCGAAAACGAATCAAATTCTCCTACCGTGCCTTCTTGTAATTCGCCATCAATGACATTGTAAAAAAGAGGGTTTTCATTCCCTAACGTTCCTAAACTGATCCCCAATGCTTTTATCTGTTCGAGAAATTCAAGTGGGATGTTTATCTCATTGTATTCTGGCCAAACCTCGTTTTCTGAAGCGCCCGTGGCACCAGACGATTTCCGTAAAGGGATTTCTAATTGATAGTAATTTTGTGTAAAATCATTTCCCATTCTTACAAATGCGACCATGTTTCCTTCGTCAAAACCCCCGGATTCTCCATCTTCAGCATGGATAAACATTTTTAGTTTTTTATACTGACGCATGTCCACATTGATGTTTTTGAAAACTGCCCTTGAATCTTCGGGCTCCAGCTCACAGACATTCACCACCAACGACTGTTCATTTTGACGGATAATTGAATTGTTGTTATTTAATTGTTCTCGGACCACACCAGGTGGTGGCACATAACTACCGTCATTTTCTTGAACCCCTATAATCCCAACACTTAGAGTGGTCGGGTCGAGTTCCGTCTCAGCATTTGATTCTATATCCAGTGATAGTTGATAACGACGCCAATCGCTTCGCACTAAATCTAAGGTTCCAAAACGAAGCACGGTTGTTTCAGAGAAATCTTTTAAATACAAGCGTGCAAAACGAATGGATCTAAAATCAGAAATCCGTCCTATTTTATTTGTAAACTCGGATAATGGAATTCTATATTGATACCAGTTAATCGTCTTAGCGGTCGAACCATTAGGTAATGTGATACTAGCGATCGACTTTCGGTCTACAATATAAGGGTTGTTCGCATCACTAAAATCCATAGAACTAATCCCAATTTCATATTCGTAATAACTGTCAATCGTATTCATGGTATTATCACGGTTGATGTCTTCGACATCGGGTTGTGGCGTTGAGCCCCGATTGGTATCCGAAAATGTGTCTGGAGAATTTCCTTCCAAGCCATTGTATTTTTTATACCGCTCAAAAATATCACCCTCTCGATTCAAGTAATATTGATAATTATCGTTTGCGGGATCTGGAAGAGATTGAAAGGCCGAAAATTGCGCGTCAGGTGTGGTTATCGTTTGTTCTTCAAAATCATTATAGCCATCCAATCCAACATCTTGTCGGGCACGATCTTCGCCTTGTGACGAAAAGGCATAAATCAACGATTGATTTTGCGGGGTGACGGTACCCCAATCCGATTGAGGAAAAAAGCTTATATCTCCATTTTCGGGAAGTCCATTTTCATATTGCTTACGTCCATCTTTAATCACATCTTCAGAAATATTCCCTAAGTTTAATACCAATTTTCCACCTGAACTTGAAGGGTTATCTAAAAAAGGGTCCATGAGCCAAAACTCGACATATTCTACGTTGGCTTGTTCAAAATCTGTAGAAGTGAGCTGTCGGGTGATCCCTGCCCAACTCTCTTTAGGAGTCTCTAAAACCCCATCTTCAGCCCCTGGTTGGTAATTATAAGGCCCTCTTTCAGCTGGGTTGTAAACTAAATCGAGTGTATTAATCACCGAATATTGCCCCGTGACTAAATCTTCTTGTGGAAATAATTCATTAATAAAAACACGGCGGGTGTACAAATCAGAAATATCATCGTCTGAAATTCCGCCAGGTCGTTGACCTCCATAAAATATAGGATCTACTGTGTACCAGTTTAGGTGGGCGCGATCAAATCCATTTTGATATTCCAAAGCATCTTCATTCCCTTGTGAATAGGTACGCCCAAGATTTACAGGTCGACTTGATAAAAACCACGACTGTGGACTTAATAAACTAATACCATTCTGTGAGCCTTCAAAATCGTCAATATATGACGTTGCTTCACTATCAAAATCAACGCCTTTTGGTGCCCCTGGTTTAAGGTAAGCAAATTCACCTCGAAGCGATAAATTAGACACCGCATCTGTATCAATATTTGGAAGTTTGTTAGCAAGTCGGGTTAAAAAAGGAACTTCAGTAGAATAGTTTCCGTTAAGGCCAAAAATTGTATTGTTTATGGGTTCAGTACCATAATTCGCTTTTTGAGTAATGGGGCGTTCATTGAGGTTTAAAACGGTCGCACCTAGGACAAAGTTTTCATTAAATTGATGTTCGATATTAATCCCTGTAAATCGTTTGGTTTGTTGCCCAAACACAGCATTATTTTCAACTGACACTTGAATCGGTGTGTTAGACGCTTGCAAGGAAGGATCTAATATTTGAACTGTTCCAATCTGATAATTAACCGTATAATCGACGCCTTCAACCAGCACACGTCCACCCGCAGTCACATTTACAGAACCTCTCGGGACATTAAATGCTCCAATAGGAATTCCGGATCCGCCCGTAGATTTGTAGCGACCACGCATCAAAAACTTGTTTTTATCACTGTCTTGTAATGCGGCCGTCTTGGTGCTTTTATAAAGTGATCTGTAAACGTATTTTGCCTGATTCTGGTTATAATCTGTTGAAACGGCTTCATCTCCGTTATAATCTTCAGAAGGGCTGAGTCGTAAAGTTTCAAAAAGATAATCTCCAAATGGCTCTACTTTCGTGAAGACAATTTTACCGTTTTGAGGAATGACGGTAATCCCTGGAACAAAATCAAAAAATCCATCACCTTTGTTTTGGGGGTCGTTATTGAAATTTAATCTATCAAAGTTAAAGAGTCGAATTAAAGGGGTTTCATTGATAGGGTCGGCATTGGCTGTTGGATCGGGAAATGGCGTGGTTCCTACTGGAGTAATAAAATTAAGTGCGGAGGTTTCGTTATAAAAAATATTCAATCGAAAATCATCTTGGGATAATTGATACGCACCAGTGTTATAGATGTTTTTCATCATCAAATCCCAAACCGGAAGCTCAACATCGGTGACCGCACTTTTTAACATTTTTAGAACCAAACTTTGATTGGAGACCGTTTGGTTGCCTGTTGCGCCATCCACACCCGTAGCCGTGGCACTAAGTCCGTCATTTGCAAACTCTCCTACTTGAAACACGTCTTTTCCAATGGTGTATTGATAAGCAACGGCTAAAATTTCATCGTTTTGAAGGCGTTGGCTTAACGAAATATAGCCTAACTGTGGGTCAACGGTAAACTCATTTCCTTGGGTTAATTTTCTTGCATTTTCTAATTTTCCATAATCAGATCCTTCATTAACACCTGGCAACAAAAATCCTGCTTGTGCGGTTGCAATATCTCTTATAGCGCTACTTAGCTGTGAGTCGGGCTTGCCTATCTCAGCTGGAGCAAAATCATTATTTTCGTTATTTGGAGGCGTATTGAGTTCCTCATTTACAAATCCGGTAGGAATCGTAGATAATCCTATTCTGGACGTTTCTCCTAGATCTTGTAATGCAATTATATTTCGAATATTTTCGGTTCGATTGGTACGGTTTGTAACCCATACTTCGACTCTTGTAATTTGAACTTGGGATTTGATGAATGGATAATTTTTGAGGGCTTCATCGTATGATTCTCTAAAATAATGCCCTAGAAAAAAGTGTCTGTTTTCGTCATAATCCAATCCAAAAAATTCAAAATCCTCTAAGGTTCCTCCACCCTGTGCGACAACCGTTCGTGTCTCCGATTGTTGCTCAGAAAACACCCCTGTAATAGTCGTTTTTCCAAATTGCAGTTCTGTTTTAACTCCAAAAAGGCTTTGGGCTCCCGAAATCAGCGAACTATTTAATGGCATGCTTACATTACCAACTTCTAATTTTTTCAAAATAGAGTCTTCGCCGCCACCAACCGATCGCTTATCTTTTAGATCATTCAAATCACTCAAATCTCCCAAACCAGGGATTGAAGGGTCGTATTCTAACTTAACAATGTTTTGAAAGTCAAACGTAGATTGGGTATCATAGTTTGCATTGACTTGTAATCGAGTTCCTACTTTTCCCAGCAAACTTAAACTTATTCGTTGGTCAAAATCAAAGGTAAGATTACTTTGATTCTGTGGCGAAAAAGAAGGATTTTCTTGTTTGGAGTACATGACTCCTAAATCCATTTCTACAGACCCTTGTGGGGCGACCGTAATTGTATTTCCTCCAAATATGGTTTCAAAAAACTTGGAGTTGACATACATATCCGGAATTAAATTTTTCTTCGCTTCTTCAGAACCTTCTTTTTTCCCTTCAGCTGCATCTAGTTTTTCTTTATAATATTCTTTAAGACTTTCTTTGACTACTAGGTCTTGAAATTCTTTGGGCGTTAATATAACGGGATAGTTGATGTTGAAATCCCCAATGGTTGATGTGTAAAAATAGCGATCCGTTAAGGGGTCATAGGTGTATTTATTCTCAATACTACTAGGGTCTGGAGTGTCTAGTTTTCCAAATGAAAAGGTTGTAGACGTAGAGTCTCGAACGGTTGTTGGTTGTTGTGCAAACACATTTGAAACACAGCTCAAAAAAAGGACTGCTAAAAAAAGTCTTTTGAAATATGATTTATAAGTTGACGTTTTCAAATGTATTACAGGTTTTTGAGGGCTTCTTTAATAATAAATTCTACCGTGGCATCAGGGTGAGATGTGACTACTTTTTCGACCACACGTTCCGATTGTTTTTTCATAAAGCCTAAAACTTCTAAAGCAGATAACGCTTCATCTTTATTTGTATTGTTTTGAGACAAGGAAGATTCATCAATATCATAAATTTTAAGAACTTTGTCTTTTAAATCAATGATTACACGCTGAGCTGTTTTAAGGCCAATTCCTTTAACAGACTGTATTAAAGCAACATCTCCAACGGCTATGCCTTCTCTAATTTGTTTTGGTGTAAGTGACGATAGCATGGTACGAGCGGTGTTTGCGCCAATACCACTCACAGAGATTAGCAATCTAAAAATTTCTCTTTCGGCAGAGCTAATAAACCCGTAGAGCGTATGCGAGTCTTCTTTCACCTGAAGATGTGTAAACACCTTAATCGATTCTTGATCTGGAATTTGAGAAAATGTATGAAGTGAAATGTTGATAAAGTATCCTATTCCATTGCAATCAATAATGACATGCGTTGGGGTTTTTTCAGCTAATTTACCTTGAATGTGTGTAATCATAGTTTCACTTCCTTTGAATTTCAAATGTACTAAAATAATACAATATTTAAAGAAGAAAAAAGAAAGTGATTTAGTGGCTTAATTCACTGTTTTTTCTTTTTGTTGCGCATCGACAACTGCAACGGCTGTCATATTCACGATTTCATCGACACTAGCCCCTAATTGTAAAATGTGAACGGGCTTGCGTAACCCCATCATAATTGGACCAATAGATTCTGCTTTATTGAGTTCTTTTAATAATTTATAAGTAATGTTTGCCGACTCTAGATTTGGAAAAATAAGGGTGTTCACTTTTTTGTTTGCAAGTCTAGAGAACGGGAAATTAGCTTTCAACATGTCGCTATTCAAAGCAAAATCGGTTTGCAATTCGCCGTCAACTAACAAGTTTGGATGTCTTCTGTGAAGGTACGAAACCGCTTCTCTCACTTTGGTTGCAGTTTTATCTTTAGAAGAACCAAAGTTAGAATATGATATCATTGCCATGACAGGCTCTAATCCAAACATTTTAACCACACCAGAGGTCATCTGCGCAATTTTAATTAAATCGTTCGCGGTCGGATTGATATTTATCGCGGTATCACTTAAAAACATAGGGCCTCTTTGGGTGATCATCACGTTGGTCGTCGCAATCCGTGTCGAACCAGGTGCCAATCCAATTAAGTTTAACATTGGTTTTACCACAGAACCATAATTACTAGAATAGCCAGAAACAAGAGCATCAGCATCGCCTTCATTGACCATCATGGCCGCAAAATAATTGCGTTCACGCATGAGTTTTTGAGCCGCTAAAAGGGTCACGCCTTTGCGCTGTTGTTGTTTCCAATATATTTCAGCGTATCTATTTTTTTGAACACTGCTTTCATCGTCTTTTGGGTCAATAATGAGGACTTCAGCATCAAATTCTAGTTCGATCATCAGACGTTCAATTTCGTCGCGACGTCCTAATAGGATGGGCGTTGCCATGCCTTCTTCTAAAACAATTTGTGCGGCCTTAAGTACATTTAATTGGTCGGCTTCAGCAAAAACAACCCGTTTTGGATTTAGTTTCGCTCTGTTAAATAACATTCGAACAATTTTATTGTCGGATCCCATGCGTTCTAAAAGGGCATCTTCATATGTTTCCCAATTAGTGATTGGTGCCAAAGCCACACCACTATCGATGGCTGCTTTTGCTACGGCTGGTGGGATCGCCGCAATCAATCGGGGGTCAAATGGTTTTGGTATAATATAATCTTTTCCAAAAGTGAGTCGGGTTTCGCCATAGGCAATGTTAACTTGTTCTGGAACGGGTTCTTTTGCCAATTCGGCTAATGCAATTACGGCTGCTTTTTTCATTTCTTCATTAATAGAGGTGGCTCGCACATCTAAAGCGCCTCTAAATATGAATGGAAATCCAAGCACATTATTTACTTGATTGGGTGTGTCACTTCGACCCGTCGCCATGATAATATCATCGCGTGTTTTCACCGCGAGATGGTATTTTATTTCTGGATCGGGATTCGCCATGGCAAACACAATTGGATTATCAGCCATGGATAATAACATTTGAGGGTTTACAATATCAGAAGTTGAAAGTCCAATAAATACATCAGCATCTTTCATCGCTTCATCCAAAGTATCAATTTTTCTATGGGTTGCAAACTCTGCTTTTTGAGAGGTTAAATGATCCCGATCGTTTCTAATAACGCCTTTGCTATCGAGCATTACGATATTTTCGAGTTTCGCTCCAAACGATTGGTATAACCGGGTACAAGAAATCGCTGCAGCTCCTGCACCACTCACTACAATTCGTACATCTTTGATGTTTTTTTCAGCAATTTCCAACGCGTTCAATAAAGCTGCCGCAGATATTATAGCGGTCCCATGTTGGTCGTCATGCATGACAGGAATATCGAGTTCTTCTTTGAGTCGTTTTTCAATTTCAAATGCCTCTGGCGCTTTGATATCTTCTAGATTAATCCCTCCAAAAGTTGGGGCTATATTTTTTACGGTTTGAATAAATTCTTCTACATTTTCAGTATTTACTTCTATATCAAATACATCTATATCTGCAAAAATTTTAAAGAGCAATCCTTTCCCTTCCATGACTGGCTTGGACGCTTCAGCCCCAATATTCCCCAACCCTAAAACAGCGGTTCCATTGGTAATTACAGCGACTAAATTTCCTTTAGCCGTATATTTATATGCATCCGATGGATTTTTTTCTATGGCCAAACAAGGCGCTGCAACTCCGGGAGAATAAGCCAATGCCAAGTCTCTTTGAGAGGCGTATTTAGTGGTGGGTACTACCTGAATTTTTCCTGGAGTGGGTTTTTCGTGATAGGCTAAAGCTTCTAAATCGTGTTTGCTCAGTTTTGACATATGCGTTGGTTTGATCTGCAAAGTTAGACAGTTCCATTTAATAATGAAATTTTAGAGCTATTCTTTTAAAGATTTCACCATTCCTTTTAACCTATTTATGAATCAAATTTTAGCATTATTTATTAAAACCCTTCAGCCGTGTCATCTCCTCTTGGATCTGCACCGCCTTCTAATTGACCATTTGGCAATACTAAAATCGCATCCACTTTCCCGATGACTGGTGAATTGCTTTGATCTATTTTATAACCCAATTTATGAAGTGGTTTAAAAGCAATGGTGTCAAAAGAAGTTTCAAATTTGATATTATCCGGCAACCATTGATGGTGAAAACGAGGTTTGGAAACTGATTCTTGCATGCTCATATCAAAATCTAATACATTTATAATATTTTGCATCACGGAGGTAATAATTGTAGAGCCTCCTGGTGAGCCTACCACCATTTTGAGTTGTCCATCTTTTTCAATAATGGTTGGCGACATCGAGCTTAGCATTCTTTTTTGGGGCGCAATCGCATTGGCTTCAGCGCCGACCAAGCCGTACATGTTTGGTTCTCCAGGTTTTGCACTAAAATCATCCATTTCATTATTTAAAAAGAAGCCGCCTTCTTCTACATAAACTTTAGATCCGTAGGCAGCATTTAGAGTGGTGGTCACAGCGACACTGTTCCCAAAAGAGTCCACAATCGAATAATGGGTGGTTTCATTACTTTCATATCCGGGAAGAGACCCTCGGGAGAGTGCGCTCGACTTCGTGGCTTTTTCCCAATCAAAATCCGTCATTCGTTTAGAAAGATAATTTTCAGACATCAAACTGTCTGTTGGAATATTGACAAAATCGGGGTCTCCTAAAAAATAGGATCTATCTGCGTAAGCTCTGCGTTCTGCTTCGGCGATTAGTTGAATATATTTTGTTGAATTATGTGCGTATTGTTCTACATTATAAGGTTCAATACTTTTTAAAATTTGAGCAAGACAAATACCGCCGCTCGACGGAGGTGGCATGGAAATAATTTTATACTCTTTATACATAAACGTGATCGGGTCTCTCCATACGGCTACATAACTGGCTAAGTCTTCTTTGGTGATAATCCCTCCGAGTTCTTGAACCTGATCCACTATAATATTAGCCGTTTCCCCTTTATAGAATTCATCCCTTCCATTGGCTTTAATACGCTTTAATGTTTCGGCTAATTTTAGATATTTAATGGTATCTCCTTTTTTCCAAACCTTATCCAGTAAAATGGTTCTATTGTTTGCGATCTTAAAATCGTCTGTATGATCATTTAAACTTTGAGCTTGCTTTTCTGTCACAACCACCCCATTAAGTGCTAATTGTATGGCGGGTTCTATTAATTTCTCAAAGGGTAGTGTTCCAAACTTGTCATGAACTTCAAATAAGCCTGCGACCGTTCCTGGGATTCCCACGGCGAGTGCACCAATTTTACTTGCATCCGAATTCACAGTTCCATCGGCATCAAGATACATGTTTTTTGTGGCTGATAAGGGTGCTTTTTCTCTAAAATCCAAGCTCCCTGTCGATCCGTCTTTCGTTCTGAAAACCATAAATCCGCCACCACCAATATTGCCTGCAACGGGATATGAAACTAATAAGGCTAAATCGGTCGCAATCATGGCATCAAAAGCATTCCCACCTTGTTTCATGATTTCGACTCCAATTTTAGAGGCTTCTTCTCTAGCAGAAACGACCATGGCTTTTTCTGCAATTAGTCCTAGCGATTTATCTGGAATTGAGGGCTTCGATTTTGTGTTGCACTGAATGCATAAAATGGATGTAACGAGTAGTGTTATGAATTTTTTCATAGTACCAATGTAGTTTTTATAAAATTAAAGACATTATTTTAAAAACTCAATGTTTCTTTTTAATCCAGAAAACTTGGTACGCTTCACAGCAGAATGCTGGAAAACCTTACTGAATGTATCTTGCGTAATTTCTTCCCAATCCTGTTTGGTCATGGACAATAGTTCTGGTTTTGGGTTGAATAAGGGCTCAGAGTGCGCTTTTGAAAATCGATTCCACGGACATACATCTTGGCATACATCACACCCAAACATCCAATTGTCAAACTGCCCTTTCATTTCTGACGGAATTTGTTCTTTGAGTTCTATGGTAAAGTAGGAAATACATTTACTACCGTCCACGCCATATTCTGACGAAATAGCATTTGTTGGACAGGCATCAATACAGGCGGTACAGGTTCCACAATGATCGGTCACTGGGGTGTCGTAGTCCAATTCTAAATCAATAATAAGCTCTGCGATGAAATAGAAAGATCCCACTTGTTGGGTTAATAAATTACTGTGTTTTCCTATCCATCCTAGCCCTGATTTCTTGGCCCATGCTTTTTCTAAAATTGGGGCGGAGTCTACAAAAGCACGGCCATGAACCTCGCCTATTTCTTCCTTAATAAATTCTAGCAGTTGTTTGAGTTTGTCTTTGATGACAAAGTGATAATCCCTACCATAAGCGTACTTACTGATTTTTGGGGCGTCTGGATTTTGTTGGGTTTGTTCGGGGAAATAATTATAAATTAATGACACCACACTTTTAGAATCTTCGACTAATAATGTTGGATCGAGACGTTTATCAAAATGATTTTCCATGTACTTCATTTTGCCATGGCTGTTCTTTTTTAGCCAGGACTCCAAGCGCGGGGCTTCTTCTTCTAAAAAACCAGCCTTACTCATACCACAAGATAAAAAACCGAGGCGTTTGGCTTCTGCTTTTATTAAACTAGAATAATGGTTTTTTAAATTCATTTGGATGTCTCATTGAGCTAGCACTATTTTAAGAATTAAACTAAAACAAACCTCCTTGGATATCGCCTTTGATACGCCCTAAGTGTTTATAGGCAAGTTCGGTGACTTCACGGCCTCTAGGGGTTCGCATGATAAAGCCTTGTTGAATTAGAAAAGGTTCGTACACTTCCTCGATCGTTTCGGGGCTTTCACTCACGGCAGTGGCTATGGTGGTTACTCCTACAGGACCTCCTTTAAACTTATCTATAATAGTGGTCAAAATTTTATTATCCATTTCATCTAATCCATGTGCATCTACATTCAATGCCTTTAGACCAAATTTTGCAATTTCGATATCTATTTTTCCATTGCCTTTTATTTGTGCAAAGTCTCTAACACGACGTAATAATGCATTGGCAATACGAGGTGTACCACGACTTCGACCTGCAATTTCAATGGCTGCTTCTAAAGTAATTGGAACTTGTAATATATCTGAGCTTCTTTGAATAATTGTAGACAGGAGTTCTGTTGAGTAATACTGCAATCGGCTGCTGATGCCAAATCGAGCACGCATCGGAGCGGTTAACAGTCCTGATCTAGTGGTAGCACCAACGAGTGTAAATGGATTTAGGTTGATTTGAAC
>JAQXBT010000054.1 GCA_029252265.1 Flavobacteriaceae bacterium | reverse complement strand
CCAAAATAGCCCGCAATACTCCCCAAAAGCACCCCTATCAATAGTGAAATAAAAACCGCTACAAAACCAATCGAAAATGAAATTCGAGCCCCTACTAAAATTCGACTGAGAAGATCTCTTCCGTATTTATCGGTTCCAAAATAAAATGTTTTTGGAATCACAAAAGGGCGCTGAGATGGATCTAAATCTGAAGGAATCTCTAGTGTTTTTTCTAAGCCTTTAAACCCCTCTGAGGCATATTCAGAATATTTTATTTGATGTAATTCGGACTGATAGCTGGTAATAGGTATTTCTGATGGTGGATTTAAATTTCCAAAAAATACGCGATTAAAAAAATTTTGATGCGTTGTTGAGGTGTTTGGAATTACCAACATTTGAACAGCAAACCCAGGTTGTTTTGAATGAATTGAAATATGCATTTGATTTGCAAATTGAGAATCATCGGGTGCTAAAAGATAAGCGAAGATTGAGATAAAAGCCATGAAAATGATAAACCAAAAGCTGACAACACCCCAGAAGTTTTTTTTAAATTTATGGAGCGCTAAGGTCGTTAATCCTTGTTTATGCATTTTAAATTAATCTTTTATCTGAGCTGTTTTATTAATCTGATACGAACTTTTTAAATCATTTAAAACATTTAAAGCTTCTTCCATGTAGATATCTTTACTAAGATTTTCATGCCAACGCGTTCTGTTAATTTTGAAAACAGAATCTTGTTCCATTATTGGTAGTTCATATGGCAACGACTCAAATGTTAAATCAGTTTGATAGTCAGATAATACATCAAAACGTTTTGATTCCGATTCCTTCATTTCTATATTTTGAGAATATTTTTCAAAATTAAGCTGGAAAGATGTTTCATCTTTAATGGTTTTTATCCAACGTGCATTGTCGTCAATGAGTTTAATTTCATCACTATTACTCATGCGATCTTTACTGTTTTGAACTGTGGATTTATAATCAAAAGCACTTTTCCAAACACTGTAATTTGCTGGTGCAATTTCATCCCATGCTAGTGGATTTTCTTGATCTTTTTCACCAATATCAATATAGCTATAACGGTCTGGAACTACGACATCACTTTTAACGCCTTCTAACTGTGTTGAACCGCCGTTGATACGGTAGTATTTTTGAGTGGTGAATTTAAAGGCTCCCATATCGCCATTGGTATTACTTCGAATCATTCGGTTTAAATCTACAATATTTTGAACGGTTCCTTTACCATAGGTTTGCTGACTTCCAATGACGATCGCACGCTTATAATCTTGCATTGCAGCCGCTAAGATTTCGGAAGCTGAAGCCGATAATTCATTTACTAAAATCACCAATGGCCCGTCCCATTCTATGCCTCGGTCAGTATCTTTTAAAACTTCTTTATCTTCTCCTGTGGAACGTACTTGTACAATCGGTCCTTCATCAATAAATAAGCCGCCCATTTCAACAACGGTTTTTAAAGAACCACCACCATTATTTCTAAGATCTAATACGAGGCCTTCCATACCTTCGGCTTTTAAACGCTCAATTTCTTTTTTGACATCCCCAGCAGCATTTCGACTGTTGTAGTCCTCAAAATCAATGTAAAATTTAGGAAGATTTATCACACCAAATGTGGTGCCATCTTTTTTAACAATGGTTGATTTTGCATAGGTTTCTTCAAGCTCAATTTCGTCTCTAGGGATGCTTAAATCTTCGATCGATCCATCAACTTTTTTAAGCGTCAAAATTACATTGGTTCCTTTTGGACCTTTAATAAGTTTAACAGCATCCGACAGACGCATACCTACAACATTCACTGCTTCAGTCTCTTCTTCTTGTCGTACTTTCATAATGACATCCCCAACTTCTAGCTTGTTCTGACGCCATGCAGATCCACCAGAGATGAGTTCGGTAATCCTAATTTCATCCATTCGTTTTTGGAGACGTGCCCCAATTCCTTCGTACTTTCCAGACATTTGAGCATCAAAATTATCCTTATCGTTTGGTGCGAAATAAAATGTATGTGGGTCAAATTCTTCGGCAATGGCATTGATATACATAGACATCCAATCGTCGCGTCTTAGATCATCATATACAGATGAATTTTCAGTCATTGTTTTCAAGATTGAAGCTCTCGCTTCACTTTGTAATGAATCCAGTGATTTCGATACATACTCTGGATCTTCTTCTTTTAGTTTGTTTTCTGATTCAATTAAATCATGATAATTTGAAATTGTATAAAATTTCAATTGTTTGC
Source organism: Flavobacteriaceae bacterium (assembly GCA_029252265.1). Classification (GTDB taxonomy): domain Bacteria; phylum Bacteroidota; class Bacteroidia; order Flavobacteriales; family Flavobacteriaceae; genus Hel1-33-131. Next base: position 8,892 of record JAQXBT010000054.1, on the reverse strand, counting down.
GCCACTTGTCTAATAACTCTGATTTTGAATTGGCGTAACTGCTGTTTTCATAGTCTGTAGAATACACCTCTTCAATGTCAAAATCAAATGGCTGCTCCAATACTTTTGAATGAAACTTTTTGGACTCTTCTATTCTTTTTAGCAAACGTTCATAAACAAGATTAAAGAAACTGACATCATGGTTTAAAATTTGATCGTCTAATTGTGTTTCAAAACGCTGAAAATCATCAATGTCAGATTGATAGAAATAACTTTTAAACTGATCTATTTGTGTTAAAAAACTAGTGTAAACACCTTCTGAAAAATCATCGTTTATATCTTTGGGCTGAAAATGCCCTTGTTCCAACAAATAGGTAACGAGCTGCATTAAAAGTTTATCTTTATCAGGATCGTCAAATGACTTCGAAGTAAAACTACAGGATGCAAAAGCAACCAGTATTGAGAGTAAAAAAATATTAAAATTTCGTTTCATAAAAATGAGGAATATTTGAACCAATAAATAATAATCTAAAATATAAGAAAAAATTATGCCAACCTTAATGAATGGTAATAATTTTTTGTTAAAGCGTCGTAAATCAACAAATACGCTACAAATTACTTACTTTTGTAAGAACTTAAACAAACCAGAAATGACAAAAAGACCTCTAATTTTGGTCACTAATGATGATGGCATCACAGCGCCAGGAATTCGTACTTTAATCAAAGTGATGAATACCATTGGAGATGTGGTCGTTGTTGCCCCTGATAGCCCTCAAAGTGCCATGGGTCATGCGATAACTATAAATGACACTTTATATTGCAAAAAAGAACACATTGATGATGGCCCTCAAACCGAATACAGTTGCTCGGGGACTCCAGCAGACTGTGTGAAGTTAGCCGTTCATGAGCTATTAGATCGCAAGCCAGACCTATGTGTTTCCGGAGTGAACCATGGATCAAACTCATCTGTTAACGTGATTTATTCAGGCACGATGAGTGCTGCTATTGAGGCCGGAATGGAAGGCGTTCCTGCCATTGGATTTTCGCTTTTAGATTATAATTGGGAAGCCGATTTTAGTCAAATTGAGTCGTTTATCAAAACCATCACTTTACAGGTTTTAACTCAAGGATTACAAAAAGGAATTATTCTAAATGTTAATTTTCCAAAACTTTTAGAGACGGATATAAAAGGGATTCGCGTTAGCCGACAAGCCAATGCCAATTGGATTGAAAAATTTGATAAACGTCAAACCCCCTTAGGGCGTGATTATTATTGGCTTACGGGTCAATTTAACAACTTAGACAAAGGAGAAGACACCGACGAATGGGCCCTCGAAAACAGATATGTATCTGTCGTTCCTGTGCAGTACGACCTAACCGCACATCACTACATTCAAGAATTAAATAAATGGGATTTTAATGAACAATAAAAAAGTTTTACAAGGGTTTTTAATAGGCCTTTTAGCAACAATCATTGGAGTCTTTTTGTCTTCCATTTTTTTAGGTAAATTATCGGGACGTTCCGATAGTATTCTAGAAGTTTTGGAAGCTGCTCAGTTTGAAGGTTTTTTAGGTAAATTAATAAGTTTAGGAGCCATTCTAAATTTGATTTGTTTCTTTTACTTTATTCGAAAAAAACAAGATTCACGTGCTGCAGGTGTTTTAACAGCGACCATTACAATTGCAGTTGCAACGTTTTTAATTAAATTATAAATGAAGTATTATATTATTGCTGGAGAAGCCTCGGGAGATTTACATGCTTCAAACCTAATGAAAGCCCTTTTAAAAACAGATTCTGAGGCTGAATTTAGATTTTGGGGTGGTGACTTGATGCAAGCAGTCGGCGGAACCTTAGTGAAACATTATAAAGAATTGGCTTTTATGGGGTTTTTGGAAGTGATTATGAACCTAAGAACAATTACCAAAAACCTAGCATACTGTAAAAAGGATATTAAAGACTACCAACCCGATTGTTTGATTTTTATCGATTATCCAGGTTTCAATATGCGCATTGCAAAGTGGGCAAAAATTGAAGGCTTTAAAACTCAATATTATATTTCTCCTCAAATTTGGGCCTGGAAAGAGAATCGCATTACTGCGATCAAGCGCGACGTTGACAAAATGTATGTCATACTTCCATTCGAAAAAGAGTTTTATGAAAACAAACATGCCATGCCAGTTGAATTTGTAGGGCATCCTCTTATAGATGCGATTGAGAATCGCTCCCCGATAGATGAAGTCGCATTTCGTAAAACACATCTATTAGACAACACCCCTATTATAGCGCTCCTTCCTGGGAGTCGCAAACAAGAAATTAATAAGATGCTTACTGTGATGTTGAGTGTTGTAAAAACATTTCCTGACTATCAATTTGTAATTGCAGGCGCTCCGAGTCAGAGTTCAGAATTTTACAAACCGTTCATAAAAAAAGAGAAAATTCATTTTGTTGAAAACTGTACCTATGATTTACTTAGTGTATCCCATGCGGCGCTGGTTACTTCAGGAACTGCTACCCTAGAAACAGCCTTATTTAAAGTTCCCGAAGTGGTGTGCTATAAAACGAGTTGGATTTCATATCTAATTGGACGGCAACTTGTAAAACTAAAGTTTATTTCCTTAGTCAATTTGATTTTAAATAAAGAAGAAGTTACTGAATTGATTCAAGGCGATTTTAACAAAAATCGCTTGACAAAAGAACTGTCTTATATTTTAAAAGGCCCAAAACGTGAAGCACTGTTAGGGGCTTATCAAACGCTTGAAACACAATTAGGTGGACCAGGCGCGAGTAATAAAGTTGCAGAATTAATCTATAATTCTTTAAATTAGAGGTTTATTAATAACCCCTAACCTAAACCTGCTTCGAACTCATTGCACAATGGTTCGGCTTTTTTCCCAATGAAAGCCTTCTCATATCCCATATTAAAACTGACTATTTCACTCGCGATGGGCATTGTCGCTAGTGATTATATAGAGCTGTCTGTACGAGTACTTTTGGGCTGTATTAGCCTTGGAATTGTAGTGTTAATACTAACGAATTATTATTGTAGAAAGCAAAAGAAGATCCTTTTCTGGCCCTCGTTAGTCGTCCTATTTGTGATGGGGGCTTTAGGTTTATTTAGTTCTAAAATTAATGCTCCCGAGTTTTCAAAATCCCATTATTCCCATCAGATAAAATCAACGACTGACACAGTACACGAACTAGAATTTGTAGTCCAAAAAAGATTAAAATCAAACCGCTACAATCACCGTTACTATATTGAACTTATTAGAGCTGACTCGGTTTCTGTTTCTGGAATGCTGTTGTTAAATTTAAGTAATGAATCAAATGTAGATGTTTTTAAAATTAACAGTCGCGTGTTAACCTCAACATCCATCCAAGAAATTAAAAACCCCTTAAATCCGTTTCAATTTGATTACAAAAACTATCTAAAACGTCATGGGATTTACCATCAAATTTCGATACGAAAGGAACCTGTTTTAGTCATTGAACAACCTCCAAAAACGATTAGAGCCTACGCCGAAAAAATTCGTGAACGTCTCATTGAGCAGCTCCAACAAGAGTCATTTAACCCTACGGAAAGCGCCATTTTGAAAGCACTACTTTTAGGTCAGCGCCAAGATATCTCATCTGATATCTATGAAGATTACACCAAGGCAGGCGCCATTCATATTCTTGCAATTTCTGGACTTCATGTCGGAATTATCTTATTAATACTTCAATTTTTATTGAAACCCTTAGGTTTTTTTAGATACGGAAAATTTCTACAAACCGTTCTTATCCTCTGTGTTTTGTGGGGGTTTGCGATGGTGGCTGGCCTGTCTCCTTCGATGGTCAGAGCGGTTACAATGTTTAGTTTATTTGCAATTGCGAAGGGCTTGAAGCGAACCACAAATGCATTAAATACATTAGCTGTTTCGGCTTTTATACTCCTACTCATACGGCCTGGATTTTGTTTTGATGTCGGATTTCAATTAAGTTATGCCGCAGTGGCTTCTATTGTGATTGTTAAACCAATTTTAGATTCGTGGTGGGTCGTTAAAAATCGAATTGCTAATTGGGTGCTTGATTTATTAAAAGTATCCATCGCTGCCCAAATTGGAGTGTTGCCATTGAGTCTGTTCTATTTTCATCAATTTCCAGGCTTATTTTTTGTGACCAATCTCATCATTATTCCTTGTTTGATCCTCGTGTTAACCCTAGGGGTTTTAGTATTGGTATTAATGGGGATTGACAAGCTACCTGAACTTGTAGTTGAAATTTTAGGAAAACTGATTCAGTATATGAATGGATTTGTGAAATGGGTTGCTTCCAAAGAATCTTTTCTTTTTGAGCAGATTTCGTTCGATATAAATGCGCTTGTATTAAGTTATCTTATCTTATTTTTAGGAGGTGTTTTTTATCATAAAAAATCGTTTAAAAATTTGATGGTTTTAGGGATAGCTGTTCTGAGTTTTCAAGTGTTTACAAGACAACTTCCCTCGCTGATTCCAAAAAAAACCTTCATCATTTTTCACCAATCTAAACAAAGCTTGATTGGATTTCAAACAAATCAACATTTAGAAATTCACCACGACTTAGACACCATCGAAAAAAATAGAACGGTCAACGAGTTTAAAATTGGTAAAGCAATTAAAACTCAAAATTCACAAAGTATCCAACGTTTATATGAAGTGAATAACAAGCTTCTTTTGGTGGTTGACAGTCTCGGTATATACAATGTAAAAAGTGTGCATCCAAACTGGATTTTATTTAGGCAATCCCCAAAACTCAACTTAAATCGATTGATTGACAGTCTTCAACCTGAGCTTATAATTTGGGATGGCAGTAATTATAACAGCTATCAAAAACGGTGGAAATTAACTTGTATAGCAAAAAAAATCCCGTTCCACCAGACAAGTGAAAAGGGTGCTTTTTTGTCAAACTTTTAGTTACGGAGTAAACGTAGGCACAAACGCTTTGTAATATACATTAAACGCTTCTTGATTGTTCATCTCCTTATAGATGTCGTCTTTAAATAGCTTCAAATATAATTCGAGTTGTTGCGGGGTTTGATAACCAGGAATGGGTGCTAACACTTCTGCTTCTAAACCTAAAAACACCATAGTTGGATAGGCTCTTACGCCTAAATATTGTGAGAATTGGTGCGAGCTATTGCGCCGTTTGGCCATTTCTGGTTTGTAATTTGGATTTGAAAAGACTTGGTCTTTATAATGAACTGTTTCGTTCCCTTCTGCATTAAATTTAACTGCGTAATAATGTGTATTCACAAACGCAATCAAATCGGTATTTGTAAAGGTGTTTTTATCCAACATTTTACACGGCCCACACCAAGACGTGTACATGTCAATAAGGATTTTTTTTGGTGCTTTTTCTTGAAGCGAAAGTGCTTCATCCATAGTGACCCAATTTATTTTTTGGGCATGGATTATTGTTGAACCCAACAAGAAAAACAGGACTATTATATATGACTTCATTCTATTATTTTTTTACTAATTTAACAAAAACTATGCCTTATTAACGAACACCATGCATTAATTTTTTAATGGCTGGATATAATAAAGCGGAGAAGACCCCAAGACCAACAGCAACTGCCGTTAAAATCCAAAAGAAATAGCTCAATCCTTGTGTTTCTGCAATCCCTTCTGAAGCTTCGCCAAAAACGCCAGCTAATTTCATACCGATCGCAATGGCTAAATACCAAATTCCAAACATCATGGCAATCATTCGTCCGGGTACTAATTTACTAACATAGGACAGGGCCACTGGCGAAATACACAATTCGCCCATGGTATGAAAAAAGTAAACTAATATCAACCAAATCATACTCACAGAAGCTGTTTTAGCACCTGGTTCAATAGATGAAGATCCAATGGCGACACAGGCCATTCCTACCCCTAATAAGACCATTCCAATGGCGTATTTCATATTTGCATTTGGATTGTATTTACTTTCCCACCATCTCGAAAACAGGGGCGCAAATGCAATGATAAATAAGGAGTTTAGAACTCCAAACCAAGAGGCGGGTACTTCTGCAATTTCTTTTCCAAATTCCATCGAAAGCATCCAAATGGCAATGGCCCAAATGATGATAAAACTAATGGCTAAAAAGATGTTTGAGAGCGCGTATTTTGAAAATGTTTTTTGGAATAATAACCATAATACCCAGGTAATGATCCCTAGTGGAATAACGGTCATCATAGAGTTTACAATTTTAAATATAAATGCTGCATTTCCTTCAAGAACTCGTTGGGTATAATCGCGTGCGAAAATGGTTAATGAACTTGGTGCTTGTTCAAAAATAGCCCAAAAGAAAATGGTGATAAAAGCAAAAAAGATCACGGCGAGCATTCTGTCGCGAGTAATTCGATCATAGTTTGGAATTCGAATCGCTAACAATACGACAAACAGCCCTAAAGCAGTAAGAATTGCCAAATTAGAACCTTCGATTCCAAACATACTGAAGTCAAATAAATTGTAAGCACCTTCTGAAATTTTAGAAATTGGATCATTAAAAATCCATGAAATTCCCAAAATTCCTGCCACTGCGATCAATCCTAAATGAAATGAGGTGAACGGATTTAATTTGGGCTCATCTGCGCTTAGTTCGATTTCGGCCGCCTCTACTTTTACAGGCTTTTTACCAATGTCTCCAAAAATGTTTTGAGCAAACCAAAATTGAAGCAATCCAAACAACATAAAAATTCCAGCCAAGCCAAAACCCCAACGCCAGCCTACTTGTTCTCCAAGATACCCACATAGCAAAATTCCTAGGAATGCGCCCGCGTTAACGCCCATGTAAAAAATCGTGTAAGCGCCATCTTTTTTCTCATCCTTGCCTTTATACATTTCAGATATGATAGACGTCATATTTGGTTTAAAAAATCCACTTCCAAAAACTAATAAGGTCAAGCCTAAATAAATGAAAAAGGGGGTTTCAACAGCCATCGCACCATGCCCAAGGGTCATTAGTAATGCACCAATGACAACCGCATAGCGATACCCAATTTTTTTATCGGCAAAATAGCCTCCTACGAGGGTTGATAAGTATACTAATGAGGTGTATGTTCCAAAAATGGCATAGGCATGTTCTCTAGGCCAACCCCAACCACCATCAAGGAGTGACGCAGTAAAAAACATGACGAGCAAGGCCCGCATTCCGTAGTAGGAAAAACGCTCCCACATCTCCGTGAAAAATAATACAAAAAGTCCGGCGGGATGTCCTAAGACTTTGTCTTTGAACATATCATTAATATCTATACTCATTATTGGTTAATTGGTTAATTTACTAAATTCGGAAAAAAATTGAAACTTTAAAGGTTTTTAGTTAAGTTTCTTGCCTACCATGAAGTACCGCTGTATAATAACGGATAAAACACTTTAAAAAAACCTCATAAAAAATTATGAGGTTTTAAAATATTGTATAAATCTGTTATTCTGCCGTTGAAACGTCTAATATTCTTTCGTTGTCTTCTGCTCCATGGGTCAGAGACTTTAATTTTTTAAGGAAAACGAACACTAAAAGTGCAAAAACCACACAGAAAAGAGCAATTCCCGTGAAAACTTTAAATTCTCCAAAAACAGACGAAGACTCTCCTAGTAGTCCAGCAGCTTTATTTCCTAGACCTGTTGTAGCAAAATAGATTCCCATCATTATAGATGCATATTTAGCAGGTGCTAGTTTTGTTACGAATGAAAGTGAGACTGGTGATAAACATAATTCACCTACCGTATGAAATAAATAGGCTAAAACTAACCAATACATAGCAGAAGTTCCTGTACTATCATATTCTGTAACAGCAGCCGACATAAATAGAAACCCAAGCCCCACTAAACCTAACCCTATAATCATTTTATATAAAGATGAAGCTTCAGTACCTTTTAGTTTTCTTTTAGCCCAGAAAGCAGCTACTGAAACACCAAGAGTAATTATAAAAAATGAGTTTAAAGATTGAAACCAAGTAGCTGGTACTTGCCACCCCAATAACATTCTATCCGTTTTTTCACTTGCATAAATATTCATCAAACCACCAGCTTGCTCAAATGCAGCAAAAAATGCTATGATAAGTAAGAAAGAAATTAGCAACACAATAACTCTATCTTTTTCAATTTTGTTAAGAGGTCTCTTGTATGCTTCTTGATCTTCTACTTTATTGGATTTACCTAAGTAGTTTCCTACATGAACGAGATGCTTTTGACCCACTAAAAATTGAATTAAACCAAAAACCATTAATATCCCTGCTAATCCGAAACCATAATGCCACCCATGAACTTCACCAATATACCCCACTATCAATCCCGATAAAAAAGCACCGATGTTAATACCAATATAAAAAATAGTGAATCCTTGATCTCTTCGTATATCGCCTTTTTTATAAAGCCCGCCTACCATGGTAGAAATATTAGGCTTCAAACACCCAACACCAAGAATTATAAAAACAAGTCCTGTATAAAATGCCCACATAGCTTCAATGGCTAGAACACTGTGACCAATAACCAAAAGGATTGCTCCAAGGATTACTGCTTTTTTCTGTCCCAGAAATTTATCTGCCAAAATACCTCCTGGGATCGACATTATATAAACTAACGCTGTATACCAGCCATAAAGTGATAATGCTTCAACTTGAGTCCATCCAACTCCAGGATTTATATCTGTAGTTTTAGAAGTTAAATAAAGAACTAAAAGAGCGCGCATTCCATAGTAAGAAAAACGTTCCCACATCTCCGTAAAGAATAGCACATATAATCCAACTGGGTGTCCCCAAAGTTCTTTTTGACCTGCAGTCGTTGTAGTAGTTGTCGTTGACATAAATTTAATATTAGTTAATAAATTAGTATTGGTTAGTTTAAATTGTTTCGTTTGTCACCCAATTTTTCATGTAAAAAATTAGTCATTTTAGTATATAAATGCATGG
>JAQXBT010000031.1 GCA_029252265.1 Flavobacteriaceae bacterium | reverse complement strand
GCAGTTCCTGGGCTTGTTCCTGTATTAGTATCATCTCCAAATTCATCTACGTAATAATCAGTGATTTCTGGTAAGTTTTGATAAATGGGTTGATTAATGGTAAGTGCTATTTCACCTCTTAAAGCTTCACCACCTTTGCCGGTGAGCCATAAATAATAGTCACTAGGTAAACCTTCATAGTTTGTAAATTGAGTAAATTCACTTGACGGCGGGTTATTATCAACTTTAAAAATACAAGTCCCTTCATCCATTTCATCGAACATTGCAACATAAATAGTTTGGGCACCAGCATCCACTGCATTGTATAATTGCCGCCATAAAAAATCTCCTTTTAACCTTGGAATACTGTTAAGGCTAGAAAACGTGCTTTGGCTTTTCTTTAAATTCTGCCAGCTAAAACCGGGAAAAACAACAGGCATGTATAATAAGTTTTCTGTATCACACCATGCTTTATCCGCAATTATATTACTCTTATGACTATCGATACCACTAATATCACTATACCTTCCAGGGGTCCAAGGATGTACAATATCAGCGGATCTGATAACGGTGTGTAATTGAGTGTCATTAACGGCATCACTGTTTAAGGTTCTCCAGCTCCTTGGCACTCCTAATAAAACGGAACAACCACCGTAAGTGGCATCGTTCTTAAAATAGTTAATCAGTTCTTGCACATCATCTAAATCATACATGTCTGTACGACTAAAACCTACACCCCAAAGTGCAACAACAGGCTTTTGCTTGTAGGTTAATAAATGATTGTTTGAATTATCGTTAACGCCATGTCTTGTAACAAGGGATTCCCAATGTAGTTTCACATCTTCCACCATTGTTGAAGCAGCGTTAGATCCCGATAAATCATACATAACACTGACGAGTCTGTTGTTATTTGCTTGAGCTGCTGCTATGATATTGTCAAAAACAAGATTGTCATTTGCTTTTAATTTAGATGTATTTGATTTAAGGCCAGATGCAAATTGTTGAAAGAACACCCCGTCGATTCCATAATCATTCATCCATTTAAAATGACGATTGACTGTTTTCATGTTTGTAGATGAAAAAACATGTGCTGCAGTTTCATCTTTATGTGTAAAAGGGGTGATGTATTTTTCATCGGCATCTGCTTCACTCATATCGGGCCAATAATCTAAAGTGGCAAAGCCAGGTTCAAATTTTTTAACGCCATTTATGCTAGTTTGATAATGTTTCCAATTTAAATCTGCACCATCTGTTGACGTATTGAACCAACCTTGATATCCCGCTAAAACCTTCCCTAAAATCGAAGTATCCTCTGTGGTAACTGATAAGTCTATGCTGGTATCTGTAAATTCTTGATAAGGTCTATTTTCAAAAGTAAGGAGCTCTGCACGTAATGTATTTCTTAATTCTGTTGCTTTTTCATCGTTAAGACCAAAAAGATTGACTTCTTCATAAGGGTCATTATTTAAATCAAATAATTGGTCCTTTACATGATATAGCGGGTACGCAGCTGCACTTAAACTTCCTAATGATACATTTTGGATGTAGAAGGGTAGAGGTACTTGTGTTCCGTTTGGTCCATTGAAAGTATCTCCATTCGCTATTCTTTGATTTGTAGCATCATCATACCGCACCGTTACATATTTCCAGTCTTTAGTTCTAATCGCTCTAGAAAACCCGAGTTCAAAAAATAAATGATCGTGAACAGGTTCTGTGGCATTATTAGTAATAACCTCTTTTAAACTTACACCATCCATATCTGAATTAGAAATATCTACACCTGCAAGATCTAAAAAAGTAGGAGCGAAGTCTATATTCTGAACCAATTCATCATAAGTAGAAGGCGTTGAAATTCCCTCTGGCCAATACATCATTAAAGGCACTTTTGTACCTGCATCATAATTTGTTGATTTCCCTTTATTGAAATCACCATGGTCCGAAGTAATAACGATGATAGTATTGTCTAACTTTCCAGTTTCCTCTAACTTACTAACAACAGCACCAACAGCATGGTCAAACCAACGCAACCAAGCTTGTTTTATATCCTTGCCAGGTAAATTAGTAATTTCATCTTTTATTTGTGCTCGTGTTGGTAAGTACGAATAATCTTGTACTAAAACACCTTCGGCTGTGATGTTAACATCTGAATCTAAACCCGCATAAAAATCATTATTACTTGACCAAAAGGGTGCTGGGCCATGAGGTACCGTTTCACTGTAATAAATAAAGAATGGGTCGTCACTAGCATTCTCAATATAATCGAGAACCGCTTTGTTCTTATACTCAACGTTGTGAACGTTTAAGTCATTATTTTTTAATTCTCTTAAATTTGCTGGATAAAAGGCATCTACGACATCAAATCCAAAATCTTTAATTCTATTTGCCCATTTATCATGATTAAATTTCATGGCATCAGAAATTGCTTCTACATAGGGGTCATCGGTTTTATTGTATGCCATGAAACCAAACTCACCTTGAGTATAGGTGTTTAAGGCATCATGGTCAACAATGTGAGATTTTCCGATAAAAGCAGTACTGTAGCCTGCAGCTTGTAATAGTTTTGGTAAATTATCTGTATTTTCTTCGAGTTCTATATTGTTTGCAACGCGACTTAGTTGCCCTAATGGATAGCCATTTAAAAAATTAGCGCCCTCAGATCTTCCTGCGTAATTTCCTGTTAAAATACTATACCTACTTGGACTGCATATGGAGGAAGACACAAATGCATTATTAAAAACAATTCCATTGCTTGCTAAGTTGTCAATAATAGGGGTGTGGACGTTAGAATCTCCATTAAAACCAAAAGGTCTGGATTGATTTATATTATCACTATCTCTCAAAGGAATAGAACTTTGATCATCAGTCATAATGAAAACAATATTTGGTTGTTGACCAAATAAAAGTGAAGTATTGAATACCAAAAACAAATAAATGAAATACTTTTTCAATATATTCTTTTTTAAAATTAAGGGGAACTGTTTTTGAAAACAGATTTTAATTAAAATAGGGGTTTTTAAAAAGCCCCTATTTTATAGTATTAAAAGAGTCGGAACTCTATTTCTTTAGTTTATGATGAATTTTTTCGAGAACGACTTCCCATTAGATTTACCTTTTAAAATATAGATTCCTGTAGCTAAAGAATTTGCTTGAATGCTTTGTCTTTGCGTTACATTTTTAAGATCTAATATTTTAGTTCCTAAAATACTAAATACCTCTACAGTTAATGGGGTAGAAATAGTATGGCTAATTTCTATACTGTTAGAAGATTTATTATGAAACACTAATACATTGGCAGCTAAAACATCTTGCTTATCTAAAGATAAAGCTAAGCCTGAATCCCAGGATCCAACATCATTACCATCAGATCCAAAATCAATAGGACTGTCTTCCGAACTAGATACAGAATTATATTCAACATAACCACTAGAGGTCATAAACATTAAGTTAGAAGACGTTAAATCTGCTTCAATTATAGATGTTGAAAAC
>JAQXBT010000029.1 GCA_029252265.1 Flavobacteriaceae bacterium | reverse complement strand
CCACCACCATTATAATTAAAGTAGTTTAGAGTTGTACTACTTTGACCAAAATTTGGGTAATTAAAGTCTGTTTTACTCATCCAATTATAGCCCTGTAAATCCAAATCCTGTGTCTGTTCGAAATTAGCGCCTGTGTTGCTAGGATGGCTGTCAAAAACCCAACTCAAATTAGCGACTGAAGTAATTTCATAGGGTCTGAATGAATTTCCCTGACCTTCCGGTTGACGATCATCAGCAACCGCAAATTTTACGTTGTAAACCTCTAATTCGTCCACTATAAACGAAATATTCAGTGCCCCATTGGTAAGCGAACTGTCGGCAGGAATAACGTAATCATAATAAAATTCCGTCGTTGATTCTGAACTCATTGGTTCAGATTCCAGTCCGTAACCCCAACCAGCATTCGATATAAGGATGTTTGCATTCGCAATCGCTTCAGTCGTGTGAACGGATATTCGAATCAATTCTTCAGGCTCAGCACCCAATCTCAGTTCATCGCCTTGATTAAAAGTAACCTTGGTAATTTTCTGTTGTGAAAATGACAACAAAGGAAGCAATAACAATAGTAGTAGTTTTTTCATCTTAAGTTAAATTGGTTAAATATTAGTATGTAAAATTAAATTTTTTCCGAGTTGATTTTCCAATACTCCCAATCAAATAGTCTCAAAAAATAGAATATGTGCGCATAAAAAAAAATATTGAGATAGATTTGTTTATCTTTACAGTAAAAATATTAAACAATAAATGAAAGTTACAATTTCATTGTTACTAATGGTTTTTTTGATTGTTTTAGTTATACACCTAAGAAATTCAAAGACGAAACAGAATAAGGGCTACCTCTCCTATTTTGTGGCACACATCATATTTAACCTTGTTATAAATTTTTTAGGATTGTTATCACTTGGAAATTTCTTGCCATTCCCCATAGAAACAACACTTCTAATTAAATACCTAGGTCTGTTATATCTATATCTTTTTGCTGAAACCATATTTAGAAATAAATCTAGGTTTCCTAAAATCCTTGCCACTTTTTGTTTAATCATATTGGTGCTTTTCGTTTTGAATCACTTTGGGTTTCGATTTTTAGAACCAAAATTTTATGATCGAAATTTCAGCTATATAGAAAATGGGACTTTAACCTTATACTATAGAGACTATGCCATTTCATTTGTGATCTTTAGTCTCATTACAATGTTGATTATTTTAAAAAGATTTTTAGATGGATATAAAAAACTAGAAATTAAGACTACAAAAATCATACTTTTTAGGAACTGGTTTATAATGTATTGGAGCGTTATTACCCTAAATTTATCACTTAGTATCATTATTGCCGTGCTACTCAAAGGCAGTGTTATGAACGAATTCTTTAGTAACATCATTCAAGTATTATATTTATCTGAATTTTTGTTTTTAACCTTAAGCCCAAAAACTTTAAGCTATTTACCCAAGCTTTCACACTCAAAACAAGAACTCAAGTTAAATAAACAAGAACATGAAAATTACGGGTATTTAAAAACGATTTTAGTCTCAAAACTATTGTTTTTGGATCCTAATTTTTCTTTAAGTAAAATGGTCTTTCATACTAACTTAAATGAACCACAAATTAGAGAAATTTTAAACCATTCGGAGTTCGGAAACTTTAATTCGTTTGTAAATTTTTATAGAATTAAATACGCTACGACACGAATTGATAATGGTTATCTGGAGAAGCATACGATCAATTCGCTATCCAAAGAGTGTGGCTATAATTCCCATCAAACATTTTTTAGAGTCTTTAAAAAACTAATAGGCGTAACCCCACTAGCGTATAGTCTTAAAATAAAATAATCATGGCAAATTAAGGTTCATACTCATTAACACCACACTGAATCGCGTATAATGACTTTCTAAAAGTGACTCACAAAGTGAAGCAGGAATTAGTGATTAGTTTTTAAATTTTCGCTACATTTATACAAAATTTTAAAATTAATGACTTCAAGTTCCATTACTAAAGGCGTTTTAAAAACCATTGCGATCGTAGTCGGTATTCTTTTACTCCTGTTGTTTTTATATAAAATTCAGTCGGTGCTGGTTTATATTGCCATCGCCTCTGTGATTGCCCTTGTAGGCAGACCGATTAACCTATTTTTAAAACAGAAATTAAAATTTCCAAATGCATTGGCAGTCGTCGCTACCATGGCAGTATTCTTTTTAATATTCATGGGACTCATCAGTCTTTTCATTCCATTGGTTGTGAAACAAGGCGAAAATCTTTCCCTATTAAATATGGAAAAACTTCAACAAACGGTACAGGATTTAATGAACCAGAGTAATGCATTTTTTTTATCGCATGGCATTGATGTCCTAGACGAGATTAAACAGTCCGATTTGTTTGATAGAATCGACGTCATCCCTAACTTTTTAAATGAAATCGTTGGAACGATTGGAACATTTAGCATCGGATTGTTTTCTGTGGCATTCATCACCTTTTTCTTGATGAAAGACACTCAAATCATGGAAAACTCAATCTATGTATTAACTGATAAAAAGAATGAGACCAAGTTGAGAAAATCCTTAGGAACCATCAAGCATTTGTTATCGCGCTACTTTATTGGACTGGTGTTTCAAATTACCATCTTGTTTATTATCTACTCAGTTATTTTAATGATTTTTGGAATCGAAAACAGCGTCGTCATTGCTTTTTTATGCGCCCTCTTAAATCTCATCCCTTACGTGGGGCCCATCATTGGTTGTTTTTTACTGCTATTTTTAACAATGAGCAGCAATCTCGGATTGGATTTTCAAACTGAAATTCTGCCGAAGGCCACCTATGTGTTAATCGGATATATTTTTGCACAACTCATCGATAATTTTGTAAGTCAGCCCATTATTTTTTCGAAAAGTGTGAAGTCGCACCCCCTCGAAATATTCCTAACCATCATCATCGGCGGGATTCTTTTTGGCGTTACCGGAATGATTTTGGCCGTGCCAACCTACACTGCCCTAAAAGTAATTTTAAAAGCGTTTTTAGCGGATAATAAGATTGTCAAGTCACTCACGAAGGAGTTGTGATTTGGGTAATTAAAATGTTATAAAAAATTAATTTTGTAAATTTGTAATTATGGACATACAAACACGAAAAATAGAATTTGTACAAGCATTTTTAAAACTGCAAAGTGAGGAAATGATTTCTCTTTTTGAAAGCATTCTGAAATCCGGAAATAAAGATGATTTTCATCCGATGAATATAGATGAATTGAATAACCGTATTGACAAATCAGAAAAAGATTTTGAAACTGGGAAAGTTAAAATCCACGATGAAGTTTTTGCAAAATACAGCTAATGAATTACACAATAATTTGGTCAAATTTTGCAGAATACCAACTTGATGAGATATTTAACTACTATGCAAAAAAAGTTAATAAAAAAGTTGCTCATAGTATAATGTTTAAAATCCGAGATAATGTCGAAGTGCTTGTTAAAAACCCTTTAATTGGAGATAAAGAGGAACTTTTAGAAGGTAGAAAACAAAATTATAGACGTCTAATAGTTACTAATTACAAAATAATTTACGCTTTAAATGAGGAGATTGAGACTATAAAAATAGTTGACATTTTTGACACTCGACAGAATCCAATAAAATTAAAAAGGAATTAGCAACTGCTAGCTACAACATAAGGATCTTTTCCTTGTCAAGCAGAACCAGCCTATCGGTAGACAAGTACGTTTCAGCTTCTCATAACAATTGATTTTCAATCATTCGAGATTCTTAATTAAATTCAAAATGACAGTTGTATTTGTTTTAAGACAGTCTTATTTATTTGACACAGACAGTCAAAAACCTGGCATTTATACAAAAAACCCACGACTGCTACACAGGATATTTAGCACTAATTTCATCCAATGCCAAATTGTGAATACTCCCTAAATGGGTGTGTGGGATGCTGGTATCGGATTTATAAGTTCCTTCCTGTACTTGTGCGCCAATAATCTGGTAGGCTTCTCTAAACGACGCCCCTTGCATCACCAAGGTATTAATACTGTCCACGGTGAATAAGTATTGGTACTTAGGATCTTTCAAATCAATTTTTTTCACTTGTATTTGCTGAATGGCATAATTAAAAATATCTAAAATCGCTTCCAACTCTTCAAAACCCTGAATCATATTTTCTTTTAATAACTGAAAATCGCGGTGGTAGCCACTCGGCAAATTATTGGTAATCAAAAGCATCTCCGTTTCTAAACTCTGGAGTTTGTTACACTTCCCTCGAATCAATTCAAAAACATCGGGATTTTTCTTGTGAGGCATGATACTACTTCCCGTTGTCAATGCTTCTGGAAACCCAATAAAATCAAAATTTTGACTCATATACAAACAAATATCCATCGCCATTTTACCAAGGGTATTGGCTAAATTTCCCAACCCAGATGCGATAATGCGTTCATTTTTTCCACGACTCATTTGTGCCGCGACCACATTGTATTTGAGCGTTTTAAAACCAAGGGCTTTGGTCGTAAACTCTCTATCTATTGGAAACGAACTCCCATAACCTGCTGCCGACCCTAACGGATTTTGATCGACCACTTTTTGAGCGGCTTGCAAAACATAGACATCATCGATAAGCGATTCGGCATAAGCCGAAAACCACAATCCAAAAGACGAGGGCATGGCCACTTGCAAATGCGTATAACCAGGCAATAAGGCTGATTTATGCGTGTCTGCTAAAGCAATTAAAGTTTCAAAAAACGTTTTGGTTTTATGTTGAATCAACCCTAAATTGGCCTTGTAATACAATTGTAAGGCCACCAAAACTTGATCATTTCTGGAGCGCGCGGTATGGATTTTTTTACCCGCATCCCCCAACGCTTTGGTGAGCTCATATTCGAGTTTTGAATGGATGTCCTCAAACTGGGCATCAATCACAAAAGTGCCTTCGCTTAGCTGGGATTGGAGCGCATCAAGCACCACTTCAATCGCTGTGAGTTCTTCCGAATTTAGCAGCCCAATTTTAACCAACATTTGTGCATGTGCCAACGAGGCTTGAATGTCATAAGTTGCAATTTTAAGATCGATCTCTCGATCATTTCCTACCGTGAATTTTTCAATAAATTTATCAATTGAAATGCCTTTATCCCAAAGTTTCATACTTATAATATTTTAGTTAATAATTGAATATATAATGCAACACCTTCTTCGAGTTCGTTGACGTAAATGAATTCATCTGCGGTGTGTGAGCGCGTACTATCGCCGGGCCCTAATTTTAGAGACGGGCAACTCAAAACCGATTGATCGGATAACGTTGGTGACCCATAGGGGTCGCGTCCTAACGCAATACCAGCCTGAATCAATGGATGGTCTACAGGAATTGAGGAGGAGTTTAGACGTAAACTTCTTGGTATAATCGAATCACAAGGCGCATCTTTTTGAAGAATAGCCACAATCTCTTTATTACTATATTGATCATTCACTCGCACATCCACCACCAACTCTACCCCTGCTGGAATCGCATTATGTTGCTTGCCTGCATTGATTTGTGTGACCGTCATTTTTACAGGGCCTAAGGACACGGAATCTTTTTCAAATTGGTACTCTTTGAACCATTGTAACACCTCAATCACATTATAAATGGCGTTATCGTCATTCGGGTGCGCAGCGTGCCCAGGCGTGCCTTTAACGAGTGCATCAAAAACCACCAAGCCTTTTTCGGCCACCGCGAGTTGCATTAAGGTCGGTTCTCCGACAATGGCCACATCAATTTTGGGAATGATGGACAGCATGCTATTTAAACCAGCAGCCCCGCTACTCTCTTCTTCTGCGGAGGCGACAATAACTAAGTTGTAATTTAGATTTTTTTGGGCGTAGAAATGCGTGAAAGTTGCCAGCAATGACACCAAACAACCACCTGCATCATTACTCCCAAGTCCAAACAGTTTTCCATCTTCTACTTGCGCATTGAAGGGATCTTTTGTGTAGCCATTATTCGGTTTTACGGTATCGTGATGTGAATTTAAAAGGAGGGTTGGTTTGGACGCATCAAAATCGGCATTGGTTGCCCAAATATTATTTTGAGAGCGTTGAAACGGAATGTCATACTGTTGAAACCAGCGCTCAATACGGGCGGCGGTCAAGTCTTCTTCAGATGAAAATGAAGGGATTTCAATTAAGTCTTTTAATAATTGAATGGCAGAGGCTGTTAAATTTTCTAGGGTCATAGTATTGTAAGCGTTGTGAAAATTGCTTTTGAATCAAGCAACATTTCTGGTTTTCCGATACACACTTTAGAAACCTTATGGTCTAAGGCATGAAAACAGTTATTTAATTTTGGGAGCATCCCAGAAAAAATTAATTGGGCGTCTAATAATTTTTTATAGGAGGATTTCGTGATCGTTTGAATGACAGAATCGTCGTCATTAATATTTTTTAAAACACCCTTTTTTTCGAAGCAATAATACAATTCAACGTTAAATTTAGTTGCAAACGCAATGGCTAACTCAGAAGCAATCGTATCTGCATTGGTGTTTAATAGTTGTCCGTTTTTATCATGGGTTATCGCACAAAAAACGGGTGAAACACCCTGATTTAGTAACACTTCTAAAATCGACGTTTCTACGTTTTTAACATCACCTACAAACCCGTAATCTATGCTTGATACCGGGCGTTTAATTGAAGTGATGGTATTAGCATCTGCACCAGTAAATCCAAGTGCATTACAATCCAAGGCTTGTAATTGAGCAACAATCGTTTTGTTGATTTTTCCCGCATAGACCATCGTAATGAGATCTAAAGTTGCGGCGTCAGTGATCCGTCTGCCATTAATCATTTGAACCTCTAACCCCGTTTTCTGGGCTAATGCGGTGGCTGATTTTCCGCCACCATGAACCAGAATTTTAGGACCTTCAATGGATGAAAATAGGTTTAAAAATAACGAAAGTGCTGCTGCATCATCAATCACATTTCCTCCGATCTTGATGATTTTGAGTGGTTTTAAATTATCCATTTTCAAGAATTTTTTTCAAGACGAGTTGCGCTGCAAAAGTTCGATTATTGGATTGTGCAATTACCACCGATTGGTCACTATCCAACACCGCATCTTCGACCACCACATTTCGTCGAACCGGTAAACAATGCATAAATTTGGCAGTGCCTAATTTTTCTTTAGTCATCATCCAGCTGGAATCTTCAGAAGTAATTGTTCCATACTCTTTATAATTACTCCAATTTTTAACATAGACAAAATCAGCTTCTTTTAGAGCCTCTTCTTGGTTGTATATAACCTTAGAGTCTTTTACAATTTCGGGATTTAAGTCGTAGCCTTCTGGGTGCGTGATGCTAAAATCAACTTCAATAGATTGCATCATTTCGATGAACGAATTGGCTACTGCATGTGGCAATGCTTTGGGATGTGGTGCCCATGAAAGCACGACTTTAGGAGTTTTTTTAGTTTTTAATTCTTCAATCGTAATCGCATCGGCTAAGGCCTGAAGTGGGTGTCCTGTTGCGCTTTCCATATTCACGATTGGAACCGTCGCATAATTGACAAAACTTTTGATAATCCATTCTGATATATCCTTGTCTTTATCTGTTAGAGACGGAAACGCTCGCACGGCTAAAATATCACAATACTGAGAAATCACTTGAGCAGCTTCTTTGACGTGTTCCGATTTGTCAAGTTGCATAACCACACCCGATTCAAATTCTAGTTGCCAGGCATCCGTCACATTTAAAACAATCACGTCCATTCCTAACTGCTTCGCGGCTTTTTCGGTGCTTAATCGCGTGCGAAGACTGGCATTAAAAAACAACATCACTAAGGTTTTTTGTGCCCCTAAACTTCGATGTTTATATGCATCAGACTTTAAAGCAATCGCCTCGGCTACAGCAGATGAAATAGATGGGAGGTCGTTAATAGTTATGTAGTGGTTCATAATTCTTGTGCTAAAGCATTAAAAAATAAATCAATATGTTTTTCTTGAATTGTGAGGGGTGGTAAAATTCGAATCAAGTTTGGATTTTTGGAGCTTCCAGTAAATAAAAAGTGATCAAAAAGTAATTTTTTTCGAAGGGCGGCAACTGGAAAATCAAACTCAAGGCCGAGCATCAAACCACGCCCTTTGAGCTGTTTGAGTTGTGGGATCGACTTGGCTTTTTGAGTGAAATATTCAGACATCTTTTGAGTATTTAGCATCAAATTTTCAGCTTCTAAAACATCCAAAACGGCCAAGGTTGCCGTACTCGCCAGATGGTTTCCTCCAAAGGTCGTTCCCAAAAGGCCATAAGACGCTTTTATGGATGGATGAATCAAAATCCCTCCGACAGGGAATCCGTTGCCCATACCCTTCGCTAACGAGATAATGTGAGGCGTTAATCCATGTTTTTGAAATGCAAAAAAGTCACCAGATCGACCAAAACCCGATTGTACTTCATCGGCAATTAAAACCGTGTTGTATTTATGACATAAGGACTCCAGTCCTTTATAAAATTCTGTGGTGCTTTCATCAAGACCTCCAACTCCTTGAATGCACTCAATAATAATGGCACAAATAGGTTCCGATTTTAAGGTGGCCTCAACCAATTCTAAATTTCCTAACGGCAAAAACCGAACTTGTTGTTGGGCATTTAAAGGCGCAACAATTTTTGGATTATCGGTTGCGGCTACCGCCGCAGAAGTACGCCCATGAAAGGAATTATCAAATGCGAGTATTGTTGCTTTATTCGTGTGAAATGACGCTAATTTTAAGGCGTTTTCATTGGCTTCGGCACCAGAACTACACATAAACAAAGTATAGTCTTTACAACCCGAAACTTGTTCAATCCGATCGGCTAATTTTGTTTGAAGTGGATTCTGAACCGCATTACTATAAAACCCAATTTTCTGAAGTTGATTCGTCAATGCATTGACATACACAGGATGGGAATGCCCTATTGAAATCACGGCGTGACCTCCATAAAGGTCCAAATACTGAGTGCCTTTGTCATCATAAACATAAACATCTTTGGCTCTTACCGGCGTTACATCGAAGAGTGGATAAACATCAAATAAACTCATAATTAGTGGGCTTTTATACTGTTAATTTTCTCAAAAGAAGCGACCATTCCTTGGATAAGTGACGAACTTAATCCTTTGTGTTCCATCTCATTAAGTCCTTCTATGGTACACCCGTTTGGGGTGGTCACTCGGTCAATTTCTTGTTCTGGGTGATTGCCAGACGTAATAAGCAAATTCGCTGCACCTTCGCAGGTAAACATTGCTAAATTTTGAGCTTCAGCAGCATCAAACCCCAGTTGAATAGCGGCTTGGGTTGTGGCACGAATTAGACGCATCCAAAAAGCAATACCACTTGCACAAACGACCGTTGCGGCTTGCATTTGTTGTTCTGGAATTGTAATGGTGGTTCCTAAGCGATTAAAAATGGCTTCTGCAATTCCTAAACGCTGTTTACCAACGTCATTGCTACACAAACAGGTCATGGATTTACCGACTGCGATGGCGGTATTTGGCATCGCACGAATGACAAACTGATTGGTTCCAACCAAACTTTCAATTCTCGAAATAGAAAAACCAGTAATGGTCGATATCAACACATGCTTTTCTGTTAAAAATGGTTGGATCTCCGTCAATATAATTTCTAAATGAGCGGGTTGGACTGCCAAAATAATGATGTCCGATTTTTGAATTGCTTCTTTGTTATCAGATGTTAGAAACACATTTTGATACCCTTCAAAATCTGCTAAATCTTTTACATTTCGTCGAGTGAGATATAACGTAGTAATTGCATTATTTGTAATAAGGCCTTTTGCGATTGAGCCTCCTAAATTTCCGGTTCCAATGATTGCTATTTTCATAAGTAGTCAATTTTAAAAATAATTAGCTTTTAGTTGTAATCCCAAATGCGCTTCGAGTCCAAACATTAAATTCATATTATGAACGGCTTGGCCTGAGGCGCCTTTGAGTAAATTGTCGATGGCACTTGTTATGAGTAGTTTCCCGTCATGCACTTCCAAGTGAAGTAAGCATTTATTGGTGTTTACTACTTGCTTTAAATGTATGACCTCATCGGAAACAATGGTGAATTGTGCGTCATTATAATAGGTTTTAAAAAGCGCTTTTGCGGTCTCTAATGTGCCGTCATATTTAGTATAAAGAGTGGCGAAAATTCCTCTTGAAAAATTGCCACGGTTGGGAATAAAGTGAATAACACTTTTTAAATCTGTTTGAAGTCCATCGACCGATTGATGGATTTCTCCTAAATGTTGATGGTTGAATGCTTTGTAATGAGAAAAATTATCCACTCGCCATGTAAAATGGGTGGTTGGTGACAATGCGGTCCCTGCCCCAGTGGCACCGGTCACAGCATTGACATGAATTGCATCTTGCACTAAGTCATTGGCTGCCAAAGGTAAAATTGCCAATTGAATGGCCGTTGCAAAACAACCTGGATTTGCTATGTATTTTGCCGATTGAATCGCTGTTTTATTTAATTCTGGCAATCCATATACAAACGCTTTGTTTTGAAATACTGAGTCTTGTGTCAGTCGGAAATCATTAGATAAATCAATGATTTTAGTCGTGCTTGAAAAGGAATGTTGTTCTAAAAATACTTTAGAATTTCCATGTCCTAAACAAAGAAACAAAACATCCACTTTGGTATTAATTACATCGGTAAAACAGTGATCGGTGTTGCCAACCAAATCTTGATGGATGGCACTTAATTTTTTGCCAGCACTCGAAGTGCTATACACAAAATTGATTTCAGCTTTAGGATGTACGAGTAACAATCGAATCAATTCACCAGCGGTATATCCTGCACCTCCTATTATTCCTACTTGTATCATAATTCCGAATTTACTTGTTGATGTATTTTGTTTTGATTGCCGTTAATTTTGATGAAGCCTTTGGCTTCCTCGGCGGTCCAACCGGTATTAACTTCGCCATAACTTCCAAACTTGGCATTCATTAAATCATGCGGTGATTTAATTCCGTTGATTGAAAAGTGATAGGGCTTCAACACTACTTCTACTTCACCCGACACACTGTTTTGACTGGAAGTTAAAAAAGCTTCCATATCGCGCATCACGGGATCTAAATACTGACCTTCATGCAGATGCATCCCGTAAAAATTTGATAAATAGTCTTTATGTTGAAGTTGCCATTTGGTGAGGGTATGTTTTTCTAACAGATGGTGGGCTTTCACAATAATGAGTGCCGCCGCAGCCTCAAAACCAACACGACCTTTAATCCCAACAATGGTATCGCCAACATGAATATCTCTACCAATTGCATACTTAGAGGCCACTTCGTTTAGCTGTTGAATATTGACTTCAGCAGCGTTTTCAACGCCATTTAATGCGGTGAACTCGCCTTTGGTAAATGTAAGTGTTACCGTTTGAGGCGCATCGGATTCTAATTGAGATGGATAGGCCGACTCAGGCAGAGCTAAATCAGAGGTGAGCGTTTCATCGCCTCCAACACTCGTGCCCCACAGACCTTTATTAATTGAATACTTTGCTTTTTCCCAATCCAAATCGATACCATTAGATTTTAAGTAAGAAATTTCTTCTTGCCTAGTTAGTTTTTGATCCCTTATAGGCGTCACAATTTCAATTCCTGGCGCAAGTGTTTGAAAAATCATATCAAAACGTACTTGATCATTTCCTGCACCCGTACTACCATGTGCAATGTATTGGGCATTAATTGACTTCGCATACTCGATAATCTCAATGGCTTGCACAATTCGTTCAGCGCTTACGGATAATGGATAGGTATTATTTTTTAATACATTTCCGTATATAAGATATTTGACTACTTTTTGATAAAAAGTAGTGACAGCTTCTATATTTTTGTATGTAGACACCCCCATTTTATAGGCGTTTTTTTCGATCGTTTGGATGTCGTTTTTAGAAAACCCTCCGGTGTTGACACTCACGGCATGGACCTCATAGCCTGCTTTTGACAACGATACTGCGCAATAAGACGTATCTAAACCACCACTATAGGCAATTACTAATTTTTTTAAATTTTTCATTTTTTATGTTTTTTAAGAAACAAGCTTTGCTTGATACTTTTTAGTCTTAGAAAGGATTTTTCTTTTACTTTTTCAGAATTTTTATCTGGTTTGGAATTGGGATCATATAACATCCCTGTACACAAACACATGCTTTGAGACGTGCGCTGAAGCACATCATAATTCTTGCATGTTTGACAGCCTTTCCAAAAAGAAGGTTCGTCGGTGAGTTCCGAAAAAGTAACTGGTTTGTAGCCAAGTGCAGAGTTGAGTTTCATCACCGCTAGTCCGGTAGTAATACTAAATATTTTAGCGGTTGGGTATTTGGTTCTCGAGTGCTCAAAAACAACCTGTTTAATTTTTTTTGCTAAGCCTTGATTTCTAAAATCGGGATGCACAATAAGTCCTGAATTGGCCACAAATTTATCGTGACTCCAAGTTTCTATATAGCAAAAGCCTGCAAAAGTACCGCCCTCTAAAGCGATCACAGCATTGTTGGTTTCCATTTTAGAAATGATGTACTCGGGAGAACGCTTGGCAATCCCAGTCCCTCTTACTTGTGCAGCCTCTTCAATGGCTTTACAAATTGTTTGGGAAAAAATCGTATGAGATTTATCTGCAATAATGATTTCCATTATTTAAGATTTAAAATAATTAATAAAAAAGTTGAATAAAAGTTTGAAAGAGGAACCGGACACACCTAAGTTCAGAAACTAAAGAAACACCCTAAGGGCGACGGCGAGTAATACGGGGACGTGCAACTACAGGGCTAAAAGAGTTAGCCGGTGGAGTAATATATATTTTAAAATTTTGTATGTCCATTATAAATTTCGTTAACGATAAACAACTGTATCGTTACATAAATAAAGGGTAAATATAAATATTAATTAAAATGAAGCATAAGTAAGACTCAAAAACATCTTAAGTTTTTCGATATTCTAAAAACTAGTCTTTATTTGCTATTAATAATTTAAATAAATTTCGATTTAATGAAAAAAATGTATAAAGCAAGCTCCATACGTTTTGATAAAATTTAGTATATAATTGTATTATCCTATTTTGGATGACGACTAAAACAACTACAAAACTTCAATAAACTCAAGAGAAAAACTAAACTTTGCGATAAGTGTTACTATATAAAAATTAGCGTTGTCTCATTCGATTGTTTCGAAATTCTTTCATTTTTTCAGTGATGATTACTTGGTATTCGTTTTTAGAAACTTCTTTACCTTTAGAGGGAGCAATAATCTCGATAACCTCCTCAGGATTAAGAACTAGTTTTGAGCAGAGCATGGTCGTATTATCGGCACTGACTTCTAAAATCAATCCTGGAAGTCCCCAGTACTCAAGAGGTCCGTGACGTACTGGAATTTGAGGTGCATACCAAGCTTCTACCTCGGTTAATTTAATTTCCTTTACCTGTGTAGAGTCCGAATCGTTCGTATTTCTCAATTTGTCCCAAGAAAAGGAATACCATGTTAAGTCATTCGTAGGAATTGAGGCAGTCGCTTTAAAACAAGAATAGTTTCCGATTTGTTTCGTTTCGGATTCTAAACGCCACTCAATCGGTTGTAACGCATCATTAATCAAAAATTTCTTTCCATAAAACTCCTGCTCTTGAAGTTGCGTATTTGTTTTAACATTTTTATACTGTCTACCAGGTGCGAAATTTTTACCCCAAGAATCCGTCGCTCCAGAAATGGCATCTAACTGATCTTCCTCATTAAAAACAGATTCTTCTTTATTAAACGATAAGACATAACTTTTTTCGAGTCTGTTTTTCATACGGGCTTCTACTTCTTTTTTTTGAGCCTCACTAAGACGAGCGCCCCACTTTCCTAAATCCATTTTAGATTTTGAAAAATAATAAGCTTTAGCTTGAAATTCTTGAACATCGTGTGTTTGATTAACACTTGTTGAGATTAAAAAAATAAATACTAAGGCGAGAATACTAAAAAGTTTTGACTTCATTACAGAGACTTATAATTGGTTATATATCAAATATAACCATTTTGAAGTTTATAGGATCATTTTGAAGTCTCAAAAAGCTGTCCCCTGTTTGGCTTAAGAGAGGACTTGATAACCCCTAAATTATTTTTATCAATCACAGCATACGTATAGTGGTGAAACTCATTGACGACTTCAATTCCAGAGAGAATTAGTTCTAGTTTTTCTGAATTAAAAAATTCTATCAAATGGGTCTCAAAATGTGCTGCGGTACGACCGCAAGCGGGCCCTCTAAAGTCCCAAATAAGTTTAATTTTTTCCATAGGATAATTTAATTTATGAATAAAATAAAAAATGCAATCCCTAGAAACATTAAAATTTGAGCCCATTTAATAACAAATTCAAATTTGGTGTTCGTTTTTATAATGGATGAAACCGAGCTAGAAAAAAAGACAAGTATCGAAAAGATTAAGAAGGATGTCAACATAAATAAAAACCCAAGGGTGTAAAATTGAAGTACTAAGGACTGTGTTTGGCTATATAAAAATGCTGGGAAAAAGGCCATGAAAAATATGGAAACTTTTGGATTGATTACGTTCATAATAAACCCTTGTTTAAATAACATCCATAACGATTTACATTTAACAGCCTGTTTATTTGTATTTAAAACTTTTGTCGATTTGAAGGCTCCATATGCTAAATAGAGCATATATCCCACTCCAAATAACTTTAGAACCAATAGCAGTTCTGCATTAGATTTTATAAATGACGAAAGACCAAACGCAACCAAAGTCGTATGAATTAAACATCCAGATATCAGCCCACATACAACTGCTATGCCTTGTTTTTTGCCATAAGTTATTGTCTGAATAAGCACAAACATAGCATCAGGACCAGGAGCGATTGCCAAAGTGGCTGTAGCGATTATAAATGAAATTAAGATCTCGAAATTCAAACTAATTAATGCTTAAGTGAAGCCTTTAAAATCGCTTTATTAATACGTTTTATAAGCGCAGGACCTTCATAAATAAAACCGGTATAAATTTGTACCAAATCAGCCCCAGCAACGATCTTATCTAAAGCGTCTTGTTCGGAATGGATTCCTCCAACTCCAATTATTGGAAATGCTTTTTGACTTTTTTCGGACAAATACTTTATGACTTGCGTACTTTTATCTTTAATAGGTTGTCCGCTGACGCCCCCATTTCCAATGGCTTCTAAGCTTGTTTGAGGTGTTTTTAGATGTGTTCTTGAAACAGAGGTGTTTGAGGCGATAATCCCTTCAATTTTGGTCACCCGAACGAGTTCGATTATTTCATCTAATTGAGCCTCGTTTAAATCCGGAGCAATTTTTAATAAAATTGGCTTTGAAACCTTGAAAGTGGCGTTTAATGTTTGGACCGCTTTTATCAATTCCTCTAAATAATCCTTATCGTTTAATTTGGCATGACTCCCAACATTAGGACAACTTACATTTAAAACAAAATAATCAACATACGGATGTAAGGCCTTAAAACATTCTAGATAATCCGCTGTATAACCTTCAACAGGCGTTTGGGTATTTTTCCCAATATTACCACCTATTATAAGTTGTTTTTTATTTTTCTTTAATTGATCAATTGCTGCGTCAAGTCCCGCATTATTGAACCCCATTCGGTTGATAATCCCGTTATCATCTTCAAGTCTGAACAATCGTTTTTTGGGATTGCCTTCCTGAGGTTTTGGAGTGACTGTCCCAATTTCAATAAATCCGAATCCAAAATTAGCAAGTTCATTATAAAGCACTGCATTTTTATCAAACCCCGCCGCAAGGCCAACTGGGTTTTTAAAATGAAGCCCAAATAATTCACGTTCCAGTGCAGGATGGTTGAACTGAAAAAGTTGTTTGATTAGAAAAGGGACAAATGGTATTTTTGATAATAGTTTGATTAGATCAAACGTAAAATAATGAACGACCTCTGGATCAAACTTAAAAAGGATTGGGCGAATGATCGATTTGTACATGAAGCGTATTTTGAGGACAAAAATACATTAAATAGAAATACAAAAAAAGAAACCAATAAGAACTCTTGGCACTTTAGATGGGGTTAATTATTTTTGGGGAAAGACAAAACTAAATGTTAGATAAAAAACACATTCTAAATCGATTTATTAGCTACGTGAAAATAGACACAGAAAGCGATCCCAATTCTACATCAACTCCAAGTACTGAAAAACAATGGGACTTAGCGAACAAGCTTACTGAAGAACTTAAATCCATTGGAATGCAAGAAGTTTCTATTGATAAGAATGCCTATATCATGGCTACACTCCCCTCCAATGTGTCGCACCAAGTTCCAACGATAGGATTTGTGTCACATTTTGACACCTCTCCAGATTTTACAGCTGCTCATGTCAATCCACAAATTATTGAAAACTATGATGGATCAGATATCGTATTAAATAAGGACGAGAACATTATTTTATCCCCTGATTATTTTGAAGATTTATTATTATACAAAGGAAAAACCTTAATTACAACCGATGGTACAACCCTTTTAGGCGCTGATGACAAGGCTGGAGTTTGTGAAATTATGAGTGCCATGGAATATCTAATTCAACACCCTGAAATAGAGCACGGTACAATTAAAGTAGGGTTCACACCAGACGAAGAAATTGGTCGCGGTGCGCATAAATTTGATGTCAAAAAATTTGGAGCCGACTGGGCATATACCATGGACGGCAGTCAAATTGGAGAATTAGAATATGAGAATTTCAATGCAGCAGGTGCAAAAATTAAAATAAAAGGTAAAATTGTACATCCTGGATATGCCAAAGGGAAAATGATTAATTCGATGTATTATGCTACTAAGTTTATTGAAGCACTTCCAAAAAATGAAACTCCTGAACAAACCGAAGGCTATGAAGGGTTCTATCATTTACTACGTATGGAAGGCAACGTTGAAGACACCCTATTACACTACATTGTGAGAGATCACGATCGTAAAAAGTTTGAAACGCGAAAACAATATCTTATTGATTTGGTTGACACATTGAATTCAGAATTTGGAAGCTCTATTTTTGAAATTGAAATCAATGATCAATACTACAATATGAAAGAAATGGTCGTCCCAGTGATGCACATTGTTGATATTGCAGAGGAAGCAATGAAAGCGCTGAACATTACCCCGCTTATCAAGCCCATTCGAGGTGGTACTGACGGCTCGCAATTAAGTTTTATGGGGTTGCCATGCCCAAATATATTTGCGGGTGGGCATAATTTTCACGGCCGTTATGAATATGTACCCTTAGAAAGTATTTTGAGTGCAACTGAAGTGATTTGCAAAATTACAGAGCTGACTCAAAAAAAATATTTATAAAAAAAGACCGCTAAAATAGCGGTCTTTTTTTAAGTGTATTTGAAATCTTATTTCTTAGTAGCAACAGAACTGAGTTTTTGGCTCATTTCCATTGAAATTGAGGAACGATCAAATTTAATTTTACCAGCAAGAGTTTCAATGACGCACGAATTGTCTTTGTCATTCAGTTCGGCAATCTTACCATACATTCCACTTTTAGTAATTACTTTAGCGCCTTTTTTTAGCTCTGCTGAAAATGCCTTTTCTTTTTTGGCACGTTTCATTTGCGGTGCAATCATAAAAAAATAGACTATTACAGCCATTAAAATAAAGGGTGTAAACTGACTTAGACCTTCCATAGTGTCGTATTATTATAAATTATTAATATTATTTAGTGGGTGCAAAACCAGGTGTTTTAGCTGAAGTCTTTGCCGGTGCATTTGGATCTGGAACGATAAAAGCAGAAATTTTTACTTGCTCATTTCCTTTTTCCGTGTTCGTAGTCAATGTGATTGTTTTAGAGATTTTGTTCGCTCCTTTTCCGTTAAAATTTACAGAAAATTGCCCTGATTCTCCAGGCATCAAAGGCTCTTTACTCCAACCTTGAGGTACGGTACATCCACAAGTACTTTTAATATTTGTGACCACTAAAGGAGAATTTCCAGTATTGGTATATGAAAATGTAGTTTCAACGGGAGTTCCGTTCACAATTTGACCAAAGTCGTACTCAGTCTTATCAAATGATACTGTTGGAAAAACAATAGCTTGAGCATCTCTTTCAGCCGCTTTCGTTACGTTTTCGGTGTTTATTTTTTTTGTAGCATTTTCTTTACAAGAAGTAAAGAAAACAAGTCCTGCAACAGATAATGTTAGAATTAATTTTTTCATGAATTGATAATTTATAGTTAATAATTTCGGTTTAATTTTCAAATGAAAACCAGAGCATAAATGTAATAAAAATTTACATTAATCCACGCCCTATCTTATTTAAGGTTTTATTTTCGTTGTACTCTTTAACAATTTTATCTAAAACGCCGTTGATAAACACATTGCTTTTCGGAGTCGAATACTCTTTTGCAATCTCAATATATTCATTGATCGACACCTTAGTAGGAATCGATGGGAATTCTTGAAACTCACAAATAGCCATTTGAAGCAATACAAAATCAATATCAGCAATACGATCTTTATCCCAATTCTGAGTTTTTAGACTAATTTCGTCTGTGTAAGATTCAAGATTTTCAATGGTGTTTTTTAATAAAGCGACCCCAAACTCTCTGTCATCATCGTCTTTGAATAAGTGTGGTGTGAAGAAATTCTCAGAGTTCCCTTCTTTAGATTTATTTAAAAGTTTAACCAATGCCGTATTTACAACCGGTAAATCATCGATCCAGGTCAAATTTCGATCTTCTAAGTAATTGTATAATTTTTCGTTGGGCGCAATTACCTCTTTAAAAAGATCCACTACAAACTGACGATCTTTCTTATACGAAGCCACTTCAGAGTCCATGTAAGTGGTGTATATTTTGCTCTCTAAAATAGCTCTAGATATGACTTCGACATATTCATTATCTAATTCCCAATTTGTAATTTTGTGTTTTTCAAGTGTATTCTTTAGAACCAAACTATCAGACAACTGAACCAATAATTCGTTTTTAATAAACTTCATATTAGGATTTAGATCCTCCGAAGTTAAAAGGTGTTTTTGTTGCGATTTTTCTTGTTGATCTTTCGCTTTTTCATGCACTTTAACAAGCAATGAAAGTAATAACAAATAGAGATCGTACATGTTTTCCATGCTCGATTGAAGAAATTTTTCTTCAGATGCTACATTAATCTCTTTCGATCTTTTAAGAGCGTAGATCACTTGCATTACTTTGGTTCTAATATGGCGTCTGTTCAGCATGGTGTAAAGAACTTATTTGTTTTTAATCAAAATGAATTGACCAGTTTTGTTTAACGTTTATACAATTAAAATTGCTTGGCAAAAATAGTATTAATTTGGTTCTAAAATTCCAAAAAAATGTTTTTTTACGCCATGTCTTTTTTGCTTAAAACAAGTATCTTTGTAACCTAAGAAAAAAGCCGCCTTGAAAGGCTATATTTGATTCAATGAAAGAGCTTAAGTATTTAAATAAATATTTTTTAAAATATCGATATCGAATTATTTTGGGAATCCTTATTACCATTGGATCTAAGGTGTTTGCATTATTTACGCCTCAACTCATTGGAAAATCGATCACACTCATATCGAACCAATTAACAGACCCTACAACTATTGGTGATTTCGAACAAGAAATTGCATTGTATATCTTATATATATTTGGAGCGGCAGTGGCAACTGGAATCTTTACCTTTTTGATGCGTCAAACGATTATAAATGTATCGCGACATGTCGAATTTGACTTAAAGAATGAAATTTACGATCATTATCAAAAACTATCGATCTCTTTTTACAAACGCAATCGTACAGGGGATTTAATGAGTCGAATTAGTGAAGATGTGAGTAAAGTTCGCATGTATATTGGCCCAGCAGTCATGTATACAATTAACATGCTCACACTTTTTATTGTTGCACTTTTATACATGTACCGAGAATCGACTACACTCACACTTTACACCATATTACCACTCCCATTTTTATCAATATCAATCTATTATTTAAGCAAACTTATTAATAAAAGAAGTACCATTGTACAAGCACATCTTTCTACTTTATCTTCTTCTACACAAGAGTTTTTTAGTGGAATTTGGATCACCAAAGCCTATGCTTTAGAAGCTCAAACCGAACAGACGTTTTCGGACTTAGCAAACTCTCAACGCAAAAAACGTTTAGAGTTATCTAAAATTCAAGCGTTATTTTTTCCATTAATGCTTCTTTTAATTGGCGCTAGTAATCTTTTGGTGATTTATATTGGTGGCAAACAATATATGGTCGGACAAATTGAAAATCTAGGAACCATTGCCGAATTTATTATTTATGTGAATATGCTAACCTGGCCAGTCGCCTCTCTCGGATGGGTCACCTCATTGGTGCAAGAAGCTGAAGCTTCTCAAAAACGAATCAATGAGTTTTTAAAACAAACACCAAGCATCTTCAATACCAATCAAAACAAGACACCCATTGAAGGAACTATTATTTTTAAGGACGTTTACTTTCGGTATGAAGACACCAACATTGAAGCCTTAAAAGGAATTTCATTTGGAGTTGAAAAAGGAAAAACACTCGCTATTATTGGAAATACAGGCTCTGGAAAATCGACCATTTTAGAACTTATTGGACGTCTAAATGATGTTGATAAAGGAACCATTAAAATCGATGGAAAAAACATTGAAGAACTAAATCTAAACGACTTGAGAACCAGTATCGGATTTGTACCTCAAGATCCATTTTTATTTTCAGATAGTTTGAGAAATAACATCAAGTTTGGAGACAGAAGTGCTTCTGAAAACACTGTAATTGAAGCTGCTAAAAAAGCAGTGGTACACGATAATATTGTCAATTTTAAAAATGGTTATAACACCATATTAGGCGAACGAGGCATCACACTTTCTGGCGGTCAGAAACAACGTGTTTCTATTGCACGAGCATTTATCAAAAATCCTCAAATTCTTCTTTTAGACGATTGTCTTTCGGCTGTTGACACAGAGACTGAAGAACAAATATTGAATAATATCGAATTAGTCACTAAAAACAAAACGACGATCATTGTGAGCCACCGAATTTCATCCGCTAAAAACGCCGATACGATCATCGTTTTAAATGATGGAATCATTACCCAGCAAGGCACGCACTCCGAACTTATTAATGTTGAAGGTTATTACAAAGAGCTTTATCAAAAACAGCTAAGAGAGACTTCAAATTAGATTGTGAATTTCACAAAACATCAATTTCTCGAAAAGAAAACAGAAAATTAGTTGGTGTATTAACTTTTTTTTTAGACTTTTGATTGTATTAAAGGCTATTAATTTAATAGCTTATTATTATTGACACGATAAATATGGAACAACAAGAAGAAATCTATTCAAAAGTTTTAAGAGCCGGCAGACGTACTTATTTTTTTGACGTAAGAGCCACTAAAGCAGGGGATTACTACTTGACTGTTACCGAAAGTAAAAAGTTTACAAATGACGATGGATCATTTCACTATAAGAAACATAAAATTTACTTGTACAAAGAAGATTTTAAAGAATTTAATGCGATTTTGAGTGAAATGACGGATTATATTGTAAATGAAAAAGGACAAGAAGTCATTAGCGACAGACATCAAAAAGACTATGTTAAGGAAGAGTTTCCATCAGAGGATTCCAAAAAAAATGATTCAGCAGATAGCTTTACGGATGTGAGTTTTGATGATATATAATGCTTTATTTTAATCACAAACAAACCGTTACATCCTAGCTGTTTAATAATTTCAAAATTATCTTATTGGAGTTCCGTTGGGCACCTTTTCTTCTGGTGACAACAAAATTACCTTCGCATCTTTTACAGCGCCAACAACTAAACATTGGCTTTTAATATTAGCGATTTGTTTCTCTTTAAAATTAACATTCGCTACAATCTGCTTTCCCAATAAATCATTTTTTAAATACAAAGCAGTAATCTGTGCAGAAGATTTTTTAATCCCCAGAAGCCCAAAGTCTATGGTGAGAATATAGGCTGGTTTATGAGCTTTGGGGAAATCACTCACTTCAATGATCGTCCCTACTCTGAGGTCAATTTTAGAAAAATCTTCAAATGTAATTGTTTCACTCATAGCAATCGTCATAAATCAGGCAATGAAGATATAGAAATTTAAGTCATTCACGAACTGAAAAATTCAAATCTTTGTATATATTTGAATATAAACATTAATAAATGGCATTAACTCCTTCAAATATGCTTCCATTAGGAACTGAAGCACCAAGATTTGAATTATGGAATTCTGTTTCAAATTCCATGAAAACATTAAACAATTTACAAGGACCCAAAGGCACTCTAGTGCTCTTTATTTGTAATCATTGTCCGTTTGTTATTCATATAAATGAAGCCTTAGTCGCTTTAGCTAACGAGGTTCAAACTAAAGGAATTAGTGTGATCGCTATTTCAAGTAACGATGCAAAAGCATATCCACAGGATGGCCCCGATGCTATGAAATCACATGCCAAAAAATTGAATTATCCTTTTCCTTATTTATATGATGAAACACAACTAGTAGCAAAAGCATATGACGCCGCTTGTACTCCAGATTTTTACCTTTTTGACGCCAATTTAAAATTAACTTACAGAGGGCAGCTAGATGACTCAAGACCTGGAAACGGACTATCAATCGATGGAAACGATTTAAGGCATGCCATCCAATGTTTAATTGAAAAAAATACGAATACTCGTCATCAAAAACCAAGTATCGGTTGTAATATAAAATGGAAAAACAATTCAATTTAGTTGTTTAAACGCTAGAATTTTATACATTTGAAATAAGAACCCCCAAATTCTTAACCTTATGAAATCAACCCTATTTCTGGTACTATGTACCTATTTCACTTACAGCTATTCTCAAGACATTAATTTTTACAAAAACGCCAAAGGCGATACGCATTTATGTGGTGAATTTCCTGTATCCTATTTAGAACACGATAGCCTTTATTCTGTTTGGTACCATAAAAACTATTCGGAATTTAAACTCCCCGAAAAACGTTTAAAGATAAAATCTAAACTTAAAAACACTAAGGTAGACATCTATTTAGGTACCTGGTGTGGCGATAGCAAGAAGTGGGTGCCTCGGTTTGTCAAGTTATGGGATGAACTTGGACTTAAAAGAAGTCGACTTCGGTTTATTGCTCTCTACAATGATGAAGCTCGTTATAAAACATCCCCGGATGGTACAGAAAAAGGACAACAAGTTCACAGAGTTCCAATGTTTATTTTTAAATCTAAGGATGTTGAATATGCACGTATTGTAGAATTTCCAAAAAATGATTTAGTAACAGATGTTGCTCAAATAGCGCTAGGTTTTCCCTCTGCCCCAAATTATGAAGGTGCTAATTATTTGTTTAAATTATTTGATACGGAGACAATTGAATCCATCGAGAATAACTTTAACACACATTACCAAACACTTAGAAAAAAGACGAACCACAGTAAGGAGCTAAACACATTAGGCTATGTCCTACATCGTAGTAATCGAATTAAAGAAGCCTTAGTCTGTTTTAAACTCAATACCTATTTATTTAAATACACTCCAAATGTATATGACAGTTATGGTGAAGCATTAGCACTTAACGGTGAGGACGAGAAAGCACTTAAAATGTATGAAAAGGTGTTAGAAATAGATACGGAGAATAAACATGCAATATCTCAAATTAAAAAATTAAAATCCCGAATTGAGCTCTAATCAACAACTTTAATAATATGTAAATTTTCGTGTTTGAGGATGTAGCCCGATTCATTTTTGTAACCACCCAATGGTTGGAGAATATATTGAAATTTATTTTCTAAATAAACAGTCTGAATATCTAGTGTATTCATTAATAAGGTTCCGTAGGTAGACAGCCTTAACAGAACATCCATTGTTAAATCAAAACCTCTAATGGCATATTTGTTAGGTAAAATTCCGAATTTGCTTAAGTAAAGTTGACCAAAAAAACCTAGATTATCAGAGTTGAAATTAACAGAGGGGTATTGGAAATGCAAATTCGACAAGTCATAATTTGATACATTTGCGCCGTCAAAAGCTCTGTTTTTAGAAGTAGTCATCAACGTTATATTACGCTCAATTTTAGTTTCAACCCCTTGGTCATCTGTTACGACAACAACACCATTCATCGCATTCAGCATACTAGAAACATTAGAGACAAAGCCTTCATTATTAGTTTCTAAAAACACATTTGTTTTACCTTCATTTAATAAAACTTGAACATCCTTTAACATCAAATAGAATTGTTCGTTACCGTCTTGATCATTGTTAGGAGTTAAAAGTTTAGCTGTTGGAAATGCCAATTTTAATCGGTCTGCGGTATCAGAATTTTGAGAATCATAAATAATAAGCGTTTCATGGGGAATCGTATCATTTTTGACATAGTTAATCATTTTGTTTTGTAACCATCTATCATCTGGAATGGTTTGAAACAAATTAGAATATGCTTTTTCAGTTTTCACAAAAGGGGACACTACAGGCACACTTTTATTTTGAACAGACTTAGTTGTTAATTCTAAATTTGCAAGTGTAATAGGCCCAAGAATTGCGTTGTATTCAGAAAAATCCGTTTGTCTCAATATCGTGTTAAGATCGGTGGTTTTTGCATTGGTGTCAAACACATCAAGTTTTGTTGAAATTCCGAGGCGTTTTGCAGAATCAATGGCCATCACAACTCCAGAATAAAAATCAGTAGAAATATTAATATATCCATCCCTCTTTAGTTGATTTTTTGCAAGTTTAAGGGAATCAAAATCAATACTTTTTGTTTTGAACGGCAGTAGGAGAGCAATTTTTTTTGGAGAAAAATCGACCAAACGATCTGTTAATTTAGTGACAGAAACTGATTGTGTTGTTAAAAACTGAACACTTGCTTTTGGGACTTTTAAAACCATCCCTAACTTTAATCCATTTTGAACTAATTCAGGATTAAGGGCTTCTAAACGTGCTTGCGTTAATCCTAATTTTTTTTCGAGTCTAAAAAAACCATCTTTTGCCTTTACTTCGTAATAGCCAAATTGAGTCTCTTTTACAATTTTTTCATCTGAAACAGCAATATTAGGAACGTTTAGTTGTTGACCTTCTTTGAGATTTGGTCCAATAGTTGGATTGAGTGCTTCTAACTCAGGAACTGAAATCCCAAACTTATACGCAATTCGCCATTTACCTTCTTTTGGTAAAACAGTGTATGTTTGGATTGAGTTTATCGAGGATGGACTTGGTACCATTTTATATATCGGAATGTAAATCTTATTACCAGACCGTAAATTTTTTGAATACAACCTTTTATTGTGCGTTTTTATATCCTCAACCGTTAAATTAAATTTTTGAGCGATACTAAACAAGGTTTCTTTTCGTCTAACTTTGTATACTTTATAAGAAACTAGCTCTTTTATTTCAGATGAAGAATTGGTTGCTGAATTAACAGATTCAGGGATAATCAAAACCATGTTTTGAGAAAAATCAGATTTTGCATCTGGATTTAAGGCATAAATATCAGCAGGCATGATTTTATAGACCCTTGCAATACTTTCGATAGACTCCCCTACTTTTACACGATGTGTTTTTAGGTTTTGAGCGAAGCCAAAACCACTAAAAACAAAAAACACCGAAATAATTAAAAATTTTATCATACTCTATATTACTAAGCTCCTAAAAAGGATTTCAGGGGTTATTCCCATTCAATCGTTGCTGGAGGTTTTGAACTTATATCATATACAACTCTATTGACACCCTTTACTTTATTGATAATATCATTGGAGGTTTTCTGAAGAAATTCATAGGGTAAATTGACCCAGTCGGCTGTCATTCCATCCGTACTTTCAACAGCTCTCAATGCCACACATTTTTCATAGGTACGCTCATCGCCCATAACTCCTACGCTATTGACTGGCAAGAGCATTGCGCCGGCTTGCCAAACTTTGTCATATAAATCCCATTCCCGTAATCCATTTATAAAAATAGCATCTACTTCTTGTAAAATCTGAACTTTTTCAGGAGTAATATCTCCTAAAATTCGAATGGCTAATCCCGGGCCAGGAAAAGGATGACGCCCTAACAATTTAGAATCAATTCCCATCGAAGCACCAACACGTCTTACTTCGTCTTTAAACAAAGCTCTCAATGGCTCTACAACTTGTAATTTCATAAAATCAGGTAAGCCACCAACATTATGGTGACTCTTAATCGTGGCACTAGGGCCCCCAGTTGCAGAAACACTTTCAATCACATCAGGATAAATTGTTCCTTGCGCTAACCATTTCACATCTTTTATCATTTGAGCTTCGTCATCAAAAACTTCGATAAACACACGTCCAATGGCTTTACGTTTCAATTCTGGGTCTTCGAGTCCTGCAAGCGCATCCAAAAAGCGTGCCGAAGCATCCACACCTTTGACATTGAGCCCCATACCTTCGTATTGCGTTAAGACACTCGAAAACTCATCTTTTCTTAATAATCCATTATTTACAAAAATACAATAGAGATTTTTTCCAATCGCTTTGTGCAATAAAATAGCAGCGACGGTCGAATCAACTCCACCAGACAATCCAAGAACAACTTTATCCTCTTGAATTTTAGTTTTTAAAGCGGCCACAGTCTCATCCACAAAAGAATCTGGAGTCCAATCTTGTTGAAGACCAGCTATCGTAACTAAGAAATTTTGCAATATTTTTTTTCCGTCTGTAGAATGATAGACTTCAGGATGAAATTGAATCGCATATGTTGATTCACCTTCAATTTTATAAGCAGCATTTTCCACATCATGTGTACTGGCTAACAAAACGCCGTTCGTTGGCAATTCTTTGATGGTATCACTATGACTCATCCAAACTTGACTCCCTGCGCTCACACCTTTTAAAAAGGCTTCATTTTCTTTTACGTAAGATAAATTTGCACGTCCATATTCTCTTGTATTTGATGGAGCGACGATCCCACCCGAAAAATGGGCTAAATACTGAGCACCATAACAAACTGCCAACATGGGCTTGAGTCCGCGAATGTTTGATAAATCGGGATGTAAGGCGTCATCACCTCGCACCGATTGTGGACTGCCCGAAAGCACAACGGCTTTGAATTCGTCTAAGTTGGTTGGAATTTTATTGAAGGGGTGAATTTCACAATATACATTGAGCTCTCTTACGCGTCGAGCTATAAGTTGAGTATATTGAGATCCAAAATCGAGAATTAATACCTTATCGTGTTGCATAGTCAAAAGTAATATTTATAAATAAAATGAGCCCCAAAATATTGAATTTTTTAAAGGGTTAACACATGAAATTTCTGATTTAGTGGTGCAAGCTCTAATTTTAGGTGTTTTATAAATTCTTCGCCATGCTCAAGGTAAAATTCTGTAAAATTTGTGTACCGCTCTTGCAAGCCGCCATTTGGAAAAAGCTCAAGGTGGATCGTTTCCAAACGATTGATGTAATCTTTATGCGATTTTTTCTCTGCTTTTAGAAGCCGCTTTTCTAAAGCTTCCAAACCTTTGAGTTGTTTTTTTTCCTGAGCTGCGACAGTACCTATAAAAGACTTATCGGTCTGATCGGCAATTAAATAAAGTTCCTCAAATTGTTTTTTTAGATGTGATTTTTGAATTGAAAAATCCATAACTAAAGATGATATTTTTTTGATTTGAGATTGAATCAGCGCTTGTTTATTTTGAAACAATTCAGACATGGATACCTTTAATTTATCTAATTTTTGGTGCTGCTTTTCACTAATTAAAAGCACCGAGTTTCGATGTAATAAAATCGGAAAAGTGATGTGTTCTGCTTCAAAATAGGATTTAAGTTGAAGCCAATACGATACTTCACCACCACCACCAATATAACAGAGATTTGGCAAAATAGTTTCTTGATACAATGGACGCATGATCACATTTGGAGAAAAACGTTCTGGATTTGACATTACTTCTGCTAATAATTCCATTAAACTCCATTGTATATCGGTATTTAAAACGGAAAAATGTGATTCCTTTTTAACGATACGCTCGCGAATATTATCCTTGAGATAAAATAAATTTAGTTCTCGTGGATTCACTTGAATTTTATATTCAGGATCAATCGCTTTTAACTGTTCATTGGTTTGAGAAACGGACTTATAAGCTTGTTGATTTGTAAACTCCGATGTGAGTTGTGGAATAAATAATCGTTTTAAAGCCGTATCATTTCCATCGAGGATTAGCAAACCATCCTCCCCAAATAAGGAATGAACCAAATAGCGAGTAGCATCTGCTAAGTTTGAATGGTTTAAATACGCATTTTTAACGAGCTCTTTGAGTGTTTGAGCATGAACTGAATCTCCCAAAATATTGGAAAAAACAGTGACAAATTGAGACAACTCAGAAGTATCTAAAACGCCTACCGCTCCAGACGTATTTTGCGACCATTGGAACCGTTTGTTTTGAAAATTAAAATGATTAATTTCTTCAAAATCATGGTCTTCTGTGGCCATCCAAAAAATGGGAATAAAATTATTTTCAGGAACGTTTGCTTTTAATTCTTTCGCTAAATTGATGGTCGAAATAATCTTATATAAAAAATACAAAGGGCCTCCCATTAGGTTTAATTGGTGCCCTGTAGTCACTGTAAATGTATTTTCTTTTGTAAGAGACTGAATCGCCTTCGTGGTCGACTGAGAGGGTGTTAGACCAGAATATTGTTGTGTTAATGCTTCTGCTAAAACCAATCTTTTTTCAGATTTGAATTCGGATTTTTTAGCTTCACATTGTGCTTTAAAATTTTCTAAATTTGGAAACCGATGATACAGTGACTGTAATTCCGGGCGATTTTCTACATAATCGCAGATCAGCTTAGAAACATAGGCAGTGTCTCGGAACGAAATAAAGTCTGTTGACATAGTGATTACTTAATAGATGTAAAGATACTTTATTTCTATTGAAATTCGAAGTGCTTTGTACTGAGAGTGGTTTGATTAATCCATTAAACCACTTCGGCATACAGATCAAAATCGGCAGCTTCTGTGACTTTAACCGTCGCAAATTCGCCTGTTTTTAAATAGGTTTTAGATGCATCGATTAACACTTCATTATCCACATCTGGAGAATCAAATTCTGTGCGCCCTACAAAGTATTCGCCTTCTTTACGATCAATGACTACTTTAAAGGTTTCGCCAATTTTAGCTTGGTTCAATTCCCATGAAATTTGAGATTGAATTTCCATGATTTCGTTGGCTCGGGCTAATTTTACGTCTTCTGGAACATCATCCTCTAAATTAAACGCATGTGTGTTTTCTTCATGTGAATATGTAAAACACCCTAATCGCTCAAAACGCATGGCTTCCACCCATGCTTTAAGGGTTTGATAGTCTTCTTCTGTTTCCCCTGGGTAGCCAACTATTAAGGTTGTTCGGATGGTCATCTCTGGGACGGCTGCTCTAAATTGCTTAAGAAGTTTAGTTGTTTTATCTTGAGTAGTCCCACGACGCATACTTTTTAGGATTTTATCTGAAATATGTTGTAGCGGAATATCAAGATAATTACAGATTTTGGGTTCGCGTTTCATCACCTCCAACACATCCATTGGGAAACCTGTTGGAAATGCATAATGCAAACGAATCCATTCAATACCTTCTACTTTCACCAAAGCCTCTAAAAGTTCGGCAAGGTTTCGTTTTTTATAAATATCTAATCCGTAATATGTTAAATCTTGTGCAATCAACACCAATTCCATGACACCATTAGCTGCTAATTTTTCGGCTTCTATGACTAAGTTTTCAATAGGAGTTGACTTGTGTTTTCCTCGCATCAAAGGGATGGCACAAAAACTACACGGACGATCACAGCCTTCTGCAATTTTTAAATATGCATAATTTTTTGGCGTGGTCGTTAGGCGTTCACCAATAAGTTCATGCTTATAATCTGCGCCTAATGCTTTGAGTAATTGTGGTAATTCGGTTGTCCCAAAATACTGATCGACATTGGAAATTTCTTTCTGTAAATCTGGTTTATAACGTTCGCTCAAACAGCCAGTTACAAAGACTTTATCAACGTCGCCATCTTCTTTCTTTTGCATATAATCTAAGATGGTATTCACACTTTCTTCTTTGGCGTTATTAATAAAGCCACAGGTGTTAATCACCACTATATTACCTTCTTCTTCATGAACCACCTCTTTCCCACTGGCTTTGAGCTGCCCCATTAACACTTCGCTATCATAGACGTTTTTACTACAGCCTAAAGTGATGACGTTAATTTTATTTTTTTTAAGTGTTTTGGTTCTCATTTAGTGGTATTAAATACTGTGATTTATTTAAAAAATGAATCTACAAATTCATATTTATTAAAAACTTGAAGATCTTCTAATCCTTCGCCAACGCCAATATATCTAACCGGAATTTGAAATTCATCACTAATTCCAATGACTACACCGCCTTTGGCAGTGCCATCTAATTTGGTAATAGCTAAGGCTGTTACTTCGGTCGCTGCGGTAAATTGTTTCGCTTGTTCAAATGCATTTTGCCCGGTAGAACCATCGAGAACCAACAACACTTCATGTGGTGAGTGGTCTACAACTTTTTGCATAACGCGTTTCACTTTGGTTAATTCGTTCATCAAATTAACTTTATTGTGTAAACGACCTGCGGTATCAATAATTACAACGTCGGCTTTAGAAGTCACAGCACTTTGCAAGGTGTCAAATGCTACAGAAGCAGGATCACTCCCCATCGATTGTTTTATAATTGGAACTCCAACACGGTCCGCCCAAACTTGTAACTGATCAATGGCAGCTGCTCTAAACGTGTCGGCAGCACCTAAAACGACGCTTAAGCCTTGTTTTTTAAGTTGGTAAGCGAGTTTTCCAATAGTTGTGGTTTTACCAGCACCATTCACTCCCACCACCATAATTACGTAGGGTTTGTGTGTTGAAGGGATCGAAAACTTGGTTTCTTCTCCAGAGTTTGTTTCTGATAATAAACCGGCTATTTCTTCTCTTAGAATTAGATTTAAAGCATCGGTTCCAACATATTTATCTTTGGAGACGCGAGCTTCAATTCGGTCAATAATTTTTAAAGTGGTATTCACTCCTACATCGCTAGAAACGAGGATCTCTTCTAAGTTATCTAATACATCTGCATCCACTGTGGATTTTCCAACAACGACTTTGCTTAGCTTATCAAAAAAAGTGGTTTTAGATTTCTCTAAACCCTTATCAAGCGTAGCTTTTTTGTC
This sequence comes from Flavobacteriaceae bacterium, assembly GCA_029252265.1. Taxonomy (GTDB): domain Bacteria; phylum Bacteroidota; class Bacteroidia; order Flavobacteriales; family Flavobacteriaceae; genus Hel1-33-131. The sequence continues at coordinate 27,173 of JAQXBT010000029.1, read as the reverse complement.
GGATGAAAAAATGTTTTTAAAAAAACTCATAAGTCAACTATGTATCTATTTACAAAAATAACATTAAAAGTGAGTAAACTAAAAAATAAAAGCCGCTTTATAAAAAAGCAGCTTTAAATATGTTTGATAAAAAGGGTTCTTAATTACTTACTTAAGAACTCATTTACCTTTTCAGGCGACATAATAGATTCTACAAAAATGTAAGCACCAGATTTTGGAGACTTCACCATTTTGATCGCTTTTGTTAAACGCTTTGATCCTGTTTGTAAGGATGCTACTGATTTCTTTGCCATGATTCAAATGTGTTACATTTGAAATTTTACTTGCGTAAAATTTCTAGTTATTTAATTTCTTTATGAACCGTCATTTTCTTAAGGATAGGATTAAATTTCTTAATCTCCATACGATCCGGTGTATTCTTCTTATTCTTAGTGGTAATATATCTAGAAGTTCCTGCTTTTCCAGAATCCTTGTGCTCAGTGCACTCTAATATTACTTGAACTCTATTTCCTTTTTTTGCCATTTTAAAATGCTTTTAACGTTGGTTTATTTTAAAAAACCTTTAGACTTTGCTTCTTTGATTGCTGCATGAATACCAATTTTATTGATAGTTTTCAAGGCTGCAGTAGACACCTTCAATGTTACCCAGTTATCTTCTTCTGGGATGTAAAAACGTTTTTTGATTAAATTGACATTAAATCTACGTTTAGTTCTATTCAAGGCATGAGAAACGTTGTTTCCAAACATTGCTCTTTTACCTGTAAGTTCACAAATTCTTGACATTTTTCTTAACTTTAATTGTTTTGTTGTTTCAAAACGAGGTGCAAAAATACGAATTCTTTAGAAGTACGCAAACTTTATATTAGCATTTTTTGAAAATTTCTTTTTGAAACAATGTAAATGCCATCGTCACTGCTTTTTGAACGACCCTAAGTCGTTGTTTTCCAAAGTTAAACTGCTGTGAAAAAACCCCGTCTGGTGTTGCAATTGCGATGCAAACGGTCCCTATTTCTTCGTCCGAATCCCCTTTCGAAGGCCCTGCATTTCCTGTGGTTGCGATTCCGTAATCTGAATTAAACAAGGTTTTTACATTTTGAGCCATCGCTTCAGCAACTTCCATACTGACCACGGAATTCGAAGCGATCAGTTCAGAATCAACTTTTAAAACATTTATTTTAATAGCAGTTGAGTACGCCACTACCCCTCCTTTAAAATAGGCAGAGGCTCCTGGATGTGCTGTTATATTTTCTGCAATTTTACCGCCAGTGCAACTTTCGGCTACCGCAAGCGTTTTTCCGTGTTTGAAAAGTTGATTGCCAATGATTTGTTCAATAGACGATTGCTCTTCAAACCCTACAAACACATCATTTATTAAGGGTAATAAGCTCGAAACTTGTGCGTCGACCCCCGCAGTGATTGCTGCTTTATCGAAACCTGTTGAGGACAACCGCAATCGAACTCTACCTAAATTTGGTAAATAGGCAAGTTTTATAGATTCTGGCAAGGCTGCTTCCCAATCCTTAATCCGATCGGCAATGACACTCTCCCCTAACCCATAGGTTAGAAGTGTTTTGTGTAGTATAAATGGACGGTCAAATTTTTCAGAGATTCTAGGCAAAACCTCATCATTCATCAAGCCTTTCATCTCATAAGGCACTCCGGGTAATGATATGAAAATAGTATTATTTTTTTCGAGCCACATTCCAGGTGCACTTCCCGATTTATTCATGAGGGCTGTGGCTTTAGAAAGCACCAACGATTGATCGATATTGACCTGTAACAAGGGTTGTTTCACAAAATGCTTCCACAAGTACTTGATGTTTTTTAAGACTGCTTCATCATACACCAAGGTATCATCAAAATACTGGGCTAAGGTAGTTTTGGTAATATCATCTTTTGTGGGACCAAGTCCGCCAGTGATAATTACAATATCAACCTGTTTTTCAGCTGCTTCAAACGCCTTCAAAATATGAGTTTTGTCATCTTGAACGGATGTGATTTGATACACTGTTACGCCTATTTTATTCAATTCTGAAGCTATAAACGCAGAATTAGTGTCCACGATTTGACCAATTAAAATTTCATCTCCAATCGTAATTATTTCTGCTTTCATATGTTATTTGACTTTGATTGAAAAAAATTCTTCCTCGCCAATATATCCTTTTAAAGAATCATTCGGTTGCACCCGGCTCACACCAGAAGGGGTTCCTGTAAAAATAATATCTCCAATTTTTAAAGTAAAAAACTGAGACACGTATGCAATGATATCGTCAATATTCCAAAGCATCTCATTGGTACTCGCTGACTGGACTACTTCATCATTTTTATGTAGACTAAATTGAAGATTATTAAGAGACTCAAAATTGGATTTTGATATCCATTTACCAACGACAGCCGAGCCGTCAAAGGCTTTTGATTTTTCCCAAGGCAATCCTTTTTCTTTGAGTTTCTTTTGAAGATCTCGTGCCGTAAAATCAATCCCTAAACCAATTTGATCGTAGTATTTATGAGCAAATTTTGAATCGATGTATTTTCCAACGCGATTTATTTTCACTAAGACTTCGACTTCGTGATGCACCTCATCAGAAAAATCGGGAATAAAAAAGGGTTGTTTTTTTAAAAGGATTGCAGTATCAGGTTTCAAAAAAATAACCGGTTCATTTGGCTTTTCATTTTTGAGTTCTGAAATGTGTTGCGCATAATTACGCCCAATACAAATGAGCTTCATTATTGAAGTTTATTATTAAACGCCCGTAATTTGATGGCTGTTAATACTTTTTTGGTGTAAAGTGGGAAATCTGCTGAAAGTAACCACCCAAAATACCCAGGCTCTTTTTCAAGAATTTCCGTCACTTTTTTACCTTTATGTTTTCCAAAAGAAAAACATTCATCTCCGTCTTTATCATATGCAATAAAACCAGCAAAGTCTGCAATTTTTTTTCGAGAACTAAAGTCGGCTAAAAATTTTGTATCGTTTTCTAAATCTTCATAACGATCTAGTTGTGCTTTTAAAACTTCATAGGTCGCCATGGTATCGGCTTCCGCACTATGCGCATCTTCGAGGCTTCTATCACAGTAAAACTTAAACGCTGCAGTCAAAGTGCGTTGCTCCATTTTATGAAAAATCGTTTGCACATCAACCGATTGCCTGTTTTTCATATCAAAATCAATACCTGCTCTTAGCATTTCTTCAGCCAATAAAGGAATGTCAAAACGGTTAGAATTAAAGCCTCCTAAATCAGAGTCTTTAATCCACGTATTAACTTCTTTCGCAAGCGTATTAAATGTAGGTGCATTGGCCACTTTCTCATTGGTGATACCGTGAACTGCAACGACTTGTGGCGGAATTGGCATTTCTGGATTTACTAACCAGGTTTTCTTTTCTTCTGAACCATCGGGGTTTACTTTTAAAATAGAAATTTCAACAATTCGGTCTTTGGTAATACTGATACCGGTGGTTTCTAAATCAAAGAAACAAATGGATTTGTTTAGGTTTAGTTGCATAATTATAGTGTTCGAGTTTCATCCCATGCTTCGAGGTATTCTTTTACAGTTTTTATAAACTGACCGCCAAGCGCTCCATTGACCACTCGATGATCATAAGAATGTGATAAAAACATTTTTTGTCTAATTCCAATAAAATCGCCTTCACTAGTTTCAATCACTGCTGGGACTTTTCTGATGGCTCCAAGCGCAAGAATTCCAACTTGTGGTTGATTGATGATAGGCGTTCCCATGATACTTCCAAATCCGCCGACATTGGTCACTGTATAGGTTCCATCTTGAATATCATCTGGTTTTAATTGATTATTTCGTGCACGTATCGCTAAATCATTGACTCTTTTTGTCATCCCAATAAGGTTTAATTGATCTGCGTTTTTGATGACGGGGACAATTAAATTGCCATCTTCTAAAGCCGCAGCCATTCCGATATTGATGTTTTTTCGTTTGATTATTTTTCCATCTTGAACCGACACATTCAGCATTGGATGTAAGGTTAATGCATGTGCCACAGCTTCCATAAATATTGGGGTAAAAGTGATGTTTTGCCCTTCTCGTGCTTTAAAACCATCTTTAATTTTTAGCCTCCAGTTCCATATCTTAGTCACATCTACTTCAATAAAAGACTGCACATGTGCCGCCGTTTGAAGTGAATTCGTCATATGCTTAGAAACTAACTTGCCCATCCGCGACATTTCAATGATTTCATCTTCACCACGGCTAACCACTGGGGTGACGGCAGATATTGAAGGTGGCGATAGGATACTAGTATCCACTTGCTGCTCTTGTGCGACTGGCTGTGACTTCGGTTGTGGCGAATTAGTTTTATTTGACAAATAGGATAATATATCTTGTTTGGTCACTCGTCCTTCTTGTCCAGAGCCTTTAACAGCATCCAGTTCTAATTGTGAAATGCCTTCTTTTTTAGCAATATTTTTTACTAAGGGCGAGTAAAAACGTGCATCATTTGAGGTTATCGAAGTCAAGGTCTCTTGAACTTTTTCAATAGAGGATTCTAATTCCACAGCTTCTACTGGTTCTTTAGATGGGATGACGTCTGGAATAGACGCGTTGACAGTCTCAAAACTAGATTCTGTCTCAATAATGGCAATCGTTTGTCCAACTTCAATAATCGCATCCACTTCAAATAATTTCTGAATTAAGATGCCTTCAACTTCACTCGGTATTTCACTATCGACCTTGTCTGTTGCAATTTCTAAAACTGCTTCGTCAGCTTCAATGGTATCGCCTACTTCTTTGAGCCATGCTGTCAGCGTGGCTTCGGCTACACTCTCACCCATTTTGGGTAATTTAAGTTCAAATTTTGCCATAGTTTTATGCAAATAGGTAAATTAATATAGACTACAAAATTAACTAAAATAGATGAAACAACTTATAAATATCAGAATTGTATTACGTCTCCGATACTGTCCGCTGAATTACTCCCAAGGATATAGGTGCAATTTCTGGGTTGAATTTTATAAATAGACTGTCTGGGTTTAGAAACCTGCATCTGATCAATAATCGTCTTAAACGACATCGTTGATGCATCAAAAATAAATTCAGAACTTGCGCTTACTTCATCTATTGAAGTGATCAGCGTTGGATTTAATTTTTCAACTAATTGAGCTTCTGGATTTGATGAAATTAATACCGACTTATATCTAATTTCTGGTTGTTGTCGTTTTAACGGTTTTAATCGAACTAATAGTTTGATTACTACGGAAACTAAGAAATCAGAAAAGAAATTAGATTTAAAATGTTTTTGATGAAAAATCTGCATGGCACCATAAAACCGTTTGAGATACTTTTCATTTCTTCGTGTACTTTCGCCTTTGTAATGAATAACGGTGGTGCCTCCAAAATAATAATTATCATAGCCTTCATTAAGCGATTTATAAGAAAAATCGATGTCCTCTCCGTACATAAAATAATCTTCGTCGAAGCCATTTAAGGACTTATATAACGATCGTTTGAGTAACATAAATGCCCCCACTAAAACCTCAACTTTTGCGGTCTCATGTTCCTTAACATGAGTCGCATAATACAGTTGAGAATTTCCAAGTATTTTTTTGATCGCAATTTTAACTACAGGAATATTTCGTTTGCTCTCAGGAAGGAATTTCCCAGAACCATCAATCAATCGACAGCCAATAATTCCTAAGTTTGTTTGTGTATCTGCAAAGGTGAGAATTGTTTTAAAAGTATCTTCCGCGACCACTGTATCTGGGTTTAGAATACAAACATACGCACCCTTGGCAACTTTAACTGCTTGATTATTGGCTTTTGAAAACCCTACGTTTGATGTGTTCTGAATTAAAACTACTGACGGGAATTGTTCCTTTACCATCTTGCAACTGTCATCCTTTGAATTATTGTCTATCACAATAATTTCTGAAGGAATATCGACTAAAGCTGCTTCTACACTTTGCAAGCAAAGTTCCAGAAAGTAGCGCACATTATAATTTAGAATGACAACTGATAGCTTCAAGATAATTTAGGATTTAAGAGAGAGTTCAAATGGAATTCTATTGGTGATGCTACGTCCAAGCGTGACTTCGTCTGCATATTCTAATTCGTCTCCGACAGAAATTCCACGAGCAATCGTTGAAATTTTTACATTGGTATCTTGAATTTGTTTAAAAATATAAAAATTAGTCGTATCGCCTTCCATCGTAGAACTCAACGCAAAAATGAGTTCTTTGGTATTTCCTATGCGAATTTTTTCAATTAAGCTGTTAATTTTTAAGTCATGAGGTCCGACGCCATCCATGGGAGATATTTTACCCCCTAGCACATGATAAACACCTCTATATGATGCGGTGCTTTCAATGGCCATCACATCTCTAATGTCTTCTACCACACACACCACATCTTGTTGACGGTTGGTATTGATGCAAATTTCACACAATTCTGAATCACTAATATTGTGGCAGTTTTTACAAAAGTTAATGTTCTGACGCATCATTTGCAAGGCATCCGCCAAATGAAGTGTCTGCGACTCAGGCTGACGCATCAAATGCAACACGAGACGCAAAGCAGTCCGACGTCCGATACCCGGCAATTGCGCAACTTCGTCCACAGCACTTTGTAATAATTTTGATGAAAATTCCATGACACAAATTTAGATAAAATTATGCGAACTTATGTCATAATTTTAAAAACCTATAAACCTTTGAAATAGGAATTAGTTTACAATTAATTTTTTAGTAATCTCCCTCAATATTGGAGAGATTCTCTGTTAATGCAGTCCAGGTTGCAGTACCATTAGTGGTTTTCCAAACACCGCCTCCTGGAGATCCAATAATGACATGATCTTCATCGTTGGGATCAATGGCTATACTGGTAATTCGTCCAACCCCTGGATTCCAACCCGAAGTTTGATTCCAATAGGATGGCCCTAATTGTTCCCAGTTAGGGATCGTATTCATTCGTCCTAATTGCGCCGCATTGTTTTGATAGGAATTGTACCGTTCTAACTCCTTATAATAAAACGAAGGTGACTTTAAAAGTCCATTGTCATCTTGCATGCGAATCGCATCATACTCCCAGCGTTTAAAACTTTTGTAGCCAGTTCCTCTACCAGTATCTCTGTTTTCAAAATAGGCTTAGGCAGCATTTTGAACTTCTAAAACTGTGTATTGGTTTGAGTTCATCATCTCAAGATAGTCTTGAGCTTCGATAGATAAAAACGACAATAAGAAAACCCTTAAAATAAAGGTTGATTTATTCATAATAAAGCTATAATTGGTTAATATTGTAAAGGTAACCAATACTATTTCAGCACATGAGTTCTTTTTTAATTATTACACTCCTTTTAGGGTATTTTCTAGTATTAATTCTCATTTCATATTTGACAGGGAAAAACGACTCCAATGTGGACTTTTTTAAAGCCGGTAAACAATCGCCCTGGTACCTGGTGGCTTTTGGAATGATTGGCGCGTCGTTGTCGGGGGTTACTTTTATATCGGTTCCTGGCTGGGTGGATGCCTCTCAGTTTAGTTATTTTCAAGTGGTATTGGGTTATATGGTGGGCTATGTGGTGGTCGCTTTTGTGCTGCTTCCTGTGTATTATAAATTAAATTTAACCTCCATATACGAGTATCTTTTTCAACGGTTTGGGTTTGTAAGCCATAAAACAGGGGCTTTTTTCTTTTTTGTGTCTCGAGTTTTAGGCGCTGCCTTCCGATTGTATTTAGTCGCCATTGTATTGCAACAATTTGTATTTAATGAGTGGAATGTCCCTTTCGAAATTACGGTCATCATTTCTATTTTACTAATTTGGATTTACACCTTTAGAGGCGGCATTAAAACCATTGTTTGGACGGATACGCTTCAAACCTTATTTATGATCACGGCAGTGGTATTGTCCATCTATTTTATCACCGATAGTTTGAGCTGGAGTTTTACAGAATTTCTGGCTTCTGATGAATTAAAATCCTACAGCACTATTTTTAATACTGATAATATTCTAGAAAAAAACTACTTTCTTAAATCCTTTTTTGGCGGTCTGTTTATCACCATTTGTATGACCGGATTGGATCAGGACATGATGCAAAAAAACCTAACCTGCAAATCACTAAAAGACGCTCAGAAAAATATGCTATCCTTTAGCATTGTACTTACTTTTGTGACCTTTTTATTTATGCTTCTTGGGGCGCTATTATTTATTTATGCCAAGAAAAATAATATCGCAATTCCACTTCTAGACGGCAAACCTAAAACAGATTTATTATTTCCAGAAATTGCTTTGAACAGTGGTTTAGGAATTACACTAGGTGTTACTTTTATTTTGGGATTGATTGCCGCTGCTTACAGTAGTGCCGATAGTGCTTTAACATCCTTGACGACCTCTTTTTGTGTAGATATTTTGGATCTGAAAGATAAATCTGAACAAGAGCAAAAATCAATTCGTAAAAAAACACATATTGGAATGAGTGTACTTTTAGTGGTGGTCATCATCGCTTTTAAATACATCCTAAACTCCAACGTTATTGACAGCTTATTAACCGTCGCGGGTTACACCTACGGGCCTCTTTTGGGACTCTTTTCTTTTGGAATCTTTACAAATTATAAGATCAAAGATCGGTATGTTTGGATGGTTGCACTCGCTTCAGTGACGATTGTGTTTTTAATTGGAAAAATACCTTCAGGATTTTTAGGCGGCTATGTCATCGGCTACGAACTCCTCCCCCTTAATGGGCTCTTAACTTTTTTAGGATTAATACTGATTCGTCGAAAGTAAGACCAAGGTACATGCCACTTCATAACTGATAAAAGCCTGGTTTAACCGCTCATAAAATACGGGATTTTCGGTCCCGGGATTAAAGATCACACGCGCAGGTTTTAGGCCGATGATATACTCATAATACGCTTCTTGTCTTTTTGGATTTAAATATAAGGTGACCGTATGAATGTCTTTATAAGTTTGTAACTCTGTATCAATTTCGATTCCGCAAACCGTTCCTTTTTTTAAACCAAATGCTTTGGTTTCAATAGTATTGGAGTTCAATTTATGCAGCGCGATATTAGAATATCTTTCAGGATTTAATGAAGCCCCAAGAACGAGTGTTTTAGTTTCTGACATTGTGTTAAAAATGAATTAATTTGAAAAAAATAGTAACAATAGTCTTTTGTGGTCGTCTAACCAACTAAAGCCCCTAAATTATACCCAAAGAAATGAAAAAAATTGCAGTATTACTTACTCTGTTTGTGTTTTTAAATCCAGCGCTTTACGCGAGCAACCCCATAGATGGTGGAGAAATCAGCGGTCGCGTGATCGACTCAAAACTCAACCAAGCCCTTCCATATGTCAATATTATTTTAAAATCCACATCAGGAACTATCATCACCGGCGGTATCACAGATGAAGAGGGCTATTTTAAAATTAAGAATATTAAAGAAAGTGCCTTTACGGTTTCCATTCAATATATTGGTTATAAGACGTTAGACCGCAAAATTACGATTAATAAAAGCACCAATAGGATTGATTTAGGAACGCTTGCCTTAGAAGAAGACAACACCACTCTTGATGAAGTCACGGTCATCGCTGAAACGTCAAGTATTCAACAAAAAGTAGACCGAAAAGTGATTACGATTGGAAAAGATTTAGCGGCCAGCGGGACGGCTTCAGAGCTCATGGTTGGCATCCCTTCAATAAGCGTTGATACACAAACAGGGGATATTAGCATGAGAGGAAATACAAATGTTCGAGTTATGGTCGACGGAAAATTATCGAATATCCCAACCGCTCAATTATTAAAACAAATTCCGTCTACTGCCATAAAATCCATCGAATTGATTACCAACCCATCTGCAAAATACAACCCCGAAGGGATGAGTGGATTGATTAATATCATCTTACATAAAAATACCATGCTGGGTTTTAATGGGAACTTTAGCACGGGTATTTCTTATGAAAAAACAGCGAAAATAAACAATGCCCTCACCACCAATTACCGAAATGGGAAATTTAATGTTTTTGCAAATTACAGTAATAATATTTCTAAAAATAAAAATAATGGCATCATCCAGCGACCCGAAAACAGCTCCAAACAATTGTTTAAATTTAACGATGACAGCAAATCTCATTTATTGAAATTTGGGGTAGATTATTACATTAACGACAAACATACATTGTCCATTTTCACAAATCAGAATACATCAGATTCCAAAAATGACGGGGAATCAAATGCTATATATGCCAACGATGCTTCATTCAATCAGACTCAATTTTGGCTTGATGATGGCGATGATTCGACCAGCCAATACAATTTTGATTATAAGATAGATTTTGATGACGATGGGCATAACCTAGAATTAGAAATTGACCATAACACCTACTCTAGTAAGAGTGTTGCCGACTTTTTATTCACTGTGGGCAGCACCACCGATTATATCGACTTCAATAAAACAGATCGGAAACGAACAACGATCAATCTTGACTACGCGAATTCTATTGACGAACACACAAAAATAGAACTTGGAGTACAAGCGAATCTCTTTAATTCTTTAATTGGATATGAATCTACGGGGGATACTTTTAACGATGAAGGAGCACTTATTCCAACCCCAAATACAAATTTTGATTACACACGAGATATTTATGCACTTTATGGAAATTATAACCGAAAAATTGACAAATGGTCGTATCAGTTGGGATTGCGATTGGAAAATGTAGAAGTGAATGCCTTAGCGATTCAAGCAAGTCAACCGTTAAATAAAATCAGTGAAGATCGTTTTTCAAATGACTATTTCGAGCTCTACCCTTCGGCTTACATTACGTATGAAGCTTCTGAAAAAAATTCTTTTCAACTTAATTATAGCAGACGCATCGACCGTCCAGGGATTGGCCAAATAAACCCTATTAAAGAATGGAGTACACCCTTAGTATCTTCCTATGGAAACATCAATCTTCAACCTCAATTTACCAATTCGGTTGAATTTAATTACATCCGGAATATTAAAGGGGGTAGTATTACTTTTGGAACTTATTGCAGACAAATTTCAAATGAAATTAACCGAGCTTTACTTATTGATCGTTCCGACGTGAATTCGGGTCGTTTGATTTTAACCCATGATAATTTCGACGATTCAACTGCTTTTGGAGTTGAATTATCGACTAGCTTAAAACCAAAAAAATGGTGGAGTTTAAACGGTAGTTTTGATTTGTATTCTCAAACACTTATGGGGATCGCAGAGCGGCTAAACGCCCCAATTGAAACTGCCGTTATTAAGGATATCATCACAGAAACAAATTCAGTTGACAATGTCGCATGGAATTTTAGATTATACAACAGTTTCAAAGTTAGTAAGAAAGTTAACCTCACCGCCTTTGGTTTTTACAGAGGACGAAACTCAAATTTGCAGTTTAACGTGAAACCAATGTACTTTGTGAATGTCGGATCACGCTTCAGTTTTGACGAAGGCAAAGGCAGTATCAGCCTGAACTACAATGACATTTTTAATACCATGAAATTTAGGTTTGATGGCACAAGCCCTTATGTGCAAGAAGGCGAGTTTAACTGGGAAAGCAATACCATTTATTTGGGTCTCACCTATCGATTTGGAAGTACTAAATACAGTGCAAAGTCGCGTAAAAACAGAACAGATGACGAAAAATCTGGTGGTGGATTTCTGTAACCCAAAAAACTACCATTTTATAATCACAGACCCCCAGGTAAATCCACTGCCAAAAGCAGCTAAAACAACGGTATCACCTTCTTTAATTTTTCCTTGTTCGTGCGCTTCGGACAAGGCGATTGGAATGGAGGCAGCAGTTGTATTGCCGTATTTTTGAATGTTATTATAAACCTGATCGTCAGAAAGCGCAAATCGTTTTTGAATGAATTGAGAAATCCTCAAATTAGCTTGATGAGGAATTAACATATCAATATCAGACACCTCTAAATTATTTTTTTGTAACCCTTCAGCAATCACCTCGCTAAAACGTTTGACAGCATGTTTAAACACAAATTGACCGTTCATATAAGGACGGTAACTTAAATCTTCAGCATCGTTATCTTTAATAATATCGGTCACCCAACGGGTGCCCATTCCTGGTGCTTCGGTTGCTAGCTCAAGAGCATGCTTTCCTTCAGAGTGTATATGAGTGGAAAGAATCCCTTTTGAAATATTTTCTTCACGTGATAATACAGCAGCACCAGCGCCATCCCCAAAAATAACTGAAATACTGCGACCTCGAGTCGATTTATCAATTCCATGAGATTGTAATTCACTTCCAATCACAAGAATATTTTTATACATTCCTGTTTTAATAAACTGATCGGCTACAGAAATCGAGTATACAAATCCAGAACATTGCGCTCTAATATCTAAGGCGGCAACAGTATCAATTTCTAAAGCTTCTTGAATTTGAACTCCAGGACCTGGGAAAAAAAAATCTGGACTTAAAGTAGCAAAAACAATAAGATCGAGGTCTTCTTTGTTGATCCCAGCGTTTGAAATGGCCTTTTTGGCAGCTTCCAAACCCATTGTAAAGGTTGATTGTCCATCGCCTGGTTTCACCCATCGACGTTCTTTGATGCCAGTGCGTTCCTGAATCCATTCGTCCGTCGTGTCCATGACTTTAGACAAATCGTCATTCGTGACAATGTTTTCTGGCACATAATGACCTAAACCTATGATTTTTGAGTTATACATGCTGTTTGTTTATGTGAAAAGTGAAACAAATATAAACTAAAATGTCAGTTTGTCACTTTTTGATATTTGGTATTTTTTTTGACTATACACTTCAAATATAACTTAAAAACAATCATAATTATGTCAAAAGGAACGATTAATGTATCCGTAGATAATATTTTTCCACTGATTAAAAAATTCCTCTATAGCGATCACGAAATATTTTTGCGTGAGCTTGTCAGTAATGCAACCGATGCAACTCTAAAATTAAAGCACCTCACCAATATTGGTGAAGTCAGTGTAAAGTATGGCACGCCTAAAATTGAAATTAAAATCGATAAAGAAGGAAAAAAGCTTCATATTATTGATCAAGGTTTAGGGATGACTTCTGAGGAAGTTCAAAAATACATTAATGAAGTTGCTTTTTCTGGAGCAGAAGAGTTTTTAGATAAGTATAAAGACAAATTAGATGACTCTGGGATTATTGGTCATTTTGGATTAGGCTTTTACTCGGCATTTATGGTGGCTGAAAAAGTTGAAATCATCACAAAATCTTTTAAAGATGAACCTGCAGCGCATTGGACTTGTGATGGTAGCCCTCAATACACACTTGAAGAGTCGGACAAAACTGAACGAGGGACTGAAATTATTTTACATATTGCTGACGATTCTACAGAATTCCTTGAAGAAGGTCGTATCACAACCCTTCTAAATAAATACAATAAATTCATGCCGATTCCAATTAAATTTGGAACCAAAGAAGAAAATGATGAGACGCATGTCCCTGAAACTACTACTGATAAAGATGGTAAAGAAACTACGGAGCCTCAACGAAAAGTCACGGTAGACAACATCATTAACAACCCGTCACCAGCTTGGACAAAGCTTCCTGCCGATTTGAAAGATGAAGATTATAAAAGTTTTTACCGCGAACTGTATCCTATGCAGTTTGAAGAGCCACTATTTAACATTCATTTAAATGTAGATTATCCTTTCAATTTGACAGGGATTTTATATTTCCCAAAAATGGGCAATGATATGAACATGCAAAAGGATAAAATCCAATTGTATCAAAACCAAGTGTTTGTAACAGATAATGTTGAAGGAATTGTCCCTGAGTTTTTAACCATGCTTCGTGGGGTGATTGATTCTCCAGACATTCCATTAAATGTGTCTCGTTCGTATCTTCAGGCGGATGGTGCTGTCAAAAAAATCGCTTCGTACATCACTAAAAAAGTGGCAGATAAAATGAAATCCCTTTTTAATTCAAACAGAGACGATTTTGAATCTAAATGGGATGATATCAAAATCGTGATTGAGTACGGGATGCTTTCTGAAGATAAATTCTTTGAAAAATCTGAAGCATTTGCCTTGTACCCTTCTGTGGACGGGACGTATTATACGTATGAAGAGCTTTACAACAAAATTAAAGCCAACCAAACAGAAAAGGATGATAAATTAGTGATTTTGTATGCTTCTAATAAAGATGAGCAACACAGTTATATTGAAGCAGCAAAAACAAAAGGCTACGAAGTTTTATTATTAGATTCACCGATTGTATCTCACTTAATCCAAAAATTAGAAAGCGAGAAAGAAAACACATCGTTTGTTCGAGTTGATTCGGATCATGTTGATAATTTGATTAAAAAAGATGAAGCAACGATTTCTAAACTTAGTGAAGAAGAAAAAACAACCCTTGAAACCATTTTAAAAGAAGTGGTGCCTTCAGAAAAATTCATGGTACAACTAGAGACTATGGATAGCAATTCTGCGCCCTTCATGATCACACAACCCGAGTTTATGCGTCGAATGAAAGAGATGCAACAAACTGGCGGCGGTGGCGGTATGTTTGGAATGGGAAATATGCCAGAAATGTATAACCTTATTGTAAACATTAACTCGGAACTGGTTGGTGAAATTTTAAACACAAAAACCAAGAAAAAACAAGAGCGCTTAATCACTCAAAGTTTAGATTTAGCACAATTGTCTCAGGGGCTTCTTAAGGGAGAGGCCTTAACAAATTTTATTAATCGTAGCTACGAAATGATAAAATAATTTATTTTTTCAAGCGTTTTTAAAAAAGTAAAGAGACTGTCTGAAAAGGCAGTCTTTTTTTTGTTAAATATTTTGCGTCCAATTAAAACTTAAGCTAATTTCGAACAAACTATAAGTATGTCACTATTTGATACTCCCGAAATTATAAGGCTTCCATTACAAGACGCAGAAATTGATTACTATCCGCAATTTTTCGGATTGGAAGACGCAAATATACTTTTAGAAGAATTATATCAAAACACGCCTTGGCAAGAAGACGATATCAAAGTGTATGGGAAAATTTACAAACAACCCCGATTGACTGCTTTTTATGCAAACAACAAAACAGCGTACCGTTATTCAAACATCTCGATGACACCACACCCCTTCACCCCTCTTTTAAGTTCTATAAAGACAACGATTGAAGAAACCACAAAAATGACTTTTTCTTCCTGTTTATTAAATTTATACAGAGATGGTCAAGACAGCAATGGCTGGCATGCCGATGATGAAAAAGAACTTGGAATAAACCCTGTAATTGCCTCGGTAAGTTTTGGTGCTGAACGCCTATTTCATTTAAAACACAAAAAAATAAAAACACATAAGTACAAACTCAATTTACAAAATGGGAGTTTATTAGTTATGAAAGGCGAAACACAACACCAATGGCTTCACCAAATTTCGAAAACTAAAAAACCGATAGGAAAACGAATCAATTTGACATTTAGACTCCTAAAATAACGCTCTAATTTAATCGAAAAGAAAAAAGCATCATTATAAAATTATGCTTTTAACTACTAACCAACCAAAATATATTACTAACAAACGTTAGGCAATACACATATATAATTTCCAATATTCGTGCCAAAAACGATTTTACTTATATTTGAATCAAATTAGAAAATAACCATGATAGACACGACGCCTTTATTCACCGATGACACCATTGTTTTTGGCATACTTATGTCAGCCATCGCATTAATTTTTTATACAGAATCTCGTCCGTCTGGATTTTGGCATAAATTTTATAAAATCGTTCCAGGACTGTTTATGGCCTATATGATTCCTGCGTTATTTACAACTTTAGGATGGATTGCTCCAGAATGGGAAACACTCAGTCCTAGTGGCGAATTATCTCAACACAACAGTAGTTTATACTATGTAGCAAGTCGGTATTTATTACCCGCCGCTTTGGTATTAATGACTCTAAGTATTGATTTAAAAGGCGTTGTTAATTTAGGTTGGAAAGCATTAATTATGTTTTTTACTGGAACCATTGGAATCATTATTGGCGGGCCTATTGCCATCTATCTAATTGCATTGGTATCTCCTGAAACAGTTGGTGGAATTGGTCCAGATGCCGTTTGGAGAGGCCTCTCAACTTTAGCGGGGAGCTGGATTGGTGGCGGTGCCAATCAAACTGCGATGCTTGAAATTTATGGCTATAATCAAAAGTTATTTGGAGGGATGGTATTTGTAGATATCGTTGTTGCCAATATTTGGATGGCGTTGTTATTAATTGGGATTGGAAAATCGGACCGAATTAATAAATGGCTTAAAGCAGACACCTCTGCGATTGAAACACTTAAAGAAAAGGTGTCCAAATTTACAGAAAGTGTGAAGCGGACGCCTACACTCACCGATATTATGATTATGGTAGGAATCGCCTTTGGGACCGTTAGTTTTGCGCACATCTCTTCTAATTTTCTTGCCCCATTTTTTAATGATTATGTCGCTACTATTGAATCTGAAACCTCAAGAAATATTTTTACATTTTTAGGATCTTCTTTCTTTTGGATGATCAGTATTTCTACGCTTGTAGCGGTTGGTCTTTCATTTACGAGGGCAAAAAATTATGAAGGGGCGGGAGCTAGTAAATTTGGAAGTGTATTTATTTACATCCTCGTTGCAACGATTGGAATGAAAATGGATTTAACTTTAATCTTTGACAATACTGGACTCATTGCCATTGGAGTCCTTTGGATGTCTATTCACGCCGTACTTTTAATTGTAGTTGCAAAATTAATAAGAGCGCCCTATTTCTTTTTGGCGGTTGGAAGTCAAGCAAATGTAGGAGCTGCTGCTTCTGCTCCCATTGTCGCTGCTGCATTTCATCCATCATTAGCGACTGTTGGGGTGTTGTTAGCTGTTTTAGGCTATGCCATTGGAACGATTGCTGCGATTGGTTGCACAATACTTTTAGAATTAGCAGCGGCATCAGCTTAAAAATAATTATATTTGAGTCTAAAAATCAACCATGAAAACTAGTTTATACTTTGTCCTTACGATCTTAATAATGTCTTGCTCACAAACCCTTAAAAATACGTCTGTTAGCGGAACTATAAAAGGACTTCAAAAAGGAACGCTCTATCTTCAAAAAGTGGTTGACTCAGGTTTTGTGACCTTAGATTCTTTGGTCATGAATAGCACCACTGATTTTGAGCTGGGATGTGACTTAGAAGAAGCTGAAATGTTATTTTTAAGTTTATCGAAAGACCTGAACGCCAAACGAATTTCATTTTTTGCTGACAAGGGGCTGACCAAAATAAATACGACTTTGAAACGTTTCAAGTATGATGCTCAAATAGAAGGTGGAATTCAACAAGAGTTGTTGGAAACGTACAATAAAAACATCAAACGTTTTAAAGATCAGAAGCTCGAATTGATTGAGCAACAGTTGAATGCGCAAAAGGACAAAAAAACTGAACTCGCCGACGAACTGCTTAATAAAATAGACAACTTAACTAAACGCAGCTATTTATACACCATTAATTTCGCACTTAATAATAAAGATAGTGAGGTTGCACCTTTTGTAGCCGTATCAGAAATTTATGATGCCAACATAAAATACTTGGATACCATAAACAAAGTATTGCCTCCAAAAATTGCCAATTCTAAATATGGAATTATTTTGGAGGCCTATATTAAAACTAGAAAATCGAAGTGATTTAGAGCTTATTAATCTTGTCGATTAATGATTGTCCTTTGGATTCAAGGTCTTTAGCAATCGACTTGAAATGTGCTTTTTTATTTTCAACTCCTTTAGCATTTACTTTTTCAATTAATACATCAAACGTTGCGATAGCTTCATCAATTATAGCTTCGCTTTTTTTGGTATCCTTGTCTGTATTGGCATATTCCCAAATATAAACTGCTTCGATTATATCTCCTAATACGTAATTAATATCTTTTTTTAAATTCTTAACGTTAGCCATAATTTATAATTTTTGTTTTTGCAAAATTACGTAATTTTAAATATAAACTTCTAAAAGTTTAGCATGATTTGAAGAAATAGAAAACGTTTCAATACACGCAGGGATTAAAACCGTCTCTCCCATTGATAATTCTGTTAAATACCCATTGACATCTAGAGTTGCATTTCCTTCTGTACACATATAAATCATAAAGGAGTCATAGCGATTTTCTTTTGACACAGCCCCTTTTAATTTAATAACATTGGTGGTGAAATAAGGACAGGAAACGAGTCGTTCGGAGCCGGATGAGTCTCTATTATAGTTCACTCGAAAATTATCGAGCATCTGAAAATCAAAAGCTTCCAATGCAATATCATTGTGCAATTCCCTCTCATTGCCATCTGCATCTAAACGATCCCAATCATAAACGCGATAGGTAATATCGCTCGTCTGCTGGATTTCGGCCAATAAGATACCCGCTCCAATGGCATGAATACGGCCTACTTCAATGAAGTAGGTATCTCCAGTCTGAACGGCATCAAAGTTTAATATACTTGGAAGCGTCTTAGCTTCAAGATGATTTAAATATAAATCTTTAGACATCTTTTGATTAAACCCAACAATTAGATTTGAACCAGGATCAGCTTGCAGTACATACCACATCTCGGTTTTACCAAAACTATTGTGGCGTGCTTTTGCGAGGGCATCATTTGGATGTAATTGTACTGACAAATCAGATTTAGCATCAATAAATTTGATAAGTAAGGGGAATTTTGTTCCAAATTGACGGTAATTTTTTTGACCAATCAACTCTGCTGTATAGGTTTCTATAAGCGATTTGAGAGACGTTCCTTTTAAAAAACCGTTTGCAACTATCGAAGTATCGCCTTCAACATCACTAATTTCCCAACTTTCACCAGCTTGTATGGATGAAGTTGGTTTGTTTAAAATGTGTTGAAGTTTTTGACCGCCCCAAATTTTATCTTTAAGAATCGGTTGAAATTTAAAAGGGTATAGCGGTTCCATAAAATTAGTCCCCAGAGTACGTTACAAAATTCCGTGGCGTTTCGTAAAGTGTGACTGATAGTTCTAAATTTGGTTCGAGAACCGCCTTTAATTTATTGAAAATTACAACGACAATATTCTCAGCAGTGGGATTTAAATTTTTAAATTCTGGAACATCTACATTTAGATTTTTGTGATCGAAGGCATCTTCAATTTCAGATTTAATAAAATCCTTTAGTATCTTTACATCTACAACATAGCCAGTTTCAGGATCGATTTCCCCGGTTACACTCACCGTTAGGTCATAATTATGTCCATGAAAATTAGGGTTGTTACATTTTCCGAAAATGGCATCGTTTTTTTCAAAACTCCAGTCGGGGCGATACAATCTGTGTGCGGAATTAAAATGCGCTTTTCTACTTACAGTAACTTTCATTGGTCGTATTTATATGTTCATAAAATTTTTCAAATATGATTTTAAACCATTCAGTATATGAAGTTGGATGTATTTCTATATCCGCTTTTACGACTTCCAAAGGCATCCATTTCCAAGCTTCAACTTCTTCAGGGTTGATGATTGGTGGGTTTTCATAATACCCGACCATAATATGATCTAATTCGTGTTCGGTAAGTCCATTATCAAACGGTGCTTTGTAAATGAAAGAAGTCGTTTCCTTCAGAGGAGTCACAAAGCCCATCTCTTCTTGTAATCGGCGGGTGCCCGCTTCAATATTAGACTCTCCCATACGTTGGTGCGAACAACAAGTGTTGGTCCACAAAAGTGGCGAATGGTATTTATGTGCTGCTCGTTGTTGCAGCATCAATTCATTTTTAGCATTAAATATGAAAACCGAAAAAGCCCGGTGTAATACCGCTTTTTCATGTGCCTCCATCTTGGGCATGGTTCCTAGTTGTTCGTCTTGTTCATTAACTAGAATGACTTGTTCTTCCATCATATGACAAAAATATTAACTAAATATTAAAAAATTACTAATTTCTTCCTAAAAAACATTTTGAATCCTAAATCTAAAAATATTAAAAAATAAAGTACCTTTAGTGTACTAAAAAATAGTTAATGAAAAAAAACAGTTCCCTAAGAAATTTTTGGTATTCCATGTCGTCTGCCCAGCGATTTTTAATTAGAAAAATATACTATTTACCAATAGATTTTTATGATAGACTTACTGGAAACTACCATAAATACGTACCACCAAGAGGTTATATATACACTGGATCCCCTGCAAGTTACAAGGATTATATCAAACAAGGCGAACAGCAATTAGAGTTGCTAAAGTCGGAAATTGATTTAAAACCAAGTGATCGTATTTTGGACATCGGAAGTGGTATTGGTCGGACCGCTATTGCCTTAACTACTTACCTCAATAAGTCCGCAAAATATGAAGGGTTTGATGTTGTACCTTTGGGAGTTAAATGGTGTAATTCGAAAATTAAGAAAGATTATCCAAATTTTAATTTTCGATATATTTCTTTATTTAATGATTTGTACAACAAGTCTAAATTGAAGGCCAGCGAGTTTACGTTCCCTTATAAAGAAAATTACTTTGATAAAATTTTCTCATTTTCAGTTTTTACGCACATGCAGATCGATGAAATACAAAATTATTTTTCTGAAATCCAAAAAGTTTTAAGACCAAACGGCATTGCATTTTCTACATTTTTTCTGTATGATGATGATTCAGAAAGCCTATTACCTAGCAATAAAGGGTTTGATTTTACGAATAAAAAGGAAGGGTATAAATTAATGAGTGATAAGGTGAAGTCCGCTAACATCGCCATTCATAAGTATAAATTAAAAAAAATGCTTGAGTCCGAAAATTTAACTCTAGTCAAAATTATTGATGGTTTCTGGAAAGGCGAAAAAAATAAAAAAATAGAATATCAAGATATTGTGATTTTTAAAAAAAATAGCTAATCCATCAACTTACAACTCCACTTCTTTAGTGAATAATAGTATCTTTGGCAAAATTATCTTTTTATGTCTTTTTTAAGTGAAATTGAACGCCGCCGAACTTTTGGAATTGTCTCGCACCCCGATGCCGGTAAAACAACCCTAACTGAAAAGTTACTTCTTTTTGGAGGCGCTATTCAAGAAGCGGGGGCCGTTAAGAGCAATAAAATTAAAAAAGGAGCCACAAGTGACTTCATGGAAATTGAACGTCAGCGTGGAATTTCAGTCGCAACTTCGGTCTTAGCCTTTGAATATAATGGTATCAAAATTAATATTTTAGATACGCCTGGACACAAGGATTTTGCAGAAGACACCTTTAGAACACTCACCGCAGTTGACAGTGTGATTGTTGTTATTGATGTTGCAAAAGGGGTTGAAGAACAAACTGAAAAACTCGTAAAAGTGTGTCGAATGCGCAACATTCCAATCATTGTATTCATAAATAAAATGGATCGTGAAGGAAAAGATGCCTTTGATTTATTGGATGAAATCGAGCAAAAACTAAACCTAAAAGTGGTGCCATTAAGTTTTCCAATTGGGATGGGCTATGACTTTAAAGGAATTTATAACATTTGGGAAAAGAACATCAATTTATTTACTGGAGATAGTAAACGAGACATTGAGGAAACCATTAAAATTTCGGATGTAGCAGATCCTGCACTAAATACGCTTATTGGAGATACGGCTGCGGATACGCTCAGAGAAGAACTAGAATTAGTAGATGGTATATATCCCGAATTTAATAAAGAGGGTTATTTAAATGGCGATTTACAACCTGTATTCTTTGGTTCTGCATTAAATAATTTTGGAGTTCGCGAATTGTTAGATTGTTTCGTATCTATTGCCCCTAAGCCACGTCCAAAGCATAGTGAAGAACGTCTGGTAGAACCAGATGAGGCTAAATTTACGGGCTTTGTATTTAAAATACATGCCAATATGGATCCAAACCATCGGGATCGCTTAGCATTTATCAAAATTGTTTCTGGCGAATTTAAACGGAACACGCCCTACCTTCATGTTCGACACAATAAAAAATTAAAATTCTCGAGTCCAAATGCATTTTTCGCAGAAAAGAAAGAAATTGTGGATATCTCCTACCCAGGAGATATCGTTGGTTTACACGATACTGGAAATTTCAAAATTGGAGATACGCTTACCGAAGGTGAAGTTTTAAACTATAAAGGCGTTCCTAGTTTTTCTCCAGAGCATTTTAGATATATCAATAATGCAGACCCTTTAAAATCAAAACAATTATTTAAAGGAATTGATCAGTTAATGGATGAAGGTGTTGCACAGCTTTTCACCTTAGATTTGAACGGTCGAAAAGTCATTGGAACCGTTGGTGCTTTGCAATATGAAGTGATTCAATACCGATTAGAGCATGAATATGGTGCCAAATGTAGTTATGAAAATTTGAATGTCCATAAGGCCTGTTGGATTGAGCCCGAAACCCTGAACCACCCGGAATTTATTGAATTTAAACGGGTGAAACAACGCTTTTTAGCAACGGACAAACAAGGGCAACTTGTGTTTTTTGCAGACTCCATATTTTCACTTCAAATGACCGAACAAAAATACCCTTCCATAAAATTCCATTTGACGTCTGAGTTTTAGAAACTAATAGTGCATAAAAAAATCCCACTTTTCGGTGGGATTTTTTTTATTTAATAAGAATTAAGCTTGACCTGTGGGCCCGAAATTGAGAGGGACTGGTGGTTGCTCATAATCTTTAATTTCTCCATGAGCTTTTTCAAACCGCTTTACATTTTCATGTAATGCTTTGGCAAGCCGTTTAGCGTGTTGTGGTGTCAGAATAATCCGTGACTTCACTTTGCTTTTTGGCGTACCTGGCATGATACTAACAAAATCTACAACAAATTCAGAGACGGAATGATTGATAATGGCTAAGTTAGAATAGGTGCCTTCAGCTACCTTATCATCTAGCTCAATATTAATCTGTCCCTTTTTTGATGGATCTTGTGGATTGCTCATGTTGTTTAGTTAAAGTTTAATTCTTCTTTAGCTTCGATTAATTTGTCAAATTCTTCATTAGAACCAACAATGATGTTTTCGTACGCTCTAAGACCTGTTCCTGCTGGAATTCTATGACCAACAATTACATTTTCTTTTAAGCCTTCTAAAGTATCAATTTTACCGTTTACGGCTGCTTCGTTAAGAACTTTCGTAGTTTCTTGGAACGATGCCGCAGAAATGAACGATTTAGTTTGTAACGATGCTCTTGTGATTCCTTGTAATATTGGAGTCGCTGTTGCAGGACTTGCATCTCTAGCAACCACAACTGCTTTATCTTCACGTTTCAATAAAGAATTCTCATCTCTTAAAGCACGTGCCGTAATAATCTGACCTGCTTTAAAGTTTGCAGAGTCCCCTTCAGCTTCAACCACTTTCTTTCCAAAAATTTCATCGTTTTCTTTAATGAAATCGGACGTGTGAACTAATTGATCTTCTAAGAAGATAGTGTCTCCAGAATCTTTGATTCTTACTTTACGCATCATTTGTCTCACGACTACTTCGAAATGTTTGTCGTTGATTTTTACCCCTTGTAATCGGTAAACTTCTTGGACTTCATTTACTAAGTATTGTTGCACAGCCGATGGACCTTTAATGTTTAAGATATCATTAGGCGTAATTGAACCATCTGACAATGGCATCCCTGCTTTTACAAAATCATTTTCTTGTACTAAGATTTGATTCGATAATTTGACAAGGTATTTTTTAATATCCCCTAATTTAGATTCTATGATGATTTCACGGTTACCTCTTTTAATTTTTCCAAAAGAAACCACACCATCAATTTCACTTACAACCGCTGGATTAGAAGGGTTACGGGCTTCGAAAAGCTCTGTTACACGAGGTAAACCTCCTGTAATATCCCCTGCTTTGGCAGACTTACGTGGTATTTTAACTAAGATTTTTCCTAAGCTAATTTTCTCACCATCATCGACCATAATATGGGCTCCTAATGGTAAGTTGTAAGATCTTATAAGATTTCCTTTCGCATCTTCAACTAAAAGGGTTGGAATTAATTTTTTGTTTCTAGATTCAGAAATAACTTTTTCTTGGAACCCTGTTTGTTCATCAATTTCAACTTGGAATGTAACGCCTTGTTCGATATTTTCATAACGAACTTTTCCAGAGAATTCTGAAATAATAACTCCGTTATATGGATCCCACTGACAAATGACCGTATCCTTTTTAACTTTGTCACCATTTTTTACAAAAATTGACGATCCGTAAGGGATGTTGTTTGTACTTAGAATAATTCCTGTTTTCTTGTCAACTAATTTAATTTCAGAAGTTCTTGAAATCACAATATCAATTTCATTACCCTCGTTGTCTTTACCTTTAACAGTTTTAAGATCTTCGATTTCTGCAATTCCATCAAATTTGATGATTAATTTATTTTCTTCAGAAATGTTACCTGCAATACCTCCAACGTGGAATGTACGCAATGTTAACTGAGTTCCTGGTTCACCAATAGACTGTGCTGCCACAACTCCTACTGCTTCCCCACGTTGAACCATTTTACCTGTTGCTAGGTTACGTCCATAACACTTCGCACAAATTCCGGTTTTAGCTTCACATGTTAATGGAGAACGAACATCAACAGCTTCTAATGGAGACTGTTGTATTTTTTTTGCTTCAACTTCAGAAATGTGATCGCCAGAAGCTACTAGAAGTTCTTCAGTTAATGGGTTATAAACATCATTTAACGACGTACGACCCACAATTCGTTCTTCTAAAGTTTCAACAATTTCTTCATTTTTCTTTAACGCTTTCACTGAAATACCTCTCAATGTGCCACAATCCTCAGAATTGACAATCACATCTTGAGAAACATCTACCAAACGTCGTGTTAGGTAACCAGCATCTGCTGTTTTTAATGCCGTATCGGCAAGACCTTTACGAGCCCCGTGCGTAGAGATAAAGTATTCAAGAATCGATAACCCTTCCTTAAAGTTAGAAAGAATTGGATTTTCAATAATTTCACCACCACCTGCATTGGATTTTTTAGGCTTAGCCATCAAACCACGCATACCAGTTAACTGACGAATTTGCTCTTTCGATCCCCTTGCTCCAGAATCAAGCATCATATATACCGAGTTAAACCCTTGTTGGTCTTCTCGAATACGCTTCATGGATAGCTCTGTTAATTCAGCATTAGTAGAGGTCCAGATATCAATAACTTGGTTGTACCGTTCGTTATTGGTAATAAGTCCCATATTATAGTTAGTCATAATACCATCTACTTGCTTGTTAGCAGTATCAATCATCGTATGTTTTTCTGGTGGGATAATAATATCTCCTAAACTAAATGACAATCCACCTTTAAAAGCAAAGTTGTAACCTAATGACTTAATTTCATCAAGGAAATCAGCCGTTTCAGGAACCGAAGTTACTTTCAAAATTCCGTGGATAATATCTCTTAATGATTTTTTTGTTAAAACCTCATTGATATACCCTGCAGCAGCCGGTACTTTTTCGTTGAAAAGCACACGACCTGTTGTGGTTTCTATAATTTGAGTTATTAACTCTTCTTGTTCATTGAAATCAACCGTTCTTACACGAATTTGCGCATTTAAATCAACACGTTTTTCGTTGTAAGCGATGATGACTTCTTCTGGAGAATAGAACGTTAAGCCTTCTCCTAAAACCTTAACTTCGGGAGTCGATTTACGTAGTTTCGTCATGTAATAAAGACCCAACACCATATCCTGAGAAGGAACCGTTACTGGAGCACCATTGGCTGGATTCAATATATTATGAGAGGCTAACATTAATAGTTGGGCTTCTAATATTGCTTCTGGTCCAAGTGGTAAATGCACTGCCATTTGATCCCCATCAAAATCGGCATTAAAAGCCGTACATACTAATGGGTGTAATTGGATTGCTTTTCCTTCAATCAATTTTGGTTGAAAGGCTTGAATTCCTAATCGGTGTAACGTTGGCGCACGGTTTAGTAATACAGGATGTCCTTTTAAAACATTTTCAAGTATATCCCAAACTACAGGCTCTCGTTTATCTATAATTTTCTTAGCAGATTTTACCGTTTTTACAATTCCTCTTTCAATTAGTTTTCTAATGACAAATGGCTTGTATAATTCGGCAGCCATATTTTTTGGCAATCCACATTCAAATAATTTTAATTCTGGTCCAACAACAATGACCGAACGTGCTGAATAATCCACACGTTTACCAAGTAAATTTTGTCGGAAACGACCTTGTTTCCCTTTCAATGAATCTGAAAGTGATTTTAAAGGACGGTTAGAGTCTGTTTTTACTGCGGATGACTTACGTGTATTATCAAACAGTGAATCTACAGATTCTTGAAGCATCCGTTTTTCATTACGTAAGATGACTTCAGGAGCTTTGATTTCAACTAAACGCTTTAGACGGTTATTACGGATGATAACACGGCGGTATAAATCATTTAAATCAGAGGTTGCAAAACGACCTCCATCTAATGGAACTAACGGACGTAATTCGGGTGGAATTACTGGGATGGCTTTCATAATCATCCACTCCGGTTTGTTCTCACGTTTTAGGTTTGATTCTCTTAAAGATTCAACAACTTGTAAACGTTTTAATGCTTCTGTTTTACGTTGTTTAGACGTCTCTGTATTGGCTTTATTACGCAATTCAAAAGAGAGAGTATCAAGATCAATTCTTGACAATAGATCGATTAAACACTCAGCACCCATTTTAGCAATAAATTTAGTTGGGTCTGTATCGTCGAGGTATTGATTTTCTTGAGGTTGAGTTTCAAGAACATTTAAATACTCTTCTTCTGTAAGGAAGTCCATTTTTTTAACGGGTTCACCTTCAGCATTCACAGCAGTACCAGCTTGAATTACAACATAACGCTCATAATAGATGATCATGTCTAATTGCTTCGATGGTAATCCGAGTAAGTAACCTATTTTGTTTGGTAAAGAACGGAAATACCAGATGTGTGCTACCGGCACTACAAGGTTGATATGTCCAACTCTATCTCTACGAACTTTCTTTTCGGTTACTTCAACACCACATCGATCACAAATAATTCCTTTGTAACGAATACGTTTGTATTTTCCACAAGCACATTCGTAATCCTTTACAGGGCCAAAAATTCGCTCACAAAACAAACCATCACGTTCTGGTTTATGTGTTCTATAGTTAATTGTTTCTGGTTTAAGAACTTCACCACGGGACGCTCCTAAGATCGACTCTGGAGAGGCTAAACCAATTGAGATTTTATTAAATCTCTGTACTGTAATATTATCTTGCTTTTTTGCCATAATATATGGATATGATAATGAATTAAATTC
>JAQXBT010000073.1 GCA_029252265.1 Flavobacteriaceae bacterium | reverse complement strand
CTAGAAAGGGTTTTACAAATTACAACTCATGTCATCCCCACAGCACATCGGTGATTTGATTTTACCTTCACATTCTGGACATTTAGAGACTTGTACTTGAGAACCGTCGGGTAGGTCTATCATCCCATTTTCTAAAGGGACATCACAGTTTCCACAAGTTGCTTTGACTGCCATTCCACATTGTTTACATTCGTAAGTATTCATACTATTTTTATTTGAAATGTTGATTTTAAAATTAGTAATTTTTTAGGATATAAAGGCCAAATAAATAAAAATTCCGTACATAAAAATCAACACAAATCCTTCGGTCTTTTTAAGCTCATGTCTTTTCAAAATTAATGCCAATGGCACTAAAATAGCCGCAAACACTAACATCCAAATAATATCTCTCGACAGAATCTGAGCATCATCAATCACTATTGGTTTAATCATTGCGGTAAGCCCAAGAACAGAGCCAATATTAAAAATATTGGACCCAATTAAGTTCCCTAAAGAGATGGCCTTTTCTTTTCGAATCACTGCAATTACAGAAGCTGCTAACTCGGGAACGCTGGTTCCTACCGCAATTATCGACACCGAAATAACCGCCTCGCTAACTCCTATTTGTTTTGCAATGACTATTGCACCATTAACCAACCAATCGGCCCCAAAATACAAGGCAACACCTCCTATGATAAACCAGATTACAATTTTGAAATTAGACGTTCGCGTTTGGAGTTCCAAGGATTCGTCATGATCACCATCTGTAGCATTTGACTTTTTGAGTAATAATATCACAAAAATGATTAATCCAATGAATAAAATAGCGCCTTCAAACGCAGTTAATTGACGGTCGTTACTTAAGAAATAATAAAAGGCAAGTGAAAAAAGCATCAGTGCGGGCCAGTTAAATTTATAAAAAGAGGAATCAACAAAAATCGTCCCAATTAAGGCCGTGATTCCAAGTACCAACCCAATATTGGCAATATTAGATCCAATCACATTATTAATCGCAATGGATGGAGAGCCATTCAATGCCGCATTTAAACTGACTAAAAGTTCTGGAAAAGACGTAGCAAATGATACCACTGTTAAACCAACAACCATCTTGGAAATATTGAGTTTGAACGATAACGCTACCGACGCTCGTACCAAAAAATCCCCACCAACGACCAACAACACAAATCCTAGCAGCATCAAAACAATATCCATAACGTTCTTTTTTTTACGAAGATAAATCTAAGATATGAAAATTGAGTAAAATTAAAAGAAGAATCTCTATTTTTGAACTATGAATTCAAAAGTAGCTTTTAAAATTATTGCGAAGGTCAATAAGTTAATACTCCCCAGTTTGACAAAAAAACGAGTAGATCTTAGCAAAGCATCTAAATCACAAATGGCATTATTTGGTTGGCGTCTCTACATCACCAAGAAAGCATTGGACTAATAGTTTACAGCAGAAAAAACAGTGTGTGGCGCAATTTTTTTAGCCCCTTCAAGAAAGTCAAGTTGCATGATAAAGTTACATTGTACGATTTGACCGCCTAATGTTTCCACCATTTTGCAGACGGCTTCGGCGGTACCGCCTGTTGCTAAAACATCATCATGTATGACTATTTTTTCGCCTGATTTTATAGCGTCCTCATGCATTTCTAACACATCCGAACCGTATTCTAATTCGTAAGACTGACTGATCACTTTACGCGGTAATTTCCCTGGTTTTCGAACGGGCACAAAGGGCACTTTTAAGGCCGTTGCCATTAGCATTCCAAAGAAAAACCCACGAGCTTCTATCCCTACAATTTTATCAATTTGTTTATTTTTGAGGGTCGATATAAGTGCTTCAAGACATTGCTCCACCCCTTCTGGGCTTTCGAGTAATGAGGTAAGATCTTTAAATATAATTCCTTTTTTGGGAAAATCAGGAACGTCGGTGATGTATGATTTTAAAGTTGGTGTTTTTGTTTCCATTGGTCAAGTTTGTATTTTAATTTTGAGGTCAAGTCGAGATTAGAATCTGACAAATCATGAAGTTCCCCAGTATCGTTTTTAAGGTTGTATAATTCTATTTTATTTGTTTCATAAAAATCGATTAATTTGTAATCTCCCATTCGAATTGCTGAGGCTTTATCATCTCCTGTCGAATGTGGTCGTGCTTTGCTAGAATGCCAAAATACGGTGCGTTGGTTCCATTTTTCTTGATTTAACAATACGTTTTTAAAGCTGACTCCATCAATATTTTCGATTGATTTCTGAGACACAAGATCCAAAAGTGTTGGAAAAACATCCATTCCAAGCACAATGGATTCTGTTTCTGTTTTTGGTCTAATTTTTTGAGGCCATTTTACAAATAGTGGCACGCGAATACCGCCTTCATACAACCAGCCTTTGCCTGCTTTCAACGGAAGGTTTGAAGTGGCTAAATGCCGTTTCCATTTGAATCCGCCGTTGGACAACCCTCCGTGGTCAGATGTTAGAATTATAATCGTATTAGTTGCGATATTTAAAGACTTTAAGGTCGCTAAAACTCGTCCTATGTTATGGTCTACGTTTTCGACCAATCCTGCGTATGCTGGGTCGTCCTGACGCATTTTTCGACGCCCGCGACCTTCTTTAATATACTCAGGTGTTTTCCCAAAATCGATTGTATCGAGTTGAACGATGTTACGCTGAATATCTTCATCTTTCGCTTCGATTGGAGTATGTACCGCATAATATGCGAGTACGGCTAAAAAGGGACGGTTTTCGTTTTTTTGGATAAAATCAATAGAAGCATCTGTTAGTAAATCAGATGAATAATTGCCTTCATCAGAAAGCCCTTCAAAATCTTGAACGGAGTGTTGTGCAGGTTTTCCATTTTTTTTGGTATTGAAAGGAAATAAATGACTTCCTAATCCTCCGGCTTCCCCAGCCGCAAACGAGTGCTTAAAACCAAATCCCTTTGGATTACTTTGATCGGTTCCCAAATGCCACTTGCCTACATAAGAAGTTGTGTAACCAAGTGCGTTAAATTGATGAATAAAATTTTGCGAATTCGGAATTTTATGAAGCGTTCCTTTGTTCTCATTTACAGGGTATTTACTGGTCATTAATGCATATCGTGAAGGCACGCAACGCGGATAATTTGCATACGCATTTGTAAAGGATACGGAGGCGCATGCTAAGGCATCGATATTGGGAGTGTTGTACAGTTGTGATCCTGTAAAACTCAAATCGTAATACCCTAAGTCATCGACGACGACGACAAGTATATTTGGAGGTGTTTCTGAAAGTTCCTGTGAATGGATCGAGCTAAACGAAAAAACATTTAACACGACATAAAAAATGAATACCTTATATTTTTCCATATCAAAAGGGGCTTAAAAGTAAATATACAATAAATGGCTTTCAAAAATAATGCCGACAACTAAAATATAATCTAGAAACTATAGATTCTCAACCAATCGACCTAGAGCTTTGTGTTTTTCAATTTTTATATGTTTGCCATCCGTAGCAATCAATCCTTGTTTTTTAAAACTTGCAAGAGTTCGAATACACGTTTCTTTGGCGGTACCTACAATGTTAGCAATATCTTCTCTTGTGAGTGTCATTGCGATATAACCTAATTCATCAATACCAAAATTTTTATAAAGATATAACTGTTATTGATGCCAATTAAAACAACTTGATTATCATATTTATTTGAGCTCGCTTCTTAGATTTTGTTCCCAAGTCCAAGACGATTGAATCATGTCTTTTAAATTACGGCTTGCCTCCCATTTTAAAACGTTTTTAGCCAAAGTTGTAGAAGCAAACATTTCTGGAACATCACCAGGTCTTCGATCTGTAATTTCGTAGTTTAATGGACGTCCGCTTACCGCTTCAAAAGCTTTAATCATTTCTAATACCGAAAAACCATTTCCAGTGCCTAAATTAAAAACTTCTAAGGAAGATGTTGCGCTTGCATCTAAAAGTCGTTCAAGTGCTTTCAAATGCGCTTCGGCTAAATCTACTACATGAATATAGTCTCTAATGGGCGTTCCATCTTTGGTTGGGTAATCGTTTCCAAAGACCATCAATTTTTCTCTAATACCTGCTGCAGTTTGTGTGATGTAAGGCATTAAATTATTAGGGATTCCACTCGGAAACTCCCCTATTTGTCCGGACGCATGCGCACCAATGGGATTGAAATATCGCAATGAAATGACAGATATCTCAGATTGAGAATTTGTGAAATCTTCTAAAATTTCTTCGGCAATTTTTTTGGTATTACCATAGGGCGAAGAGGACCGCTGGGTAGGCGCATCTTCTGTAATTGGCATTTTGGAAGGATTTCCGTAGACGGTTGCTGAGGAGGAAAAAATAAGATGATTGATGCTGTTTTCCTGCTGGGCTTTCAACACATTTAGTAATGAAAAAAGATTGTTTTGATAATACATCAATGGATTTTGAATCGATTCTGCCACCGCTTTATGAGCTGCAAAATGAATGACGGCCTTGGCATCTTTATGGGTCTTAAAAACGGCTTGAGTCGCTTCAAACGATTTCAAATCGACTTGTTCAAAATGGGGCCTTACGCCTGAAATACTTTCAATACGATCTAAGATTTGAGGGCTTGAGTTTGATAAATCATCAATGATCACGACTTCATAATTGTGGTGAATCAATGTGATTACTGTATGGGACCCAATATATCCACAACCGCCGGTAACTATAATTTTATCTTTCATATATTTATTAAAACTCAAAGATAGCTAACTCGTTTTATATTTTTAAGAAAAATTATCAATTCGAGTGGGTTTGGAAAAAAAGGAACTTGTTACTCCGTTTTTCTTAAATTCTCCACGGTTTCCTTTAACGATTTATTTTCAAGCTTTAATATTCTATTTTCTTCAAATTGCTCATAAAGCAAATCCTTGACACTTTTACCATAAATTAATTTAGGTTCATTTACATTACTGGTATCCGATAAAAGCATTTCGCCTTCATCACGCAGTAACCAATCGATACTTAAGTCTTGATAATTATCTAATATTACGCTAAGTTTATCTGACCCTAAAGACTTTCCGGATTAGCTGCGCTGATCCCACAAGGCTCCGCTTTGAAAATAGCAAAAACAAAAAAACGCTCAAGCAAGCTTGGCGTTTTTTCTTATTGTACTATTTATTCGTGACCCAGAAGGGATTCGAACCCCCAACCGTCAGAGCCGAAATCTGATATTCTATCCAGTTGAACTACTGGGCCATT
>JAQXBT010000059.1 GCA_029252265.1 Flavobacteriaceae bacterium | reverse complement strand
TCTTTAACAATCATATAATTGGGTTGAATAGGCCCACGGTAATCCCATTCAGTAACTACGTAGTTCCCATGATTCGTTTGTTTTTGTTCTATTAAATCACGTAAACTTTCGCCATCGGAATTATAATTTCCAATGTTTAAATAATCCATGATAGTTGCAAATAAATCTACATTAGAAACATAACCATTCACTGTAGTTTCTTTTTTAATTTCAGTGGGCATTTTAATCATTAATGGGACGTGCGACGACTCTTCATAAAATACATTTTTTTCTCGCATTCCGTGTGCTCCCAACATTTCTCCATGATCACTTGTAAAAATTACCATCGTATGTTCTGCAATACCTTCATCTTCTAAGGTTTCCATTATTTTCCCCACCCAATCATCTAACTCAGTAATTAAACCATAATAATTAGAAATCATATATTTTATTTTTTCCTCATCTGCAAAAACGGTCAACTTATTTCTGCCATTTGCATTAATATAAGGGGAGTTTTGCATATCATCTTTAATACTAGATGGGATTGGCATATCGTCAGGATCGTACATGCTATAATAAGGTTCGGATGGAATCATGGGTGCATGAGGAAAGTGAAAAGAGGTCGTTATGCTAAACGGCTTATTTTTTAATCTCTTGATTGCGTCAATGGTTTTATTCGCATAATATGCGGTTATCGTATGTTCTTTTGGGATGCTCGATTTACCATGATAATTTGGTTGAGAATGACGGTGCTTTCCCTCTTTTTTAACGTCATTGTAAGTTTTTCCATAATCTATATCTATGGGGTCTGGCGTATATGGTCTTTTAGTAAATCGATCTAAAAGCTCTCCTTTTTGAGGTTTCACTTTGGGAAATACGTCGTTTAAATAATCGAGATACAAATGTCTTTGTCCTTGGGGTTTAAATATATTTTTCCCATTTTTAGCATACTTTTTTTGATTTTTATAGACCTCTGAATGCGATGTTAACACATGCCATTTTCCATAATATTCTGCATGATATCCTTTTTCTGTCAGAATCTCATCAAAGGTTTTCATGGTCATTACTGGGGTATCGTTATAATCGTAGGTTTTATCATTTGTTGTTACTTGGTGTGTGTTCATTGTTGTTCCAGTCAAGATTGAAGATCTCGCAGGTCCACATACCGCAACAGGTGTATAGGCATTTTTAAAATACACGCCTTGCCTCGCTAACTTGTCTAAATTTGGAGTTTTAACAATTGGGTTTCCAGCAATACTTAAGGCATCATAACGTTGCTGGTCTACAATTATAAAAAGTAAATTTTTTTTGTTTGAGTTTACTAAAGTTGTGTTTTTTGAGGGATATGGTTTACACCCAATAATCAGCATCATTAATAGCAATAAAACTTTATTTTGATTTATCATAACTCTTAATATTTTGTTTTTTGTAAAGGGATCTTCTGTGAATTCTGTTCCCATCTTTGATATGCTCACAAATAAAAATAGTATTCTTTTTTAGGTCAAACGTTCTAGTTTTTAACGAATTATTCAATGAAATTGTAATGTCATTTTTAGTAAAAGAATAGGTAAATTCTTTACGTTTTTTTGTCTTTAAATTTTCTGAAAATCCTTTTCCATCTTTTTTGAAAACTAATTTGGTTTGGAGTCTTATCCAAGTGCCTATTATGTGATCTTCATTAATTTCTGTTGAAGCATATTGATTTTCTAATCGTTTGTTTAATAAATTTTTTAACGACTCTGTATTTTTATCTAGTTTAAATCCGTCAATAAATAAGTTCGCAATCTCTAAAACACTTTCTTTGAACACATCGGGAATACTTGGGTTTAAAGTTGTATGATTGATATTTTTATGCAACAACACTTTAGCTTCGCCACCTTTAGACTTGATTTCTTCTGCAAATTTTATGCTTTGTGTGTAATGGCAAAGCACATCCGCATCTCCATGTAACAATAAAGTGATAGG
>JAQXBT010000058.1 GCA_029252265.1 Flavobacteriaceae bacterium | reverse complement strand
GCAGCAAAACTTGACTTTAATGTAGGAAATGTAGGTGAGCATCCAATTGAAGGAAAATTCACTTTCTTGGAAGATGGGAAACCATTAGATATCCCTATTATTGGAAATTACGTTGTAGTGCCACGACCAAAAGACGCGTCCATCGCGGCCGATAAAATGAATGTGGTCTATAGAGGTCTTGAAAACCCTTTAACGGTTTCTATTTCAGGAGTTCCAAACAATAAAGTAAGTGTGTCTGGATCTGGAATTAGAAAAGTGGGTGATGGGAAATATCTAGTAGTACCTTCGACAGGAACCACTACAAGTATTACTGCGACCGCCACTTTGGATGACGGTTCTAAAGTATCGTCATCAAAACAATTCAGAATCAAAAACATTCCGTCTCCAAAAGGTAAAATTTCTGGAAAAACAGGTTCTGTTAGATTAAATAAAAGAGATGTTACAACCTCTAAAATTTTGGCTTCGTTTGAAGGTTTTGTATATGATTTAAATCCATCGGTATATTCGTTTGATTTAACCATATCAGGGCAAACACCGCTATCGGTTTCTGGGAGCAAGCTTGACGCCAATGCTAAAGCGGCTGTGAATTCAGCCCCACGTAAATCTACAATTACAATTGATAATATTAGAGTAAGAGTTCAAGGAGTCTCAGTATTAATTCCTGAAGCCGATCCAATTATTATTCAATTGACAAATTAATAAAAAAATGAAACATTTACTTTTAATAGTTTTAATCCTACCAGTATTCGCTTTTGGACAAGTTAATATTCTGAATGCAACCACACCTGAACAAATCGGTGCAATGACGGATGAAGAAGTGGAGTTAAACAATAACGACCCTTTACCATATGCGTATGTAAATGAAAGAGATGTTTTATTTTCCAAAACAATTTGGGAAGTCATAGATTTAAACGAACGTGTTAATTTCCCTCTGTTTTATCCATCAGATACAACTTTGGTAAGAGATGAAAGACGTCCATTAATACACTATCTTCTAGTAAATGCCAAAAACCAAACGATTCCTTTTGTCTACAAAAAAGATAATCTAAAAGATAAACTCTCTTTAGACGAATTGAATGCTGCTTTGAAATATCAAAAAATTAAAAAGGGAGAAGGCGAAAACATAGGACTTGAGCGAATTATTAATGAAGCTGGTACTAAAAAAGATTTTCTTCTTAATAGTAACATAGACCTTGGAGAGTATAATGATGTTGATGAGACCGAATTAAATGACGACGAATTTGCTCAATTTGATAACGATATGGATCGTTTAATTTTTGCAAACAATTTGCTTCGACCAGAAGAATATTCTGAAGAAATTTTTGATTATGCAGATGTGATTCAGTACAAAATGAAAGGGATTTGGTTCTTTGATAAAAGACATGCAGAATTAAAATACAGACCTATTGCAATAGCACCAGTGGTTCAAACTGCACGATCAAAATCTGATATGAAAGACAATCCAGATCTAAAACCAGTAACAGTTGATTTGTTCTGGATATTTTTTCCAGATACTAGAAAAATATTAAACAAAGCTGATGCTTTTAACGAGTCTAATACCTCTAAGCCTGTTAACTTTGATCACCTTCTGAACTCGAGACGATTTTCAGCGTATATTTACAAAGAAGATAATGTGTATCAAGATCGAAGCATAAAGGATTACATCCCTGAAAACGCATTGATGCAACTCTTAGAGTCTGATAGAATTAAAGAAAAAATCAGAAATTTTGAACAAGATATGTGGAGTTATTAGTCAACGTCCAATACAACTAAAAACGCTTATCTTTCGATAGGCGTTTTGTGTTTTAAACCCTTTTTAAATGAAGTATGATTATATCATTGTGGGATCTGGATTGGCAGGTATTATGTTTGCGGAACAACTACGTCTTCACAACAAATCATTTATTGTTATCAGCAACCGATCGCAACAAGCATCGGTGGTGGCTAGTGGGCTCTATAACCCTGTTGTATTAAAGCGTTTTACAGCGACTTGGAACGCCGCAACTCACTTAGAGGTTGCGATCCCGAAATACACCGCCCTTGAGCAACTTTTAGGGCTTAAATTAGATTACGTATTACCAATACACCGGGTCTTCAATTCGGTTAAAGAACAAAATAATTGGTTTTTAGCATGTGATAAGCCATTGCTTACTAATTTCTTGAATCCTAATTTAGTCACTAATAAAAACAGCTCCATTAAGGCGCCTTTTGGGTTTGGAGAAGTCAATGCAACAGGTCGTATCGATACCCAACGTTTGATTGAATCTTATCGTGAATTTCTTTTGGAAACCAATCAATATAAAGAAGTAGCTTTTGATTATGAGGCACTCGTGGAAGACCCTGAAGGACTTAGTTACCACGATATTTGTGCAGAACGCATTGTGTTTACCGAAGGTTTTGGGATCCACAAAAATCCGTATTTTAAACATTTACCTTTAGAGGGCACCAAAGGCGAACTCATTACCATCCATGCCCCAACACTCCAATTAGAGTCGATTTTGAAATCCAGTATTTTTGTCATACCGATGGGATTCGATCAGTATCTTGTGGGATCGACCTATGAATGGACTGATAAAACAAATCAACCAACAGTAGAAGCAAAGTCTGAACTTTTAGAAAAATTGGATCGCCTTGTAAGTTGTGACTATGAAGTCGTGGATCAGCGTGCTGGCATTCGCCCAACTGTGGTAGACCGTCGCCCTTTAGTAGGGCAACATTCCGACCATAAACGTCTGTTTGTGTTAAATGGTTTAGGAACTCGTGGGGTTTTGGTGGCGCCGTCTATAGCAGAAGCTCTTTATAATTCTATAGAAAAAGACACGCCATTGCCAGAAGAAATCGATATCAATCGGTTTGCTTAGTTTTTTTTTTAGCTAATACAGCATCATAACTCATAAAAAGGTTGATCCAAATATTTCGAGAGACCCGCATAATAATGGGCATAAACCCGATGAGGGTGGCAACAATCGCAATAAATGAAGTGACTAATGAGGTTTCAAAAAGGATGAATGTTAATAAGAAAGCAGCGACCGAAAACCCAATTCCAACGCCGTAACTGACATACATTGAGCCATAAAAAAAAGAGGGTTCAATTTTGTATTTTGTATTACAGTGCCCACAACGCTCGTGCATTTCTAAGGTTTGGGAAAGCTGATATGCATTGCTGTTTTTGTACATTAATTCATGATGACATTTTGGACATTTCCCTGTCAGAATACTATACAGCTTATTTCCTTTTTTTAATATCATAATTTCCTATTTTTGCAACTTGTTAAGACAAAGCTAAACTATTTATAATTATTCCTTTTTACAATTTTTAAATGTTAAACATCCATAAGTTATCCGTATCATTTCAAGGCGATTATTTGTTTGAAAATATTTCCTTTCGCTTGCGTGGTGGCGATCGTGTAGGTTTAATAGGAAAAAATGGGGCTGGAAAATCGACCCTCTTAAAACTACTTTCGGGCGAATTAGAATATACCGAAGGTCAAGTCGCCCAAGAAAAAAAGGACCTTAGAATTGGATTTTTAAAACAAGACATCGATTTTGTTTTAGGTCGAACCATCTTAGAAGAAGCGTATCAAGCCTTTGTGGAAATTAAAGCCTTAGAATTACAACTCGAAGATATTAATACCCAATTGGCGGAGCGTACCGATTATGAAAGTCAGGTGTACCACGATTTGATGGTAGGGCTGAATGAAGTTCAAGAACAATATGAAATCTTAGGGGGCTATAATTATCAGGGAGAAACCGAAAAAATATTAATCGGTTTAGGATTTAAACGCGAAGATTTCGACAAGCTAACCGATACTTTTTCGGGCGGATGGCGTATGCGGATTGAATTGGCAAAACTATTATTACAAACCAACGATATTTTGTTGTTAGATGAGCCTACCAATCACTTGGATATCGAATCTATTATTTGGTTGGAACAGTTTTTAAATAATTATGCAGGAGCCGTTGTGATTGTATCGCATGATAAGATGTTTTTAGATAATGTCACGAATAGAACGATTGAAATTGTATTGGGTAAAATATACGATTACCCAAGAGCTTACACCAAATATCTCGTGTTACGAGAGGAACAAAAAACACTCCAATTAGCGTCTCAAAAAAATCAGCAAAAACAGATTGAACAAACCGAGAAATTAATTGAAAAATTTAGAGCGAAAGCGTCTAAAGCGACCATGGCGCAATCGTTGATTAAGAAGCTAGATAAGATAGAGCGTATCGAGGTTGATGAAGATGATAACAGTGTGATGACGCTAAAATTCCCAGTCTCAACAACTCCTGGTAAAGTAGTGGTTGAAGCGACTCAAATTTCTAAAGACTATGGCGATTTACAAGTGCTTCAACACATCGATTTAATGGTCGACCGTGGCAGTAAAATAGCCTTTGTAGGTCAAAATGGCCAAGGAAAATCGACACTTGCCAAAATTATTGTTGGTGACTTAGAAGCTAAGGGCGATGTGAAGCTAGGCCACAATGTTCAGATTGGCTATTTTGCGCAAAACCAAGCGGAATATTTAGATGGGAGTAAAACCGTATTAGATACCATGATTGATGCGGCCAATGAAACCAACCGTTCGAAAGTTCGTGATATCCTAGGGTCCTTTTTGTTTAGAGGCGACGCCGCAGAAAAGTATGTGAGAGTTCTTTCTGGTGGAGAGCGTAACCGATTGGCATTGGCAAAACTATTGCTTCAGCCGCTGAATGTGCTCATTATGGATGAGCCGACCAACCACTTGGATATTAAATCTAAAAACGTCCTAAAAACGGCACTTCAACAATTTGAAGG
>JAQXBT010000038.1 GCA_029252265.1 Flavobacteriaceae bacterium | reverse complement strand
AGGTTAACCTTAGCAATCAAAAAAGTTAAAATGTAGCGTACTGGTTCCTAAATTTACGTCTTAATTTGCAGTCGCAGGGCGCTTAGCCGCGGAGGCAAAAGGCGAGAAATCAAACTATTTAGGTGAGGATCTAATGGGTTGAATCTATTTTATATGATACCGTATTCCAAAAAAACTATTAATTCCTTGGTTCGAGTAATACACATAGCTAGGATCAAATGACAATGCATTAGGATTGTTTGGCGTCGCAATTACTTGGCCGTTAGTTCCAAAACTGACCGCTTTGTCAAAGGGATCAAAAGCCCGTGCAATACTATTTGCAGCAGGTTTAAAATTGAAAATATTTTTGATGCCTGTATATATATCAAATTCCTTAAAACTATAGGTTGCTTGTAGGTTCATTATATTTATAACAGGGCTGTAAGGATCTCTTGAGTCTAGCGCACCCAGTAGAGGGAGTTTCATAGGTCCAATGATTGTTCCAGAAAGATCAAATGTGATTTTTGGGTTGTAGATGGTATAACTGATTCTATAATTTCCAGAAATTTTCTCGGTCAAAAAAGGATATTCAGTTTCGTTGTTTTGAATAATTTTAGAGTCAATATATGTAGCACCCATATTTATTTTGAGTCCGTTTGCAGACACACTATTGATGTTTAAAGTCACTCCTTGAGATACAGATTTTCCATCTAGGTTACTATATATAATCTGGTTTGGATTGGTGTCGTAATCTGGAAAAATTCGATTTGAAAACTCCGTTTTAAACACACTAAGATCCAAATCAAAAATGGTTCCATATTTTGAATATAGTTTTTGATTCCAGTTGATGTTTATATTCCATGATTTTTCTGGCAAAATAGCTTCGGTAAAAATTACATCTCTAGCGCCTGTGAGTGCGGCATGGTCTTCAGTAAATACATTGACCACTCTGTAGCCTGTTCCAAATCCAAGTCGAACAACTGAGCTTTCATCCTTACTGGCCCATTTATAGTTTAGTCTAGGAGTCCAAATATCACCATAAATTGAGTTCTTGTCATATCTAATTCCAGAAAGAAGGGTTTGAGAATTTCCAAAACTCCATTCGTCCTGAATGAAAATTCCTGGCAGGGATGTGATCTCTTTTTCTGCAGTCGCAGGCGTATTATCATCATAGCTTGTGTACCGAAAAGAGGCGCCAAACAAAAGGGTGTGCGTTTTTAGTTTTTTGGAATACACGGCTTGGATAAATCCAATCGTTTGCAATGCATTATAGGACGTGGTACCATACACCGAATTTTGGTCATGGTTGTTTAGGCTGTATTGTAAAGATAAATCTTTTGAAACATCGTACTTTCCAAAGGCTTCGATTCTACTGGTATAAATACTTTCGCCATAGACTTCATTGCCGCCTCTATACTTTGAATTCCAGTTCATTTCACCACCCCATCGGTCTTCATAAAAATAGCGAAAAGCAACACTGTTTTTTTTGGTTTTTATTTTATTAAAAATTGAAATTCTGTGTTGTAAGGTTAAATCTGTAAAGCCATCCCCATTGGAGTCAATTGGATTGGAGTAATTAAAATAATTGACGCCAATCAACCCCAAAGTATTCTTTAATTTGTACTTGGCACCCAAATCTAAATTTAGTTCACCCCATGAAGTCGTATAGGATTCGATATTAAATCGGTGGACGTTTTCAGGGAGTTTCGTAATTAAATTGATAATCCCACCAATTGCTTCTGATCCGTATAGGGTAGAGGCCGGCCCTTTGATAACCTCCACTTGTTTGATGAGTGATTGTGGAATTCCAGACAGTCCATAAACCGTCGATAGTCCACTAACAAGGGGCAGGCCATCGATCAAAACCATGGTATTGGCCCCTTCTTGACCGTTAATATGAATGTCAGCCGTATTACAAACATTACAATTTAGTTGAGGTCTGATGCCATTAATTCCTTCAATGGCTTCAAAAAAACTCGCTTTTGGAGTCGCTCTAAAAAAATCAGAGGTATATAGTTCAACTTGGATTGCACTTTTTAGCTTTGACACTTGTTGAAGCGTTCCCGAAATAACAACTTCGTCTAAACTGTTATTTTCTAATACAATTGTTCCGAGATCCTTGTTTTTTACATCTACATTTACCACTCTAGGTGTATAGCCAACATATGAAATAACGAGCTTATTCTGACCATTAATAGCGTCAATTGAAAAGATACCTTCTTCGTTTGTAATCGTACTTTTGTTATTTATTGTATTATATACTGTAGCCCCAAAAAGAAGATTCTGATCTTGGTCTTTAATGACGCCCTTAATTTGTGCCAAAGTGATGTTGGAAATAAGAAAAAATAGGACACTAATTATATTATATTTTACGATCAAAGTTGTAAGTTTATAGTGTTTAAATGACAATTGTTCACTACCGCAAAACTAATGAAAAAAACGAAAGAAAAAGAACATTATTTAAAGGAAATTTATAGATTAGAAATGGCTAACGAACTCATATCCGTTTCCAGTCTTTCTAAAGTACTAGGGGTTTCTAAATCATCGGTTTCTAATATGATCAAAAAGTTGGTGGTTATGAATTTATTAAACTCAGCGCCTTATAAGGCTATCGAATTTACTTCAGAAGGTCTAGAGCTGGCTCGAACCATCGTCGCTAAGCATCGCTTAATTGAGTTGTTTTTAGTTGAGGTGATGGCCTTTGAGCCTGAAAATGTTCATGCTATTGCAGAAGAAATCGAGCATATTGAAAGCCCTGCGTTTTTTAGAAAAGTAAAACAAATGTTAAGTCAGCGAAAAATTGATCCGCATGGGAGCCCAATCCCTGACGTTGAGTTCTAATTTCTTTTTACAAAGCTGCTATTCGTTTTTGTTAACGCTAAGATTAAAGTAACCTGTTATGTGCTTTTAGAGCCTCTTTGTATTAGAGCTATTTTTAATTATTTCTATAGCAGGTAATAGTTTTTTGGCTTCAGAATTAATTGTTTTACCCTCAACATTTAAAACAATAAAATAAGTTCTTCTGTTGGCCTGATGCTCGACTTCTAGACATTTCACCCTATTTGAATGAGAATCATTATCTACACATTTGTTGGTTAATTTAGATTCTCCATCCCCTCTTCCATAAATTCTGTCCGAAGATATTCCCTTATCAATAAGATAATTCACAACAGATTTAGTTCTTTTTTGAGATAATATTTTATTATCAAAACTACGCCCCCTTGCATCTGTGCCTGATACTCCTGCTAAAATTATTTTAGGATATTTTGTCATTATAGTCACAATATAATCCAATTCAATTTCAGCGTCTACTCTAATATTCCATTTATTAAAATTAAAATAAAGAGGATTTGTTTTTATCACTAACTCAGTATCCATATTATATCCGAAGTCGGCTACTATCTCCAATAGTAAATCTACCTTCAAATTTTTTTCTGAGGTTTTAAACGACTTAACATCTGGAGTATAATATTCC
The DNA here is from genome assembly GCA_029252265.1 of Flavobacteriaceae bacterium. Lineage (GTDB taxonomy): Bacteria > Bacteroidota > Bacteroidia > Flavobacteriales > Flavobacteriaceae > Hel1-33-131. Next base: position 3,090 of record JAQXBT010000038.1, on the reverse strand, counting down.
TTAGACCCTATAATTACAAACTGTTGATTGCATGGTAATTTAAAAGAGAACCGTCCTTCTTCATCTGTTAATGTATCTTTAATAGTAGCCCCAAAATTGTCCTTTATAATAATTTTTGAAAACGGTAAATGCTGTTTAAATTTTGATTCTTTTACAACACCAGTAACTGTTACAGCACAAGCTTTCTTTGGAGGTAATTGTTGTATCGCGTATATATCATCCTGTCCAACTCCTCCGTCTCTATTTGAAGATAAATATCCTTTTTTAGTACCTGTATTTATAGAAAATGAAAAATCATCCTGCTTCGTGTTGATAGGAGCTTTTAAATTAATGGGTTCTGTGTAGGTGCCAGCTATTTTTTTAGTTGAAAAAACATCCAAAGCTCCCATTCCAAAATGACCATCAGAAGAAAAATACAACATATTATCAGCTGAAATAAAAGGAAACATCTCTTTTTCTGCTGTATTTACCGGAGTTCCTAAATTTTGGATCGCACCATAAGTACCGTCATTATTAATAGCGACCGTGTAAATATCTGTTTTCCCTATTCCTCCTGGCATATCAGAAATAAAATACAACTGTTTGCCATCTTTACTTAAAGAGGGGTGGCCTACTGAATAATTAGTGCTGCAAAATGGGAGTTCTACAATATTATCCCATTTTTCTCCAATCCATTCTGCCTTTAAAATTTTTAAGTTATTATACCCTTTTTTATCAACTATAAATTTCTTATTTACATAATTATTTCTTGTAAAATATATTGTTTTATAGTCTGGAGAAAAAGTTACAGAAGACTCATTTAACTTCGATTTTATATCCTCAGAAAATAGCAGTTTAACATTAGAAATATCACTTTGTCGGTGAGAAATATTTTCCTTTTTAACTTGATAAATATCCAAAAAATACTTTTTCCTTATCGCATCAATTCGCTTCACAAATACTTTTTTTTCTGCTACTGAAGAAAAAAGAATTGAATTGCCGAACTCGGTAACGCCAAAATCTGAATTTACCGAATTTACAGCGCGTAAATTAGTTACTTCATATGTGGGTTCAGCATCTTTTGTTTCTTTAGTCTGAGCTTGTAGGACTGAAAAACTAAAAAGAAATAAGAATATAATTTGGTTATATTTTTTCATAATTGTATTATTAAATTAGAAATATCTGGGAGATCTAATTTTGTAACTTTCAAAATCAAAATTAAAGAGTATTAAAACCTCATGTGACCCTGAGTTAAATTGACCAAGACCTGTTAAAGTGTGATCATAAGCATAGCCTACTCTCAGACTTCTTGAAGTTCTTACGTTTATTAATGCTGAAATAGATTCTTTTAACCTATGAGAAAGCCCAAATTCTAACATATTAAAAACTAAAACGTTCCCCGAAAAATCTATAGATACTGGAGCACCCTGCACTATTTTTGCCATAATTGAAGGTTTTAACTTCACATTGTGTGACAACTCAAATATATAACCAGAAGTAAGAAAAAAATGCATATGCTCTTTTGTTCCTTTTGCTTCTTCCTTATTGGTTTTAAAATAAGATGTTTGTAACAAATTAGGAATTGACATACCAGCATAAAACTTATCTGTGTAATAAAAAGTACCCATACCAAAATTTGGAGAAACTTTATTTGAGTTTTGATTACTTGAGGTCGGTTCAGTATTTTGGTAGTTCAAATTATTAAAATTTAAAAAAGTAAAACCTGCTTTTAATCCTAACGCTAGGTTCGCTTTTTCACCAACTTTAAAAGTATAAGAAAAGTCACCATATAGGTTTTGTTCTTGTGATGGACCTATTTCATCTGCAATAACAGAGAGCCCTAAACCAACATTTTTACCAACGGGTGAATTAATCGATAGAGTTAAAGTTCTTGGCGCCCCAGGAATGCCAACCCACTGCGATCTCCCCAACATATTTATACTTAAAGCACCAAATGACCCAGCATATGCAGGGTTTATAACACTCATATTATACATGTATTGAGTGTATTGTGCATCCTGTTGAGCTTTTACCAAAGTAGTAAATAAGATAATTGTAAGTAATATTATCTTTATTTTTATTTTCATTACTTTTCTTATTTATGCTTTATCTATTTAAATATATCCAACCAGTAATTTTCTCTTTTACCTTATTGTTAAGATGAATAATATAATAATACGTTCCTACGGTTAACGGTTTGCTGTTACCCTGCAAGTGTCCAACCGTTGCATAACCGTCCCACCATAAGGGGCTTGTGTTACCGTTGTTATTATAATAGTAAACTTTAGTACCCCATCTATTAAAAATTTCTATCTCAAAGTCTAGATAATTAAATAGTATTGGTATTATAAATGTATCATTCACACCGTCTCCATTTGGTGAGAATGCGTTGTTAATATTACTTACAACAATCTCTATGTTAGAGGTTACTGCACATTGTCCAGAGGTTGGTGTAAAAGTATAGTTCGTAGTTGCAGTATTGTTCATTGATGGCGACCAAGTTCCTGTGACACCATTGTTAGAGGTAGAGGGTAAATTAGTCAAAGGGTCTCCACTACGAATCGGATTTACCGCATTAAAAAAGGGCGTTATAATTGGGTTCACCACAATGTCGATGCTCGATGTTACTGCACATTGGCCTGCATCTGGAGTAAAAGTATAAGTGGTGGTTGTGGTGTTATCCAAAGAGGGCGACCAAGTTCCAATAATTCCATTATTCGATGTGGTAAGTAATTCACTTAAAGCGTCTCCGTAACAAATAGCTGGAATTTGCGTAAACGTTGGTGCTGTATTTGTATTCACCTCAATAGTCATATTTACGGTCTCAGCACATTGGCCTGCATCTGGAGTAAAAGTATAGTTCGTAGTTGCAGTATTGTTCATTGCTGGCGACCAAGTTCCTGTGACACCATTGCTAGAGGTGGAGGGTAAATTAGGCAAAGAGTCTCCACTACAAATTGGATTTACCGCGCTAAAAGAAGGCGTTATAATTGGGTTCACCACAATGTCGATGCTCGATGTTACTGCACATTGACCTGCATCTGGAGTAAAAGTATAAGTGGTTGTTGTGGTGTTATCCAAAGAGGGCGACCAAGTTCCAATAATGCCATT
>JAQXBT010000027.1 GCA_029252265.1 Flavobacteriaceae bacterium | reverse complement strand
CTCCATTTTCATTGATCATTATGTGGTTCAAGGAAATGTCAAAAAACGAATGAAACGTCTTAATGTTAAAACTGCATAATTATGAGTACTAATACAGACACAAAAAAATACACGATTTTATTTGCCATAGCAATGGTGGTAATCGTAGGATCCTTGTTAGCATTTACAGCCTCTTCTTTGAAACCCAACATTCAAGAGAATGAGCGTATGGAAAAACAACAAAATATTCTGTATGCAATGGGAATCAATGAAAATGGAGCTACTGATATTAAATTTATTGGAACAGATAAAGTAGCAGGTGAGTTTTCAAAATACATCTCAAAACAGTTGACTATTAATGCCGATGGAACTTCTGATGAAAACCAGGAAGCCTATCTAATTGATGTCAAAAAAGAACAAGCGAAAGCTAAAAATGGAGGTACAAGAGAACTGCCTTTATTTGTAGGGGAAAAAGAAGACCAAACATTTTACATCGTTCCAATCAGAGGAAAAGGACTGTGGGATGCTATTTGGGGCTATGTTGCATTAGATAAAGACATGGTTGTTCAAGGCGCCTTTTTTGATCATGCTGCTGAAACTCCAGGTTTAGGAGCTAACATTAAACAACGTTACTTTATGGACGATTTTGTTGGGGAAAAACTACTATCAGAAAATGGGGATTTCAAAGGAATCACTGTAGCGAAAGGAAATAACGACCCAAAGAATCTTACCAAAGATGATTATGAAGTAGATGCATTAGCAGGGGCTACAATCACAGGAGACGGCGTGTCTGCAATGATTAAAAGCGATCTTAAATTGTATTTACCATACTTTAAAAACTTAAAAAATCAATTGAACTAATATGGGACTACTTTCAAAAAAAGATGCCAAATTAATAACGGATCCGTTAGCAGATAACAACCCAATTACGATTCAAGTCTTGGGGATTTGTTCCGCCTTAGCGATTACGGCTGAACTCAAAGCTTCTCTAGTGATGGGGGTGGCAGTACTGTTTGTTTTAGGAATAGGAAACGTTGTTATTTCGTTGATGCGTAACATCATTCCTTCAAAAATTAGAATTATCGTGCAACTCATCGTTGTAGCGTCCTTAGTAATTATCGTCGATCAGGTACTTAAAGCCTTTGCTTATGAACTTAGTAAAACGCTCTCTGTATTTGTCGGATTAATTATTACCAACTGTATTATAATGGGACGTTTTGAAGCTTTTGCGCTTGGAAATGGTCCTTGGAAATCGTTTTTAGACGGGATTGGAAATGCACTTGGATACGCAGTGATACTTATAGCCGTAGGATTTTTTAGAGAGCTCTTAGGATCTGGAACTCTTTTTGGAGTCCCTGTACTAGGAGACCCAATTGAGAAAACAGGACTGTATTCCATAGGATATGAAAACAATGGATTTATGCTCATGCCACCAATGGCCTTGATAATTGTAGGGCTTATTATTTGGGTACAACGTAGTAGAAACACAACATTAATTGAAGATTAATTACTTCAGTAAGAATTTAAATAAAAGACAATGATAGAACACATCGAATTATTTTTCAAATCAATTTTTATTGATAATATGGTGTTTGCAGTTTTCTTGGGCATGTGCTCATATTTAGCTGTCTCTAAAAAAGTAGCAACCGCTGTAGGACTTGGTGCCGCCGTCATCTTTGTACTGGCGATTACAGTGCCTTTAAACTGGTTATTAGATCAATATTTATTACAACCCGGAGCACTGGT
>JAQXBT010000002.1 GCA_029252265.1 Flavobacteriaceae bacterium | reverse complement strand
GCTAGTTTGAATAAAAAAGTATTGTTAATAGGAGCTGATCTAAGAAATCCACAGTTACATTCTTATGCTAAAATTAACAAGAATCGTTTAGGAGTTTCAAATTATTTATCAGATCCTTCTCTGGATTGGAGGCCATTGGCCGAGAACGTTTTTAACCAACACCCTACTCATGAAATTTTATTTTCTGGGGCCATACCTCCAAATCCAGTCCATTTATTATCAAATGGAAATTTCGAAAAACTGTTAAAAGAAGCCGAAGAAATTTACGATTTTGTGATCGTAGATTCTGCACCTACCATTCTGGTCACTGATACACTATTAATAGCGCATCTTGCAGATGCCACCATTTGTGCGGTTCGAGCGCATCACACAGAAAAAAAGTTAGTTCCATTTTCTGTAGAACTTCATGAATCAAATCGTCTTATAAATATGAGTTATGTTATTAATGGGATTAAGAATAATAGAGCGAATGGGTACAGTTATAATTATGGGTATAATTATGGATATGATTACGGGTATAAAGAAAGTGACAGTTAGTAATTAGGATGTTGTCAGCTCTTTTAGTAATTTGATTGTATTTTTAGGGTCTTCGCTTTTAAACACAAAACTCCCAGCAACTAATACATCAGCGCCTGCGTCTTTAAGTGCTTTGGCATTCGCTGAGGTCACGCCGCCATCAATCTCTATTAAAGTCGATGCCCCTTTGGACGTTATGAGTGCCTTTAGTTTCTTTACTTTTTTATAGGTATTTTCGATAAAGCTTTGACCACCAAAACCAGGGTTGACACTCATGATACAAACCAAATCAATGTCATTGATAGTATCTTCCAAAACATTGATATTGGTATGAGGATTCAAGGCCACACCGGCTTTCATACCTTCGGCTTTAATGGCTTGTAGTGTTCGATGCAAATGATTACAAGCTTCGTAATGTACAGTTAAAACATCACTACCTAGCTCCGCAAAGGTTTTGATATAGCGGTCGGGATCGACAATCATTAAGTGCACATCAACAGTTTTTTTTGCATGCTGAGTAATCGCCTTTAAAACAGGCATTCCAAACGAAATATTAGGCACAAATACGCCATCCATAATATCTATATGAAACCAGTCGGCTTCACTAGAATTTACCATTTCAATATCTCTTTGAAGGTTAGCAAAGTCTGCTGCTAAAATTGAAGGTGCAATTTTTGTTGTGCTCATGTGTCCTGTATTATGATTACAAAAATAGGATAAAAAACAAAACCCCTACCAATTGGCAGGGGTTTTGTTTTTTTAACCTAAATAGGTTTTTAAAATTTTACTTCTCGACGTGTGTTTCAAGCGTCGGATGGCTTTTTCTTTAATTTGACGTACACGTTCACGAGTCAGGTCAAACGTTTCTCCAATTTCTTCTAAGGTCATTGGGTGTTGATTGCCCAATCCAAAATATAAACGAATTACATCTGCTTCTCTAGGTGTGAGCGTTTCTAAGGCGCGTTCTATTTCAGTACGTAATGATTCATGTAATAAGTCTCTATCTGGATTAGGAGATTCCCCACTACGCAATACATCGTATAAGTTAGAATCTTCTCCTTCAACTAATGGAGCATCCATCGAAACGTGACGTCCAGAATTTTTCATAGACTCTTTTACATCATTAATCGTCATGTCTAATTCCTTCGCAATTTCTTCTGCACTTGGTGGACGTTCATGAGATTGCTCTAAAAACGCATACGTTTTATTTATTTTATTGATCGATCCAATTTTATTTAAAGGCAATCGTACAATACGCGATTGTTCTGCTAAGGCTTGTAAAATAGATTGACGAATCCACCACACAGCATAGGAGATAAATTTAAAACCTCTCGTTTCATCAAAACGCTGTGCTGCTTTAATGAGGCCTAAATTCCCTTCGTTAATTAAATCGGGTAGGGTTAACCCTTGGTTTTGGTATTGTTTTGCCACAGAAACTACAAAACGTAAGTTCGCTTTCGTAAGTTTTTCTAAAGCAATCTGATCACCTGCTTTGATACGCTGCGCTAATTCAACTTCTTCATCGGCTGTAATTAAATCAACTTTTCCAATTTCTTGAAGGTATTTATCTAAGGAAGCAGTTTCTCTATTAGTAACCTGCTTGGTAATTTTTAGCTGTCTCATTTAAAAGGTTTTATTTTTAAAATGGTTAGTTGGCTGTATCATTAGGTTATACGAGCGATTGTTACTAAATGTTACAAAAAAAACCGTTTTTAAATTTAAAAACGGTTTTTTTGATTTGATTAAGTAAAAACTTAATGTGTATTAGCGTCTGTTATCACGTCCGCGATTGTCACGTCCACCAGAACGTTTGTCATCTCTTGGTGGTCGAGCAACATACCCTTCAGGCTTTTCTAACAAGGCTTTACGCGATACTTTTTCTTTACGAGTTCTTGGGTCCTGCCCAAAATACTTCACATTAAAAACATCACCCATGTTAACGACATCTGAGACATTCTCAGTACGTTCCCATGCCAATTCACTAACGTGAAGTAGCACTTCATTTCCTGGTGCATCCATGTATTCTACAACTGCTCCAAAGTCAAGCATCTTAATGACTTTAACTTGGTAGGTGTTTCCTACAGTTGGCTTAAACATTAAAGAATCAATTTTAGATAAAACAGCATCAATACCATCTTGATCTGTTCCTAAAATTTCAACAATACCTTCTTCAGTGACAGGATCTTCATTGATTACAATAGTAGTTCCTGTTGTTTTTTGAAGTTCTTGAATCACTTTTCCACCAGGTCCAATAAGGGCTCCGATAAATTCGTTTGGAATTGTTCGAGTTACCATTTTTGGAGAGTGTGGCTTCACATCAGAAGCAGGAGCTTCAATAGTTTCTGTTAGTTTGTCAAGAATATGCAATCTTCCTGCACGTGCTTGTTTCAAAGCATTGACAAGAATTTCGTAAGACAATCCTTTAATTTTAATATCCATCTGACAAGCTGTAATTCCTTCAGAAGTACCAGTTACTTTAAAATCCATATCTCCTAGGTGATCTTCATCTCCTAAAATATCAGATAATACAGCATAACGGTCGCCATCAGAAATTAATCCCATTGCAATTCCAGATACGGGTCTTTTAATTTGAACCCCTGCATCCATCAATGCCATAGTCCCAGCACAAACAGTGGCCATTGAAGACGATCCATTTGATTCTAAGACTTCAGAAACGACACGAACGGTATAAGGACAATCTGCTGGTATCATTCCTTTTAATCCTCTTTGTGCCAAGTTTCCATGTCCTACTTCACGTCGAGACGTTCCTCTTAATGGACGTGCCTCACCTGTACAAAAAGGAGGGAAGTTGTAGTGCAAGTAAAAGTTTTCTTCACCTTCATATGAAGGCATATCAATTTTATTTGAATCTCTAGAAGTTCCTAGCGTTACTGTGGCTAGAGCTTGCGTTTCTCCACGTGTAAAGATTGAAGATCCGTGCGTTGACGGTAAGTAATCGATTTCGCACCAGATTGGTCTGATTTCGTCTGTTTGACGTCCATCTAAACGAACGCCTTCGCTTAATGTGAGTTCACGTACAGCTTCTTTTTCAGCTTTACTATAGTAACCACTGAATAAGTGCCCAAATTCTTCATTTTCTTCTTCAGTAAAAGAGGCTTTAACTTCTTCTTTTACTTCAGCAAATGCTGCTCCACGTTCAGCTTTAGAAGTTCCTTTTTTGGCAATGGCATAACATTTGTCATAAGCCATATCATGAATACGTTTTTCTAAATCCTCGTTTACTTCCGCAGTTTCATAGTCACGTACTTCTTTTTTTCCAAATGCTTCTGCAAGACGTATTTGCGCAGCCACTTGAATTTTAATAGCTTCATGAGCAAACTTGATTGCATCTGCCATTTCTTCTTCAGAAACCTCATCCATTTCTCCTTCTACCATCATCACAGAATCTGCTGAGGCACCGATCATCATTTCAAGATCAGAGTCGGCTAGTTGTGCACGACTAGGATTGATGACAAACTCACCGTTTACACGTGCAACACGGACTTCAGATATTGGACATTCAAATGGAAAATCACTTAACTGAATGGCTGCGGATGCGGCTAAACCTGCAAGCGCATCTGGCATCACATCTTCGTCATGAGACATCAATTGAATCATTACTTGTGTTTCTGCGTGATAATCTTTAGGGAATAATGGGCGTAGGACACGGTCCACTAAACGCATTGTTAAAACCTCTCCGTCGCTTGGGCGTGCTTCTCTCTTGAAGAATCCACCTGGATAGCGACCTGCTGCCGCAAATTTTTCGCGGTAATCAACCGTTAAAGGTAGAAAGTTTACATCCGATTGTTTGTAGTTTGAAACCACAGTACATAACAACATGGCTTTTCCCATTTGTACAACTACGGATCCGTGGGCTTGCTTTGCGAGCTTACCCGTCTCGATGGAGATTTCTCTACCATCACCAAGGTCAATGACCTCTTTAAATACTTTTGGTATCATAATTTTTGTTCTAATTAAACATTGGTGTTGTGTTGTTGTCGTTGTGTGGTGTGACCAATGAAAAACTCTAATTAGCTTCTTCTATTATTTATGAACTGTAAAAGTTTTAAAACTTAAAAAAAACCACGCATGAAGCGTGGTTTGTACTATTATTTTCTTAACCCTAATTCTTTAACGATTGCTCGATATCTCAAGATGTCAGACTTCATTAGATAATCTAATAATGAGCGACGTTTTCCAACGAGTTTAACTAAAGAGCGTTCCGTATTATAATCTTTACGATTTTGTTTTAAATGCTCAGTTAAATGGTTGATTCTTTCTGTAAATAAGGCAATTTGACCTTCGGAAGATCCTGTGTCTTTGGCGTCTTTTCCGTGTTTTTTAAAGAGTTTTTCTTTAGCTTCTTTTGTTAAATACATTCCAATATTATTTAAATAATTTTTATGCGATTGATTACGTCGTTCGTAACCAGTTGGCAAATATAATGATTTTAGGAATCTAAAGGGTTAAGTTATCTATTTTATTTTAAAGACGATTTTCTGAAATTTCAAAACTAAGCCAAAAAAAAGAGCCATTAGGCTCTTTTTTTTGTGTGCTATTAACAAATATTATTGTAATGCATTCGCAGTTACAGTAATATCTAAAGTAATGATTACATCAAATTTCACTGGAGTACCACTAATGGTTCCAGAAAAGGTCGTAGTAATTACATTGGCTTTTTGTAATTCGTCAGCAATCGCATTTAATTGTGCAGCACCACTTACAGGAAACACTGTATTATTGGTGTCAGCTTCTTGAAGGTTGATGTCTTCAAGCGTAATGCTGGTTTCACCAAAACTCATTGAAGCATCTGATATTGTTGCACCTTCAACGCCTAAAAAATCATTGATTTCAAATTCTAAACTGTTGATGTTTATATCTTTAATTAGATCTTTGTATTCTTGAACCATAGAATTCGATGCAATATTGATCGTTGAGGACTCGGACCAACTTTGAGGAGTTTCAGACTCTTCGTTGACATCAACACTGACAGTTTCCGTAAAGCTTTCAGTGAAATCGATATCTGCTAATTCTTCTAATTTGTCACACGAGATGATAGCTATCATTGTTAGAAGTAATACACTAATTTTTGAAATAATTTTCATAGTATTTGTTTTTAGATTAATTTCTTAATGGTTTGTTTTGGATGAGATCAAGGTACAAATTTATTTTGTTTTTTAGTTCACTACGATGAGTTATGAAATCTAAAAACCCATGCTCTTTCACAAATTCAGCCGTTTGAAACCCTTTGGGTAATTCTTTTCCAGTCGTATCTCTTACTACACGAGGCCCTGCAAATCCAATCAATGCACCGGGTTCGCTAATATTGATATCTCCTAACATTGCAAATGAAGCCGTTGTACCACCTGTTGTGGGGTCTGTACATAGCGAGATGTAAGGAATTCCAGCTTCTGCTAATTGCGCTAGCTTCACTGAAGTTTTGGCGAGTTGCATTAACGACAAGGCTGCTTCCATCATTCGTGCACCACCAGATTTTGAGATGATCATGAACGGAGTCTTGTTTTCAATGGCATAATCGGCAGCACGCGCAACTTTTTCTCCAACAACAGATCCCATTGAGCCCCCAATAAAACTAAAGTCCATACAGGCGATGACAAGATCCTTTCCTTTGGATTTGCCAACTGCTGTTCGTACAGCATCATTTAATTTTGTTTTGGATTGCGCAGCCTTTAAACGATCGGTGTAAGCTTTGTTGTCCACAAATTTTAATGGATCTTTGGAGGTGATGTTTGGATGTAACTCTTTGAATGAATTGTCATCAAAAAGCATTTTAAAATATTCATCACTTCCTACTCGAACATGATAGCCATCTTCGGGACTTACGTAGTAATTCCTTTCGAGTTCCTCTGTTTCTATAACTTTTCCCGTAGGGGATTTATACCAAAGTCCTTTAGGAGTATCGCGTTTCGCCTCTGTAGGTGTTTGTATTCCTTTGTCTTTTCTTTTGAACCAAGCCATGTAATAAGTGTCTAAAAGGTAAAATTAAAGTACAAATCTACACAAATTTTATAATGTATCGACATTATTTAAATCCTCAAATGCTTTTTTAAGCCTTGAGATGAATGCTTTTTCACCTTCACGTAACCAACGTCTTGGGTCATAGTACTTTTTGTTTGGAACATCTGATCCATCAGGATTACCAATTTGAGCGGCTAAATACGCTTCATTGGTTTTGAAATCATCACGAATTCCGGTCATAAAGGCATATTGCATGTCTGTATCAATATTCATTTTGATTACTCCGTAAGAAATTCCTTCTCTAATTTCTTCAACTGTTGAACCGGATCCACCATGAAATACAAAATCAATATGGTTTTCAGAAACATTGTATTTTTTAGTGATAAATTCTTGAGAGTTCTTAAGAATTTTCGGCGTCAATTTAACATTACCCGGTTTGTAAACTCCATGAACATTTCCAAAAGCAGCTGCAATTGTAAACTGATCACTTACTTTACTAAGCTCTTCATAAGCATAAGCAACCTCTTCGGGTTGTGTGTATAATTTTGAAACATCAACATCACTGTTGTCAACACCATCTTCTTCACCACCAGTGATCCCTAATTCAATTTCGAGCGTCATTCCCATTTTAGACATGCGTTCTAAATAGGTCTTACAAATAGCGATATTTTCTTCAATAGGCTCTTCAGATAAATCAATCATGTGAGAGCTGTATAATGATTTTCCAGTTTGAGCAAAATGAGCCTCACTTGCATCTAATAATCCATCAATCCAAGGTAATAATTTTTTTGAACAGTGATCGGTGTGTAAAATTACAGGCACGCCATATGCCAACGCCATTTCGTGAATGTGTTTTGCACCTGCGATAGACCCTGCAATTGCTGCTTTTTGACCCTCGTTAGAAAGTCCTTTTCCTGCATTAAATTGTCCGCCTCCATTTGAAAACTGAATAATTACTGGAGCATTTAATTCTTTAGCAGTCTCAAGAACACCGTTTATTGTGTTTGAGCCAATGACATTCACCGCTGGAAGGGCGAATCCTTTTTCTTTAGCAAGTTTGAAAATTTCTTGAACTTCGCGTCCTGTAGCAACGCCTGGTTTGATGTTATGACTCATTTTATTGGTTTTTATAATGGCTGTAAAAGTAATGATTATATATAATTTTGAACCCTAAATTGGTCGAGATTAATGGATTATTATACGAAAACGATATCGTTATTGTGAACTCTCTAAAATGGATAATTAATTCCAATATTGTAAACGGCATTACTAAAATTGAAATCATTTAACCACCGATTTTGATCCCCATAGGTGGGGTCATAGGCTTTAAAACCAGTATCAAATCTGAATATGAAATAATCAAAATCATAGCGTAAACCTATTCCTGCTCCAACCGCAATATCTTCTAACGATTGAAGACTGTCAAAAGTGGCCTTTTGGTCGGTCACATCATCTACTACATTCCAAATATTACCGGCATCTACAAAGAAAGCACCGTTAAGATTTCCGAACAAATTATAACGATGTTCCATGCTGAATGCAATTTTCAGATTCGCTTCGTTAAATTCATTATTATTCCCCGAACTTCCTGGTCCTAAATCATAAGCGGTCCAGGCTCTGTTGTCATTGGAGCCGCCTGCAAAAAAACTTTTAGAGAACGGAATGCTTGATGCATTACCCACTGGAATTGCAATTCCAAAAAAACTTCGCAATGCAAGTACATTGCTTCGGCCTAAATCCCAAAGTCTAATGTGGTCTATTTCAGTCTTAATATATTGAGAAAACGGAACGCCATTGACTTCAAAAGCATTTTCAGAATTGCTTTTTAAACTTAATAACTTTGATGCACTGTAGAGGATGTTTCCAGCAAGTTCCAACTTAAATCTAAATATTGAAAAATCGCTATCCAAAGAGTTTTCACGACTATTTCTTAAGTAATTAAAGTTGCTAGCCAAAATAAAGTTATCTTGAATTAATCTGTTTTTACGTTCTTTAATATTTCTAACGGTCTGATAATCATTTGGATTTGAGCTTTGAAATAAATCATCGGTCGTTACCAAGTTTATGAAATCATCAGCTCTAGACACGATAAGTTCTGTTTGCCCATTGCTAGTGGTGTTTAGGTATTCTGTTGGAGTCTCGTAGCTTTGAGTCGCTATGTTATCTAAACGATTGAAGGAGTTTTGATACACACTATAAAAGTTGTTTGGATTCAAATTTCTTACATACTGCATGTTCACCAAATCCAATGTATTGGTTACTTTTTCGGAAGGGAACCAGCGGTATCCAAAGGTCCCATTAATAGTTTGTTTATCTAATCCAATATTTGTTTGACCTGTAAACCCAGTACTAATTTGCGTACTGGGTGACATGTATTTGGGGATGATTTTTTCGGTATTAAATGGGAAAAACAAACGAGGGAGATTTAGTTTTATATCGGCTCCTAATTCATTAATATCAAAAAATTTGGCATCGGTTTTTGCCCCATCTTTTGAGGCTCCAATAGCGCCTAAAACTGAAACTTGAAGGGTTTCAGCGCCTTTAAAAACGTTTCTAATTACAACACCACTACTAAAAGAAATACCTACTTTTTGAATGTTGCTTTGAGATAAATTCACGTCAAACCCCAGACCATATTTTTTCTTTGGAGTCAAGTAAATATTAGCGGTTAGTGTCGTGTCGGCAATGTTTTCAATATATTCAATATTAGGATATTTAAATGTTTTTAATTCATTCAAATAGCGGTAGGTTCGACTGCGATCGATATCTCTAAAAATAGACCCTTTTGAAATTAGGACCGCTTTGGTTAATGCCTTTGGTAAATAATTCATATTATTATAACTATAGAGGTTATAGTTGTTAAATGATATGGAGTCTTGAACGCTTTTTGAGCGGTTTTCAAACGTCGCATCCGTATAGATATTGACGTCTTTTATGCGGTAAATTTTAAAAGGAACCCGAGTTATTGAATCTTCATTTCTGATAATTCTATTTTGAATTTGAACCGACACGTTTACGTTTTTTTTGGTCCCAATAGTATCGTTTTCGAATCGAATATAATCTTGAGAAAAATGAAAAACTCCAGAATTCCTGAAAGCATTGGTGAGTCGGGATCGCTCTTTTTCAAAATTTGAAGTCTTAAATTGTGTTCCTTTTATTAAGTGTGAATTAATGGCTAGTTTGTTGTAGAGTGTATCAATTATTGGACTGTCAATACGACTCGAAATACTATCTAAATGATAGGGCTCTCCAGTGATAATTTTATAGTCAACCTTCGCCTGTTTTTCAGAAAGAACTTCAACGTCATAGTCAATTGTTCGTTCAAACCATCCGTTGGAAAAGTAGTAGCGCTCTAAGTTTTTTTTTGTTTTTTTTATTTTCATCGAATCCAACACCACAGGAGCTTCGCCGATTTTTTTGAGCCAGCTATTAAACCCTAATGCTGAGTTTTTTAATTGATTGAGTTGTTTCTCTGATAAATTTGAAATTAATCGTTGTTTTCGTTTGGGGTTCTTTTTTAACCAAGCTTCAAAAATAGAATCTCTGTTTGGGCGAGCTAAGTTATATAAGTGTAAGCCAATTGGATAGCCCGCTAAAGCTGTATTTGTTTTTTGAAATGATAAATTTGTAAGTAAATCAGAACCTTTCTTCTTCCCGTTGATGTAAAAATTATTTTCCTTTAATAGATGATCTGTAGACGCAACTCGTTTTACCATATCACAGCCTGTGAAAATATGGGTTATTAGAACTAATAAAATTATTTTTGTTAGTGTTTGTCTCAACAATCAATAAATAAAATTTAGATTTACATTCTAAATTATTAATAATCAAAAGTACATTTTTTAGATGTTAACTAAAAGCCAAATAAAGTTAATCACGAGTCTCAAGCAAAAAAAGTTTAGACAGCAGCACCAGTTGTTTGTGGTAGAAGGGGTCAAAGTCGTCCAAGAGTTTTTAAACTCGGACTATGAATTAGTTGAAATTTTCGCAGTAGATAACGGTTATGTGACCCATAATCAAAAATTTACAGAAGTCAGTTCAAAAGAACTTTCTAAAATTAGTGGATTTAGTTCTCCCAACAATGTGTTGGCCACGTTTAAAATTCCATCACAAAAACCAATTCATTGGTCAGCTCTTGTTGTGGCCCTTGATGACGTAAATGACCCAGGAAATCTAGGGACTATTATTCGTCTGTGCGATTGGTTTGGTATTCAAGATTTGGTGTGTAGCAAAGCCACAGTAGACTGCTATAATCCAAAAGTTGTACAAGCCGGTATGGGGTCCCATTCGCGTGTGAATATCAGTTATGTAGATCTTAAAAAGGCGTTGCCTTCAGCTGCTAATCGCATAGGAACTTTTATGGATGGTTCCTCTATATATGATGAAAAATTGCCAGCCTCAGGTGTTCTTGTTCTTGGAAACGAAGCCAATGGAATTTCTCAAGAAGTTGAGGCCATAATTACAAAACGACTTTCGATCCCAAGATTTGGAAAATTTAAGCAGACAGAAAGCTTAAACGTTGCCAATGCAACGGCGATTATTCTAAGTGAGTTTAAGAGAAATCTTATTGAAACGTAAAATTGATAAACAAGCCTCTTGTTTGCATTTGGGAAATATTGCTGGTCCAAGGGCTGTTAGGGTCGATGTCTTTTACTAATTCATCTTTCATAGAAAACACACCTCGAATCGAGGGAGTAAATTTGAACCATTCTAAAAAAAGATCAATTCCAATCCCGAGTTCATAATACAAATTATTTTTTTTTAGTCGAAAAATTCGATTGCTGTTATCCTCTGGATTGTCTTGTTGGCTCGACAAGTTTAAAGCCGTAGAAAATCCACCAACAATAAATGGTTTAATATTATTTATTCGCTTTGTAGAAAATTTAATTAGCAAGGGAACATGGATAAAAGTCGAACGAATTTCACGCGTAAGATCTTTATCCTCAAAGCTAATTCCATTAAAATAACTAGAGTCATAGTTTAAAATCCGAGTTGAAATCACTAAGCCTGGCTCTAAACGAATATCAATGTAGTCGTTAATTCGTAAGTTTCCCAAAAGACCCACATTAATCCCAGTAGATGTCATCACTTGAATGTCTTTTTGGTCTTGAAAGTAGTCTAAATTAAAATCGTAGGAATTAAACCCAAGGTAATATCCATATGAAATCGTCTTTTTATCAAAATTTTCATTGTTTATCACTTTTTCTTTACTGAACCATTGCGCTTCAGTAAACTGAGCAGTCATTAAAGTAAATAGGATTAATAAAACGTACTTCATTGGTGTTATTTTGTAGCGGTATAAATAGTGGCCACTCCAAATGTTTGTGGGTAGGCTTTTGAAGAAGTAAACCCTATTTTATTTAAAATATTGTTGAAAGCGTTTCCATAAGGGAATTTTGAAGCTGATTCACTCAAATAACTGTACGCAACTTTATCTTTAGAGAATAGCTTCCCAACAAGCGGCAGTACAATTTTATTATGCAGATAATACCCTTGTTTGAAGGGGAATTTCGTTGGAACTGACGTTTCTAAAACTACAAATATTCCGCCAGGTTTTAAAACTCTTAGAATTTCCGCTAAGCCAACCTCCAAGTTTTCAAAATTTCGAACTCCAAAGGCCACAGTAATAGCATCAAATGTATCAGCATCAAAAGGAAGGTTTTCTGAATCTCCAACCACCATATCTATAGTTTTGTGAAGTTCTTTTTTTAATATTTTTTCACGACCGACTTCCAGCATGCCTTCGCTGATGTCCAACCCTATAATTTGAGTCGCCTTTGTTCGGGTTAAATTAATGGCTAAATCTCCAGTACCCGTCGCAATATCAAGAATATTTTCTGGATTTTTTTCCGCTACAATTTGTACAACTTTGTTGCGCCATTTAATATCAATTCCAAAAGAGATAACCCGATTTAAATCATCATACTCATTTGAAATGGTATCAAACATTTGAGCGATTTGTTGTTTTTTACCAAGTTCGCT
This sequence comes from Flavobacteriaceae bacterium, assembly GCA_029252265.1. Classification (GTDB taxonomy): domain Bacteria; phylum Bacteroidota; class Bacteroidia; order Flavobacteriales; family Flavobacteriaceae; genus Hel1-33-131. Next base: position 11,707 of record JAQXBT010000002.1, on the reverse strand, counting down.
ATTTTTATAAGGCGTTATTTTTTCAGACATATGTAGTAAGACCTATTCATTAATATTTCACTGCAAAGAAATACAATTCGTAATCAAATCCCTAAAAATAACGTATATTTGCGCATCTTATTAATTGATAATTAATGAAAATTATTATAGCCGGCGCTGGAGAAGTCGGGTTTCATTTAGCGAAGCTTTTATCTTACGAATCACAAGAAATTACGCTTATAGATCTGGATAAAGAAAGTCTCGTTTACGCAGACACGCATCTGGATATAAAAGTAATTAAAGGCGATGCCACTTCTATTTCTGTATTAAAAGAAGCTCGGATTCTAAATTCGGATCTATTTATTTCCGTGACCTCTTCTGAAACATCTAATATTACATCTTGTGTATTAGCTAAACAGCTGGGCGCAAAACGCACCATTGCAAGAATTTCTAATCCCGAATTTATAAATCATAAGGACGAAGTTGGCTTTACCAAATTTGGGATTGATGAGCTTATTTCTCCAGAGTCATTGGCAGCTGCTGAAATTGAATTATTATTGAGTCAATCGGTATTTAATGATACCTATGAGTTTGAAGAAGGTGCGTTAACCATGCTTGGATTATCCCTTTCGAAAGATGCCAAAATCATTAATAAATCAGTTAAAGTTGCAGCTCAATTGCTATCTGATATCCATTTTATTCCGATCGCAATTCAGCGTATTGGTTCTCCTCTAACTATTATTCCTAGAGGTGATACCATTTTCAAAGAAGGTGATCGCGTCGTTTTTATCACTTCTAAAGGCGGTGATGAGGAATTGTGTCGACTCACGGGGAAGAAAAAAACTGAAATTAAAGATGTGATGATTTTAGGAGGAGGTAAAATTGGTTTTAAAACAGCTTGTGATCTTTCCAAAAACTTTAACATTAAACTTGTTGAAAAACTAAAAGACAGGGCTTTTGATCTAGCGGAACAGCTTCCTGATACCCTAGTAATTAATGGTGATGGAAGAAATGTGGAGCTACTAGATGAAGAAAATATTAATGATATGGATGCTTTTATTTCTGTGACTGGAAATTCAGAAACCAATATCATGTCCTGTTTAGTCGCCAAATCTAAAGGAGTCAAAAAAACAATCGCTTTGGTTGAAAACATGGATTATTATAAATTGTCTCATTCTATTGGAGTGGACACCTTAATTAATAAAAAATTACTTGCGGCCAATAGTATTTTTAGATACATCCGAAGAGGCGAGGTGGTTGCAATGACTAAGTTGAGCAATATGGAAGCGGAGCTGCTTGAATTTGTCGTCAAACCAACCTCAAAAATATGCAATAAATTCATTAAGGAAATCGCTTTTCCTCTTTCTGCAATTATTGGTGGAGTCATCCGAGATGAAGAAGGATTTATTGCTTTAGGCGATTTTAAAATTGTTTCCGGTGATCGAGTCGTTGTGTGTTGTTTACCACAATCCATTAAAAAAGTAGAAAGTTACTTTTACTAATCTTACCTTGTGATGAAACTTAACTATAAAATCATATTTCACTTTTTTGGACTCTTATTATTGTTCAACGGAGGTTTTATGTTGTTAGCGGCGCTGCTGAGTTTTTTTTATAACGATGGCGTAACCTTTGATCTATTTTTAGCGGGTATTTCGGTCTTAGTTTTCGGAGTAATATCTATGCTTTGTACTAAAAACCACACCAAGGAAATGAACAAGCGCGAAGGCTATTTGGTCGTTGCTTTTGGTTGGATTGTTATGACGTTGTCAGGCACACTTCCGTACCTGTTTACTGGGGCCATTCCAAATTTTTCAAATGCATTTTTCGAAACAATTTCGGGTTATACCACTACAGGATCGACCATATTAAATGATATTGAGTCACTACCAGAAGGGGTCTTGTTTTGGAGAAGCTTGACGCATTGGATAGGCGGGATGGGGATCATCGTATTGGCAATTGCTATTTTGCCGCTTTTAGGAATCGGAGGGATGCAACTCTTTGCTGCGGAAGCGCCTGGTCCAAGTGCCGATAAATTACACCCTAGAATCACGGATACGGCCAAACGATTATGGCTTATTTATTTTGGATATACTGCGGCTGAAACCTTATTTTTATCCTTAGCGGGAATGTCCTTTTTTGATGCATTGAACCATTCGATGAGTACGTTGTCTACAGGAGGCTTTTCAACTAAAAACGCCAGTCTAGCGCACTGGAATGACAGACCGTTGATTCAGTATATAATTATTTTGTTTATGTTTTTAGCAGGTACCAATTTTGTATTGAGTTACTTTGCATTCAAAGGAAAAATAAGTAAAATAGTACAGGACGAAGAGTTCAAACTCTATTTTAAACTCATTCTAATTTTCACATTGATAGCAGCAAGTCTTATCTATTACTATTCCTATATGGATACTACTTCCGTGTTCGATCATCCTTTGGTTTGGGGTATTGGCGAAGGGTCTTTCAGACATGCACTTTTTCAAGTAGTGGCGATTGTAACTACTACTGGATTTGTTTCTGCCGATTATACATTATGGGCGCCATTTTTACTTGTATTTTTCTTTGGGTTGATGTTTTTAGGGGGGTCCGCAGGTAGTACATCAGGGGGTGTGAAACTTGTTCGTCATCTTATCCTCTTGAAAAATGGCTTTTTAGAATTCAAACGAAGTTTACATCCGAGTGCAATTTTACCGGTTCGCTATAACAATAAATCGGTTTCAGGTGAAATTGTATTTAACGTCCTTGGATTTTTTATTCTCTATATGTTGTCCTTTATCGTTGGGGCTTTGGGATTTGCAATTCTTGGACTCGACTTTGAATCGGCCATTGGAGTGGCTGCCTCTAGCTTAGGAAATGTAGGGCCCGCTCTCGGTGAGTTTGGACCCTCCAATAACTTTTTTGAGATGCCTACGGCAGGCAAATGGTGGGCTGCTTTCTTAATGCTAATCGGACGATTAGAATTATTTACAGTCCTTATTTTGTTTACCCCTTTCTTCTGGAGAAATCGATAAGACTAAAATCTAACTAACGGCTTTTTTGATACGTTCAATAGCTTCAATAATTTGATCTTGTGAAGCCGCATAAGATATACGAATACAATTAGGATTTCCAAAGGCATCGCCAGTCACGGTCGCCACTAAAGCAGCTTCCAATAGATACAACGAAAAGTCAGTTGCGTTCTTAATAAGCGTTCCGTTAAATGTTTTGCCAAAAAAGGCAGTCACATCAGGAAACACATAAAAAGCACCTTCGGGGGTGTTGCAAGTAAACCCGTCGATATCTTTTAATAAACCAAGAATTAAATCACGACGCACCTTAAATTCATCAATCATATACTGAACTTTTGTCGGTGAGGCTTCTAAGGCTGTAATAACGGCACGTTGCGCAATACAATTTGCGCCACTTGTGATTTGTCCTTGCATTTTGTTACAAGCACGGGCAATCGCTACAGGTGCTCCCAAGAACCCAATACGCCATCCCGTCATTGCAAAGGCTTTTGACACTCCGTTAATAGTAATTGTTCTGTCGTACATGTCTTCAAATTCAGCCATGCTTGCATGGCCTCCAACAAAATTAATATGCTCATATATTTCATCGGAAACGATGTAAATATTTGGATAATTTTTTAACACATCGGCAAGGGCTCTCAGTTCCGATTTACTGTAAACAGAGCCACTTGGATTACAAGGCGAACTAAACCAAATCATTTTTGTTTTTGGTGTAATTGCGGCTTCTAATTGTTGAGGAGTCATTTTAAAGTCCGTTTCAATCGACGTTACCACTTCGACTGGAACGCCATCTGATAACTTCACAATATCGGCATAGCTTACCCAATACGGACATGGTAAAATAACTTCATCTCCTTCGTTGAGTAGGACCAAAGCGACATTGGCTAAACATTGTTTTGCACCTGTAGAAACTACAATTTGAGCAGGTTCGTAGCTAATATTATTGTCGCGCTTAAACTTCGTAATAATGGCTTGCTTCAGTTCGGCATACCCATCCACTGGAGTGTAGGAGTTGTAGTTTTCATCTATGGCTGTTTTGGCAGCATCTTTAATAAAATCGGGAGTGTTAAAGTCTGGTTCTCCCAAACTTAGTCCTATAATATCTTTGCCTTCGGCTTTTAATTCTCTTGCTTTGGCCGCCATCGCTAAAGTCGCTGATGTGGCCATATTTAAAATTCTTTCAGAAAGTAATTGGTTCATGTGATGATTTTATGCTGGTATTGCGGGATTTACTCCCATTTCTTTTAAATATTTAAAATGGGCTCTAATAGCTTTTCGTGTTGTTTCAAATTCGTTGTATGGTAAGTTGAATTCAAGAGCGGTTTTCTTTACGATTTTAGCAATTTTCCCATAATGGACATGCGAAATATTTGGAAAAATATGGTGCTCAACTTGATGGTTCAAGCCGCCTGTGAACCAGTTAACTAATTTGTTTTTTGGAGAAAAATTCACCGTTGTTAAAAGTTGATGAATGGCCCAAGTGTTTTTCATAGTGCCACTTGCCTCTGGTGTTGGCATTTCTGCTTCGTCCATGATATGTGCCAATTGAAATACCATACTAAGAATGAGTCCAGCGGTGTAGTGCATAACAAAAAACCCTAATAAGACTTTATACCAAGCTATGTCTAAAATTAACATTGGAAGTACAATCCATAAGCTCAAATAGATCACTTTTGAAATGACTAACTTACTCCAATTTATGAATGGATTTGGGAATTTACCGTATGAAAGTTTACGTTTCATATAGCGTTTCATTTGTAAAAAATCAGTAGTAATAGCCCAGTTAATCGTCAAGAGTCCGTACAACAATATTGAATACAAGTGTTGAAATTTATGGTGTCGTTTCCATTCGGTCTCTTTAGTAAACCTCAAAACACGACCTGCATCTAAATCTTCGTCATGTCCATGAATATTTGTGTAGGTATGGTGCAATACATTGTGTTGCACTTTCCAATTATAAACATTACCAGCGAGAATGTAAATACTGCCTCCCATGATATTATTAACCCATGTTTTATTTGAAAAAGATCCATGGTTTCCATCGTGCATCACATTCATTCCAACGCCCGCCATCCCGACGCCCATTACAACCGTAGATAAAAGTTGTAGCCACCCTGGCATATCAATCGTAAGGATTAAAAAATAAGGCACTAAGAAAATCGAAAACATTACAATTGTTTTGACCCAAAGTTGCCAGTTTCCAGAGCGGTTAATTTTGTTATCTCTAAAATATGCGTTGACTCTGCTGTTTAATGTTTTGAAAAATTTAGCTGAATCCGTTCTTGAAAATGTAATTGTTGGCTTTGTCATGAGTTGTGTTTATTATCTCTGATAAAAAATATTAATCAAATATAAATAATAAAAAAGTTTAGACCGTGAGGTTTTACAATATTTAACAGATTTATGGCTATTTTTGCTAAAAATTGACAAAAGCATGCATTTAATCCAAAAATACTTCCCTAATTTATCAGATGTTCAATTAAAACAATTTGAAGCATTGCAGGGACTTTATGAAGATTGGAACTCCAAAATAAATGTTATTTCCCGAAAAGATATTGAATCGCTCTACCTTCATCATGTGCTTCATTCTCTGTCGATTGCAAAGTTAGTAGCGTTTAAAGAGGGTTCAAGAATTTTAGATATTGGGACTGGAGGCGGGTTTCCTGGAGTGCCTTTGGCGATCCTGTTTCCCGAGGTTAAATTTCATCTAGTAGACAGTATCAACAAAAAGTTAAAAGTCGTGAATGGCGTTGCGGAGAGTTTAGGTTTAGAGAACATTCGAACCACGCACGCTCGCGCCGAGTCGATTAAAGGTCAATACGATTTTATTATTAGCCGTGCGGTCACGACCATGCCCGATTTTGTGGGGTGGATTAAAAATAGAGTCGCTAAAAAAAGCATACACCCGATCAAAAACGGAATTCTCTATCTCAAAGGAGGGGATTTAACAGAAGAATTAAAAACCTATTCAAAAGCGTCACTCTATGATTTAAGTGATTATTTTGAAGACCCATTTTTTGAAACCAAAAAAATTGTCCACCTACCGCTCAAATATAAAGGCTGATTTTCATCCAAATGCATGCAGTTGTAAGTTCAATATTTCACACGTTTGAGCATAAAAAAAGTTGCCTAAAAATTACTTTCTAGACAACCTTTTTAAGTGATTATTATTTTTATGAATCTCCTAAAAATGGGTAGCGGTAATCTGTTGGCGTTACAAACGTCTCTTTAATCATTCGTGGTGAAATCCAACGTAACAAATTCTGAGCAGAACCCGCTTTGTCATTGGTTCCCGACGCACGAGCCCCTCCAAAAGGTTGCTGACCAACAACAGCGCCAGAAGGTTTGTCATTAATGTAGAAATTTCCAGCAGCATTTTCTAAGGCTTTTGTCGCCACGTTAGCAGCATAGCGGTCTGTAGAAAATATTGCACCTGTAAGCGCATATTCGCTCGTCTCATCCACTAGTTTTAAAGTGGCTTCAAAAGCGTCATCTTCATACACATAAACTGTCATCACAGGGCCAAAGAGCTCGGTGCTCATAGTGGCATACTTTGGGTTGGTGGTTTCAATAAGGGTTGGTTCAATAAAATAACCTTTACTCTTGTCGTAGTTCCCACCAGCAAGAATCGTCGCATCCGTATCTTGTTTTGCACGATCTATAAATCCTGCAAGTTTGTCAAAAGAGCCTTCGTGAATCACCGCAGTAATAAAATTGCTTAAATCTTCCGGAGATCCCATTTTAAATGTTTCCATTTCTGCAATCATAAAGGCTTTAATTTCTGGCCACAAACTTTGTGGAATATAAGATCTTGAAGCGGCACTACATTTTTGCCCTTGAAATTCAAAAGCACCTCGAAGCATTCCGGTCGCAACTTGTTTTGCATTCGCTGAAGGATGCGCTACAATAAAGTCTTTACCACCCGTTTCGCCAACAATACGTGGATAGGTTTTATAATTGTGAATATTATTTCCAATTTGTTTCCATAGTTCTTTAAATATATGGGTGGAGCCTGTAAAGTGAAGTCCAGAAAAATCAGGACTTGCCAAAACCGTATCCGTAATCATGACGGGGTCTCCAAAAACCACATTAATGACGCCTGGAGGCACGCCGGCTTCTTCAAAAACATCCATAATAACTTTGGCAGAATAGACTTGGCTATCACTCGGTTTCCAGACCACTACATTGCCCATCAACGCCATACAGGCTGCAAGGTTTCCGGCAATAGATGTAAAGTTAAAAGGCGATACTGCATAGGTAAACCCTTCCAAAGGACGGTACTCAATACGGTTCCATGCGGCACTTGTACTTTGTGGTTGATCTTTATAGATGTCGGACATGAATTGAACGTTGAACCTCAAAAAATCGATAAATTCACAAGCAGCATCAATTTCAGCTTGATACACTGTTTTGGACTGCGCAATCATGGTCGACGCGTTTATTTTTGCACGGTAAGGACCTGCGATTAGTTCGGCCGCTCTAAGAAAAATTCCGGCACGTTGTTCCCAAGGTAATTGTGACCAAGATTTTCGCGCTTCTAAGGCTGTTGAGATAGCCGTTTCTACATGTGCTTTTTGAGCCGTATGATACGATCCAAGTATATGTTTGTGATCATGTGGAGGACTCATGGTCTCGGTAGTTCCTGACTTAACGTCTTCTCCATTTATATACATTGGAACTTCGATGGAGTTCGCCAGCATTGTCTTATAAGTTGATAGTACTTCTTCGCGTTCCGCAGAACCTGGCTTGTATGACTTGACAGGCTCATTAATTGCTTCTGGAACCTTAAAAAATCCTTTTCCCATGATATTAGTTTTTTAGTGTGTGTATTTAGTGTGTAAAAAAAGTGTGAAATTACACTTTATAGTCGGTGTTTAAGTTTTAAATGTAGATTAATTTTTTGCAAATGAAGCACTTAACTTGAACGTTGGGATGGTGACTTTGAATTTATTTGAGTTGGAATGATTGATCATTAAATAGGACCCTTTCATAGCGCCAATCGGGGATTTTAAAACACATCCAGAATTATAAGTATGACGAGCACCAGGGATCAGAATTGGTTTCTCCCCTACAACGCCTTCACCAGATACAATTTCGACAGCATTGAGTGCATCTTTAATATCCCATCGTCTTGCCAACAGTTGAGCAGTTTCATGGCTCTGGTTTTCAATCGTAATTTGATAACTAAACGCATAATGAATACTGTCATCTTTGTAGAAAGTTCCTTCAAACTCAGTTTCAATCGAAATTTTTATGCCTTTGGTTATTTGTTCAATCATAGCGTATAAAAATAGTAAATTAACTTAAATTAAAAAATTAATTTACAAAAAGCGATGGTTTTATTTGAAACTTTAAAATGGATTAATTGCTGATTTTTGTGGAGTTGCCCTCGCCAACTCCTATAATTCGGTCGTATCGAGCGCCCAAATCTCTGTAGTAGATAAGTACTTTGTAATTGTTTTCGGTTTCGTAAAAATTGCCGCTAATGGCGCCTTCTACCAGTTCGTTTAAATCATTTACAATCACATATTTATAGTTATAAAACCCTTGTTTGAGTTTCATTGTAAGTTCATAGGACCTGCTTTGAGAGTTATACGTCATCTGATTTGTTTCGTTTAGACTGTAGTTATTATAATTGCCATACACGTGGATGGACGAATTGGTTAATTTTGGGTAATACAAAGAAAAATGAACTTCGGTATAATCGGCTTCAATTGAAGGATTGTCGCGATCCGTAACCGTGATTTTAAAATTCCCATTCACATCTGGATTGTAAGTATAACTGCTTTTTGAACGATCGACATCTAAATATAAATAACTGTGATAGACTTCCTCTAAATCTGTAAATTGAACACCCAAATTCGAACCTCTCACTTCTTTATTTTCAAAATATAAGTATTCGTTTCCACCCCAAAAGGTGGAAGCTGATTTGTAGCGATAAATTAATTCATTTCCTAGAACATATTGTGGTTTAAGTCCAGAAATAGCCGTCTTTAAATTGTTGTTTTGAAGGATCACTGTGTTGATAGTTTGTTTGGGGTTAATTACCCGAAAATTGGACGTATTAACCACAAAGTCAACCGATTGTTTGGTGTTGATGTGTGCTACGTCTCTGGATCTTTTTAGTGTGACCCCTACATTTGCCAAATTCTCATACACCATGAATTTCCTGCTAAAAACTAGATCATCGTAATCATCAAAGATTTTAATTAAATAATTCCCAGATGCTTTTAGACGCGTTTGTTTATTTGGGATTTGAAGGCGGTAATTCGAATAAATCTGATAGGTATTGAAAGAGTTCTCGTAATTCACAATTCGTAAGTTATCGAGCCCTTGAAGATATTCCGATTTCATTAAGTTTGATTTGGTCCAGTCATAATTGTAATGTTCTATAACATAATAAAAATCGTCTTCGTCACCATTAAGTGCATCAAATTCTAAATACAGGCGTTCATTAAGACCTAAAATAGGCAGCTCAGATTGATTGGTGTTACTTTTAAAAGTAATGGTTTTAATAAAATCTTCGGGATCCACTTCTTGAACTTGTGAAAAGCCAATTAATGACCACAATAAAATAAATAGGATATATAGATGTTTAACCATGTGAATTTGATAAAATACAAGGTAAATATAAACAAATTTTATGCCTAAATTAAATTGAACCCTTTTATTAAAAAAATCTCTTTAATTATTGTGTAAATCGCACATTAAATTTGTAAATTTGCATCGTTTTTTAGATAACAATTTCAACAAAAATACCTATGTCAAACGACATCCGAATTAAAAAAGGTTTAGATATTAAGTTAGTAGGGGAGGCAACCTTAACCAAAAGTGATGCCATCAAAAGTAACTTTTACACTATCAAACCCGAAGATTTCCACGGACTCACCCCTAAATTATTAGTCAAAGCTGGCGCGAAAGTCAAAGCAGGTGAGCCTATTTTTTATGACAAATCCAACGAGTCTATTCAGTTTGTTTCGCCTGTTTCAGGAGAAATCGTTGAAATCATCCGAGGAGAGAAACGTCGTATTTTAGAAGTTAAAATACAAGCAGAAAAAACGCAATCGTTTCTAGAGCATCAAAAAATTGAAGTTAAAAGTGCTAAAGCAGAAGATATCAAAGCAATACTTCTTGCTTCTGGATGTTGGCCATTTATTATGCAGCGTCCCTATGACGTGATTGCTAACCCAAACAATACGCCAAAAGGTATTTTTATATCGGCCTATGCCTCCGCGCCTCTAGCAGCAGATTATGATTTTGTGTTAACTGGGAAGCAAGCAGAATTACAAGTAGCAGTCACCGCGCTTTCAAAACTAACAACTGGAAAAATACACGTGAGTGTTTCCAAAGATTCACATTCACCGTTTACCAATTTAGAAGATGTTGTAACGCACAAAGTGTCTGGACCACATCCTTCTGGGAATGTTGGAACACTCATCAATAAAATTGACCCTATCAATAAAGGAGAGGTTGTTTGGACCCTCACGCCTCAAGATTTAGTGATCATTGGTGAATTGCTTTTAACAGGTAAATTCAATGCGGAAAGAATTGTGGCTCTTGCAGGATCAGGAATTAAAGAACCTCGTTATTTAGTTACCAAAATTGGAAGCGAAATTGCGACGATGGTTTACGATCGTGGGATCGAAAAAGACGCTAATGTTCGAATTATTTCGGGCACTGTTTTAAGTGGAAAAGAAATAAAACCAGATGGTTATTTAGGGTACTACTCCAACGTAGTAACCGTGATTCCTGAAGGTGATGATTATGAGTTTTTTGGATGGAATAAGCCGATTTTCAATAAAATATCTACTTCAAGAGCATTAACTTTTTCTTGGTTAACACCAAATAAAAAGTACGATTTAAATACCAATACAAATGGAGAACACAGAGCATTTGTAGTAACTGGTTCCTACGAAAATGTATTTCCTCTAGATATCTATCCAATGCAATTATTAAAAGCATTTATGTATAAAGATTTAGACGAAATGGAAGCTTTGGGAGGCTATGAAATAGCTCCAGAAGATTTTGCACTAACAGAATTTATTTGCGTATCTAAACAACCTCACCAGCAAATAATTCGTGAAGGTTTAGATTTAATGAGAGAAGAATTAGGATAAGGTTATGAGCTTAAAACAAAACTTACATATTTTAAAAGAGAAATATAAAGGAACTAAAATGGCGCCTGCATTTAATGCAATCCATACCTTTTTATATTTACCAAATGAAGTGACTCACGGAGGAACTCATATCAAGGCAGCAGATGATTTAAAGCGTACAATGAATATTGTAATTATGGCTTTGGTTCCTTGTTTGTTGTTCGGAATGTTCAATGCAGGATATCAACACTATGCAGCAATAGATGGTTCTTTAAGAACGAATGTATTAGCAAATTTTTTTACGTTTGATAATTTCTGGATTGGAATTATAAAAGTACTACCATTGGTGATTGTTTCTTATGGAGTGGGACTTTTAGTTGAATTTATTTTCGCAGTTATAAAAGGACACGAAGTAGAAGAAGGATACTTAGTAACGGGAATGTTAGTGCCATTAATTGTACCTATAGACACACCGTTATGGATGTTATCAGTTGCAGTGGTATTTGGTGTTGTTATTGGTAAAGAAGTATTTGGAGGAACAGGAATGAATATCTTAAATCCTGCTTTAACGATTAGAGCATTTTTATTCTTTGCGTATCCAACTTGGATGTCTGGAGATAAAGT
>JAQXBT010000082.1 GCA_029252265.1 Flavobacteriaceae bacterium | reverse complement strand
CAGAAGTAGATAATCAAATAAAAATAGTTAACTAATATGATTTTAGCCGCTGGAACAACCGGAACCATTTTAGCTACTGTTGTAGCATTTTTAGTAACCTCGTTACTATTAATTAGTGTGCTCCTTTTTGTAAAACAAAAATTATCACCATCAGGACCTGTAAAGATTCTTATAAACGGTGAACGAGAAATTGAAGTTGCATCAGGAGATACATTATTATCAACTCTTGGAGGTAATAAAATATTTTTACCATCTGCTTGTGGTGGTGGTGGAACCTGTATTCAATGTGAGTGCCATGTACTCTCTGGTGGAGGTGAAGCCTTACCAACAGAAACACCACATTTTTCAAGAAAAGAATTGAAACATGGGGCGCGTTTATCGTGCCAAGTAAAGGTGAAACAAGATATGGAAATTACAATTCCAGAAGAAGTATTTGGAATTAAAAAATGGGAAGCTACTGTAGTGCGTAACTATAATGTTGCTTCTTTTATTAAAGAATTTGTAGTAGAAATCCCAGAAGAGATGGGGTATAAAGCAGGTGGATACATTCAGATTGAAATTCCAGAATGTGAAATCAACTTTAAGGACATTGATATTACGGCGCACCCAGAAGAACATGAAACAGCAGATAAGTTTCAAGCGGAATGGGACAAGTTTGGTCTTTGGCCACTTACAATGAAGAATAGTGAAACCGTAGAACGTGCTTATTCTATGGCATCCTATCCAGCAGAAGGGCGTGAAATCATGTTAAACGTGCGTATTGCAACACCACCATGGGACCGTGCGAATAACGGTTGGATGGATGTAAACCCAGGAATTGCATCGTCGTATATTTTTGCTCAAAAACCAGGCGATAAAGTCACCATTTCAGGGCCTTATGGCGAATTCTTCATTAACGAAAGCGAGTCAGAAATGTTATACGTTGGTGGAGGTGCAGGAATGGCGCCAATGCGTTCGCATTTATACCATCTATTCAGAACATTGAAAACTGGTCGTAAAGTTACCTATTGGTATGGAGGACGTTCTAAACGTGAATTATTCTATTTAGACCATTTTGAACAACTCGAAAAAGAATTTTCAAACTTCAAATTTTATTTAGCGTTATCGGAACCTATGGAAGAAGATAACTGGAAAGTAAAAGACGGAATTGAAGGGGAAGGTGATGGATTTGTTGGATTTATACATAACTGTGTTATCGACAACTATTTGGCACACCATGAGTCACCAGAAGATATTGAGCTTTATTTCTGTGGTCCACCATTAATGAATCAAGCGGTTCAAAAAATGGGTGAAGATTATGGAATTCCAGATGAACACATCCGATTTGATGATTTTGGAGGGTAATCAATCCTAAATTTTTTATTAATGAAGCCCAGCACTTGTGTTGGGCTTTTTGTATTTTTGTAGGATGAGTAAACCGCTTTCAAAACAAGAGATGCATAATTTGGCAATGAACCATGTCGGAAAAGACCTAGAATCCCGTGGTTTTGAGTTTGTCGCTATCAATAGTAAACTCAAAAAACATCCTCAATTTGTGTGTATTGATAAAAATAGCCAATACTTTTTTGTCATAGTTCGGGTGGTGAAATTACCAGACAATCCAAATAATTATGATGTGGTTTGGATGGAAACTTTTAAAAATCATGCACAAGAAAAAGACGCTAAAGTATTATACGCAGGAGTCGGAATTTCGAACCCCAAAGGAGAAGATCTTCCTGTTTATCTGAACGAAGAATACCTTATTGAATATAATGGTCTTCAAGTAATTGAAACGAATCTTAATTAAGAATAGAGTGATTAAAAACCTGCTTTTTATAATTAGTTTTACGTTTGTGTCGTGTTCGAATTCACCCAAACAATTGCGTGCTTCCGGGCCTATATTTGGCACCACATTTTCTATAATTTATGATAGTAATGAAAATTTAGAATCTGAATTTGACAGTTTGTTTCTAGAAATCAATCAGTCGATGTCGACTTATATTCCGACCTCAGACATTTCTAAAGTTAATTCAAATATTGATATAACTATTGATTCTCATTTTGAATCGGTTTTTAACGCTTCAAAAGCTATTTATAACGCGACAGAAGGTAAGTTTGACCCTACAATAGGCGCTGTAGTTAATGCATGGGACTTTGGACCAGAAGGTAAAATAGAATCCTTAGACAGCCTTAAAATTCATGAATTGATGCAATCTGTTGGATTGGATAAAGTTAGATTGAATAATGGTCGTATATCAAAACCAATTCCAACACGATTGGACTTTAATGCCATTGCCAAAGGTTATGGCGTGGACGTGATTGGTCAATTTTTAGAATCTCAGAATATTCAAAATTATTTAATCGAAATAGGGGGCGAAATTCGTGCAAGCGGTTTTAATTCTTCTAAAAAAGCAGCATGGAAAGTTGGTATTCAACATCCAGATTTAAGTGGCGATCAACCTTACATCAATACATTAGTGCTTCAAAATGAATCCATGGCAACTTCTGGGACGTATCGCAAGTTTAAAATTGATGCCAATGGAAATCGTTATACCCATATCATTGATACCAAAACGGGCTATCCAAGTCGTACTAATATCTTAAGTGTGTCCGTGGTCACTAGTGATTGCATGACTGCCGATGCCTATGCAACTGCGCTTCAAGCGATGGGCGTAAATGGCGTTAGATTGTTTTTAAAAAAATATCCAGAACTAAAAGTACTTATTGTTTTTGTGACCGATGCAAACGAACTGCAAACCGAAGTATTTAATGGGTTTCCATTGAATTAAGGTTTATAAACCACAGGAATAATTTCGCCCTTAGCCAATCGATATTGGTCAATTTCCTGATTTGATAAGGTCGTAGTATAATCAACTTCATCCACTTTAAATCCTATTTTCCTTAGCTTATCAAAGTAATCACGGCCATAAATTCGTACATGGTCATATTGTCCAAAAATTTTGGCACGTTCTTTTTCGTCGGTAATCGTATGGTCTTCAAAAGTAAGGTCGCGATTTAAATCTTGAGGGATTTGAAAGATTCCCAACCCCCCAGGACGCATCACTCGATAAAGCTCTTGCATGGCCTTGGTGTCTTCTAAAATATGTTCAAGGACATGATTGCATAGAATCACATCAAAACTATCGGCATCAAAAGGAAGGTTACAAATATCGGCTTTGACCATCGCAATGGGCGAATTCAAATCGGTTGTCACGTAGTCCAAGTGTTTTAGCTTTTTGAAACGTTTATAGAACGCTTGTTCAGGAGCAAAATGGAGCACCTTTTTTGGGGTGTTGAAAAAGTCAGTTTGATTTTTTAAATACAACCATAGTAACCGGTGACGTTCGAGTGAAAGGGTAGAAGGAGAGAGTACATTTTCCCGTTGTTTTTCATAGCCATAAGGCAAAAATTTTCGAAAACGTTTCCCATCAATGGGATCTGTATAAGTCGTTCCTTTTAAAAATAAAACCAATAAGGGTTGTGCCAAATAACTCAATTTAATGAGAATTGGACGTGGAATAAATTTTAAGATAAACTTGAAAAGAGTTTTCAAAATTTAAGCGTTTTGCACTTCTAAGTTATTCATTTTTAAAATAGAGTCCGTAATATGATCCCATAATTTAAGACGGCATTCTAAGGCCCCTTTTGCGGTTTCTAAAACTTCAGCCCATTTATCAGAGTCATCTCCACATAATTCTTGTACCATTTTTAATGAAATTGGGCCATGCTCGTCGCCATCTAGTTCGATATGACGATTTAAATAGTAAAGTAATTTACCATAGGTTTTATCATTCCCTTTGGTTTCAGACTGACCTACAATTTCTAAAAACATATCTGGAATCACATCTTCTCTGCCAAACGTAAATGCCGACGCAATACAGTGAGGTTTGTTGGTGTTAATCACATCCATCGTGAATTGTATAAACTCTAAAACAGGCGTCTTTAAATTAATTTTTTTAGCAGCATTCTCAATGCTGTCACCAGTTTCAATAGCCTTAATAAAAACCCCAATTGGAGTCGTATTTGCCTGCACTTGATGCATTGCATCAATATACATTTCGTAGTGACTCATGGCTTCTCCCAATTCATTGACATCACTTTCTTCGGCCATCACGATTTCATTAATAAATCGAGCGGTTGCGCCTTTTCCTTTTGGAGTCCATGGAACATGAACATTCGTCAAATGATTTTGGAGTGCTTTTAGTAACGACATAAAATCCCAGACTGCAAACACATGTTTTTCCATAAACACAGCGACATCTTCTAGGCTAGAAAGTGTACTATACAATGGGTGTGATTTTAGTTCATTCCGAAGGGGCTCTAGTTGTAATTCAATTTCTTGTATGCGACTCATTTATTGGTTAATTATAGTGTTAAAGGATCGATTCTTAATCCGTCTTCTTCGTTGCTTTTTATCCCAAGTGCTTCATACACATACGCAAAGGTTGATAGTAATTCGGGTTGGCCATCAACAAGTGCGACGTTGTGTTCAAAATGCGCACTGGGCTTATTGTCTTTAGTGGTAATGGTCCAGCCATCATTATGGTGATGGATGCGATGTGTTCCCATATTAATCATGGGTTCAATCGCTACGACCATTCCTTCTTGGAATTTTTTACCACGACCTCGTTTTCCATAATTTGGCATTTCGGGTTCTTCGTGCATCACCCGTCCAATGCCATGTCCAATGAGTTCTCTGACAACGCCGTATCCATTGGATTCGCAGTAGTTTTGTATGGCAAAACCAACATCACCCGTACGATTATTGTGTTTAAACGCTCGAATGCCTTCATAAAGAGAAGCTTTAGAAACGTCGAGTAATTTTTGAGTTTCAGCATCAATCTCACCCACTGCAAAGGTGTAAGCATGATCGCCATAAAATTCATTTTTCAAGGCACCACAATCAATCGAAATTATATCGCCTTCTTCTAAAGGGGTGTTGTTTGGAATCCCGTGCACGACTTGATCGTTTGGGCTCATACAAAGTGTATTTGGAAAATCGTACATGCCAAGAAATCCAGGAATGGCTCCATGATCTCTAATAAAGGTTTCGGCAAGTGCGTCTAGATGTAGCGTTGTAACACCTGGTTTGACTTCACTGGCAAGCATTCCTAATGTTTTGGAAACAATAAGAGCACTTTCGCGAATGAGTTCAATTTCTTCTTTTGATTTAAGCGTGAGCATAGTTAGAAAATTATGCCCAAAGGTACTTAATTAAAGCGTTTTTTGATTGATTTTACAGCCTTGATTTTGTTAGAGTTATCCTAAAGTTTTAAGACTTAAATAATCCAAAAAATCTTTTTTTCTTGGGGAGCGATAAAGGGTTGTCATTATCAGATAAAAACTGATAAATTTCGCCCCATCCATAAAAGCCGCCAATGTTTCTGTCGTCGATAAAAAGGTCTGCATTTATTTTTCTACTTTTTTTGGGATTATACTCCTCATTTGGAAAGCTACTATTAATCGCATAGAATTCAATCCCATTTTCTTTACAAAATTCCACAGCTTCTTTTAGTGTTTTTCCATAACGATACGTCCAAAGAATCAAACGATGGCCGTCTTTTTGTAAGCTTTTTAAGGTGTCAAAAGCAAATGATTTTTGCTTTCCAATTTTTGGATAAGCATCTTCTACGATTGTACCGTCAAAGTCAATTGCTAGTGTGAGAGTTTTGGTTAAGTCCATAAATTATAAATTTAGATTAAGCTATTTTGTGTCATCACTTCGGGTTTTTCAATCCCAATGAGTTTTAAAATAGTGGGTGCAATATCGCCAAGAACCCCGTCTTTTATTGTTGTTAATTCGTGGTCAATTAAAATAATTGGAACGGGATTGGTTGTGTGAGCTGTATTGGGGGAGCCGTCAGGATTGATCATGGTTTCGCAATTCCCGTGATCGGCAATTAATAAGGTTGTATAGTTGTGTTTTAAAGCCGTATTGATAACGGCTTCTACACAAGTGTCTACTGCTTCACAGGCTTTGATAGCGGCATCCATATCTCCGGTATGTCCAACCATATCGCCATTGGCAAAGTTTAAACACACAAAATCAAGCGTTTCTTTTTCTAGTGCAACCACAAGAGCATCCTTAAGTTCAAACGCACTCATTTCGGGTTGGAGGTCATAGGTGGCAACTTTTGGTGAGTTTTTCATAATACGCTCTTCGCCGTTAAAAGGCTTTTCGCGTCCCCCAGAAAAGAAAAATGTTACATGTGGATATTTCTCTGTTTCTGCAATTCTTAATTGTGTTTTCCCATGAGACTCAAGCACTTCGCCTAGCGTGTTTGAGACGTTATCTTTATTAAAAACAACTTGAATATTTTTAAAGTTATCATCATAATTTGTCAAGGTGACGTAATGCAAGTCCAGCGTGTGCATGTTAAACTCATGATTATCATTTTGACTTAGAACTTCGGTAAGTTCTCTTCCACGATCGGTTCTAAAGTTGAAAAATAAGACCACATCTCCGTCTTCAATTTTAGCCACAGGCGCTTGATTTTTATCCACCATAATAATCGGTTTTAAAAACTCATCGGTGAGGCCTTCTTTGTAATTAGATTCAATAGTACTTGTGGCGTTTTTTGAGTGAATTCCTTCACTGTTTACCAAAGCATCATAAGCAATTTTTATGCGTTCCCAACGATTATCACGATCCATCGCATAATAGCGCCCTGTGATGGTTGCCAGTTGTGCAGAGGAAGTTTCTAGGCGTGTCTCAAGTTCCGAAATAAATCCATATCCAGATTTTGGGTCCACATCGCGTCCATCGGTGAAGGCATGAATATAAGATTTTTCAATCCCATAATCGTCAATCACATCGAGTAAACCATATAAATGATTTAAATGCGAATGTACGCCGCCATCACTTACCAAGCCCAAAAGGTGAATTGCCTTTTGATTGGTTTTTGCATATTGCAAAGCCTCTTTTAAAACAGCTTCATCTTTAAGCGTGTTATTAGTGACTGCTAGATTTATTTTAGCAAGATCTTGATACACTATTCGTCCGGCTCCAAGATTAATATGACCAACTTCACTGTTGCCCATTTGGCCTTCGGGAAGTCCCACATGTAAACCATCTGTACGCAGGCTAGCATGGCCATATCTTTTGTATAAAGAATCGATAAATTGTGTATTTGCATTGTCAATTGCAGATACTTTAGGGTCAGGAGATTTACCCCATCCATCTAAAATCATTAAAATAACTTTCTTGTTCATAGGTTCGCTGTTAAAACGCCTTCAAAGATAAGAAGATTTATATAAAATTCAGTTTTCAAAACTGATTTAGATACTAAATAATAGTTGTATTTTTGAATTATAAATTATTAATCTATGCCATTCGAATTTAAAATAATTCCTAAAAACCAGATAGAAACCGTTGTTCCGCTAGTTTTAAAAATGTCCAAACCTTCGATTACTGAAGCTGTTTTGTCTGAACGTTTTAAAGAAATGGTCACTCAAAATTATGAGTGTGTTGGCGTCTATGATGATGGGGTTTTAATTGGGGTTTCTGGGCTGTGGTTTTGTACAAGACACTACTCGGGTCGAAGTGTAGAACTTGATCATGTATTTATTGAGGAATCGTACAGAAATAATGGGCTAGGGACTCAGTTTTTAACTTGGATTCAAAACTATGTCAAATCCAAAGGCTGTGAAATGATAGAACTTAATGCTTATATAGAAAATGTGCCTTCACAAAACTTTTATGAAAAAGACGGGTTTATTAAACCTGGCTTTCATCTTATAAAACCTTTATAATTTAATTCAAATTAGATACATCTGCTCCTGAATGAAGCTCATAAGGCGATTTGTTTTTTTCAAATATACGCGCTGATAAAGGCCCTTTTAATGTAATTTTTGACCCTAAAATTTCTAAATAACTTCCTTCTCTTAGTCCCATGACGGGTTGCGAGTTAAAGTGGTGAAATTCTTGAATTCGAGTTTCGCGGATCTCTCCCATATGTGTACTGTCGGGCTCAGGATCTAAATAATGCGGATTGATATTAAATGGAAAAACACCCAGTGTTTGAAAGCTTGGTGGATAGGCAATAGGCATGTCATTAGAACTCCCAATCGTAAGTCCACAGATGTTACTGCCGGCACTTGTTCCTAGGTAAGGCGTTCCAGAGTCTATCGCGGCTTTTAATTCATCATTTAAATCTTGTTTATAGAGTTGGTCAACTAACACAAACGTATTGCCGCCTCCGACAAATAGTGCTTCAGCTGTTTTGATAGCCTTTTTTGGGTTGTCATATTCGTGGAGACCGATGACCGTTTTGTCAATTTTAGAAAATGCTAATTTAACAATTTCGGTATAGGCTTCATGAGTCATTCCACCAGGCCGCGCGTAAGGTACGAAGAGAATTGTTTCAGCGAATTTGAAATGAATTTTTAAAGTATCCAGTAAATATTCTAAATAGCCACTCCCATGCACTGTTGAAGTGCTTGCGATTAGTAGTTTTTTCATTTCTTATAATTTGTTTAACGTATTTATAGCATCTGTTTTTGTAAATTTATTAATATATTTAAATCTGTGTCTAATTAAAGTCTACTTTTTTTTTAATGAAATCATTTTTTTCTTTACTTCTTTTAAGTTTAATAACTTTGGTAACCATTCAGGCGCAACAAATTGAACTTTCAGGCCAGATTATTGCTAATGGACAACTAGAAGGGATTCACGTGATCAATAAAACGGCTTATAGATACGCCACTACAGATCAAAATGGATTTTTTATTATTGAAGGGAAGTTGTCAGATTCACTCTATTTTTCATCCATTCAATACATTCCAAAAACAATTGTGTTAAGTACGCAAAATATCAGCACTAAATCTATTACCGTTACGCTATCCGAATCTATTAATGCCTTAGATGAAGTCCTCATTGGAACGCTGTTAACGGGAGATTTGAATTCTGATATTGGTAATTCGGACGCCAAACGCCCCATCGATTTTTATGACTTAGGGATTCCTGGTTATACAGGACCACGTATGAATTTAACCGAACGACGCCTTTTTGAAGCAAATAATGGTCCCTTAATTCCTTTAAGGATACCACCAAGTATTAATTTCTATAAACTTTTAAATATGATTACGGGGCGTTCGAAGGTCCTGAAAAAGCATGCAAAACTAGATTATGATAAGCAAACCATCCGCCGTATAAAAGAGGTTATTGCCCCTCTTTTTTTTATAAATCATGAGTTAGAAAAAGAGAAGCGTATGGAGTTTTATTATTTCTGTGCCGATGCTCCTGATTTTCAAGAACGCTGTAGAGGAAAAAGCGATGTAGAAATTTTAGAATTTCTCGATGTGCAATTGGAAGCCTTCAATAGTGCTAATTTATCTCAAAATTAATGTAGCTTTTAAAAGAAATATCAGTAGACTTGTTATCTTTGTGGTATGATTCACTCTAGCTTTTTATTCATTAGTGGCACAGAAATTACGTTTATCTTATTTATCGTGATTTTGGTCTTTGGTGCAGATAAAATTCCTGGCATCGCTAAAGGTCTCGGTAAAGGCATGCGGACACTCAAAGATGCGACCAATGATATTAAAGGTGAAATTCAAAAAAGCGCCGATAAAAACGGCATCGATACCTCTATCACAAAAGATGTAAACGAAGAAATTAGTAAAGTAAAAGACGGGCTTAAAGACTTTACAGGGTCTGTACGTCGTAATTTATAAGTCTTGTTTTTTTATACTTACCGTGAGGCCATCTCTGATAGGAAGCAAGACGGTTTCTAAACGTGGATCTTCTTTTAATAACGTATTGTATTCTAACACGATTTTTGTAGAAATATCTGAAGGATCGACTGCTTCAATAACTTTTCCACTCCACAACACATTATCAGAAAGAATCACGCCACCAGGGTTTAGTTTGTCAATAATTTGATGAAAGTAGTTGATGTAGTTGGTTTTGTCGGCATCCATAAACACCAAATCAAATGAGGTGTCCAATGTTGGGATGATATCCAAAGCTGAACCTAAATGTTGTATGATTTGAGATCCAAAGCCAGATTTGTCAAAATAGGTTCTTTGAAACGCTACCAATTCTTCATTGATATCAATGGTATGTAAAACGCCGTTTTTATCTAATCCTTCTGCCAAGCAAAGGGCAGAATAGCCCGTAAACGTTCCTAATTCTAAAATCGATTTAGGGCGAATGAGTTTAGATAAAACACTTAAGACTCGACCTTGATAATGTCCGCTCAGCATTCGGGGTTGCAATATTTTTTGATACGTTTCTCTGGTAAGTGTTTTTAAAAGCGCGGGTTCATCTTCAGAATGTCTTACGACATAGTCATCCAATTTTTCTGGAATAAAATGCATTTAGGATAAAATTTTATGAATCAGTTTTTCTGCTCGAGCCTTGTCATTCCCAAACAACCATCTTAGAGTATTGTCTTCCCATATTTCATCGTATTGAGTTTGAGAAATCAAGTTTCGATCAATCGCGAGGTCTAATAGTTTTCCTGGGTAAGAGGATTGGGCTTCACTTTCCATTTCCCCTAGAGGGTAGGGGTCATCTAAGCCCATAATAATTTGACTGCTCCCTTGGCGTTTCAACATTAAACTTAAGGAATCTGTGTCATGAACGAGTGTGTCAAAATAGATATTTTCATGGCCTACCGCTTTTCGAGGGTGTGTTTTTCCTTCAAATAAATCTGGCCGACCATCAAATCCTTGAATTCGACGTCCGAGATTCATTTGAGCCATTTGACCGCCATGCGCAAAACAAGTACGGATGTTCGGATAGCGTTCCTGCATTCCGTTTAAGGTGTAAAAGTGATACGCATCCCCACATTGTGCAAGCATCCAAATTAAATGAAAACGCCATGAGGTGTTTTCTAGTTTGATCATTTTTTCACCATCATAAGGGTGTACTTCAATCGCTAGATTATACTCATTTGCCAATTCAAAAATGGGGTCATTTTCTTTATCAAATACACTACGCCATTGCCCAATACTGTCCATAAAGTGGGTGGGTAGGCAGAGGACTTTTAAATCTAATTCTTTGACACAGCGTTCCATTTCCCATAAAGCACCTTGAATAAAACCGGGGTGTACTACAAATCCACATGTAAATTTTGAAGCATTATCGAGTTGTACTTTGGCGTTAAAATCATTTTGAAAACGCAATGCTTTTTTCATTTCCTCTAAGCGTAATCCGTTTCCATAAAGTTGAGACAAATTTAAAACGACCGCATGGTCAATTTTATTTTCATCCATCCATTCCAGCTTTTCATCTAAGAAAAAACTGGAATGAGTAACCGGTCGACTCCAGCCTTTTTGAAGCATATGTTTTCGTTCGTCATCCACCCAAAAAATCTCCTTATCTTTCATAAACTGAGGAATTTCTTCTGGATAAGGCAATAAATGCGAGTGTCCGTTAATACGAAGTTTACGTTTCATATGCTTAAATTTTGTTTGGTGCTTCCATTTTGGAACCACATTTAGAACACGTACGTGTTTCATCATTTGAATAATAGTGGTCAAATATAACCGGCATATCTGTTTCAATATTATGAAGCACAAAGGGCGCTCTGAACAGTTGGTGGTTACAGTTTTCACAATACCATTCCAAAGCATCTTCAACGCCTTCGGGACGTGGGTATTCTATGACGATCCCAACTGTATTGGGTCCGCGCTGAGGAGAATGTGGCACTTTTGAAGGTAACAAATAGATGTCTCCTTCTCTAATATGAACATCTTTAGCAACTCCGTCTTCTATAATTTTTAATATAATATCACCTTCTAACTGATAGAAAAATTCAGGCGTTTCATTATAATGGTAATCTTTTCTGTTGTTGGGACCTCCGACGATCATCACAATAAATTCACCATCGTTCCAAACACATTTGTTTCCAACTGGGGGTTTTAATAACGCTCTGTTTTCTTCAATCCAGGCTTTAATATTTAATGGAGATACTAGCTTGCTCATCGTTTTTTGTTAGGATTAGATTTATAAAGTTACAAAGATTTTGTTCGACCGCCGTCTACGGGAATATTTACCCCGTTTATGTAGCTTGCGGCCTCACTTGCCAAAAACACAATCGCATGGGCCGTTTCTTCTGGTTTTGCAAACCGTTTTGCAGGACTGTAGTTTTTCATAATTGCTGTCATTTGCTCTAAACTTGTTTGTGCCATATGAGCTTTAATTTTAATTATCTCATTCAAACGTTCTGTTTCTGTAAACCCTGGCAACACATTATTAACCGTAATCCCAAAGCTCCCTAATTCAAAAGAAAGTGTTTTACTCCAATTTCCAACCGCATTTCGAATGGTATTACTAACTCCTAAACCTTCAATGGGTTCTTTTACTGAAGTCGAGATGATATTAATGATTCGCCCATAGGATTCCTGTTTCATAAAGGGCACTAGCAATTGAGCAAGTACATGGTTACATTTTAGGTGTTGTGTAAAGGCATTTTCAAATTCTTCAAGGCTTGCATCAATGATGGCACCACTTCTTGGGCCTCCAGTGTTATTGACAAGAATATGAAAACTATGATGTTTAAGTATGTATTTTTCTACTTTCAATTTTAAATCCAAAGGATTCATAAAATCTGCGACGATATAATCGTGTTGATCGGCATTAGGTAGTGACGCAACGACGTCCTTTAATTTGGTCTCATTTCTAGCCACTAAAGTGACTTTAACTCCTTCTGTTGCTAAGGCGAAAGCAGTGGCTTTTCCAATACCTTGAGTACTTCCGCAAACAAGGGCGCTTTTATGTTCTAAGTTTAATTTCATGAGTTTATAATTCCTAATTAGTAGTCTAATGTTTTTGCAATCGTGTCTTCTTTAAGAATTTCGCTTGTTTCTTTTTGTACTTTTTTAAGAAGCTCATTTAAATTTTCTGAGGCATCAATTTTACGGGCAGATAACAGACTTAAGATCGCTTTATCTTGAGCACGACCAATGGTCATGGCTTCGTTATAGCCAATCGTTTCTTTGAAGGTTACCAAGGAATATTTTGAATAATATTCATCTGGAAATTCGGTTTCTAAAGCCATTTCTATTTTCCGTTTTTCTTGAAATATTGGGTTGGCGATATGATCTTTCATTTCGTGGAAGTTATCAATTGCTAAATCTGCAATTGCATCGGTATCTACTTTTCGATGCGCTTCAAAAGCTTTTAAGGTTGTTTCCCAATCGCCATTATGAAGGTCTAAAAATCGATCGAATTCTACAATATCTTCAAACGAGGCATTCATGCCTTGCCCATAAAATGGAACAATTGCGTGTGCAGAATCTCCCAACAACAGACTGTGACCTTTATACTGCCATGGAAAACACTTGACCGTTCCTAATGGGGCCGTTGGGTTTTCGAAAAACTCATCTGTTAAATTGGGCATTAGGTTCAGTGCGTCTGGGAATTCTTTCTGAAAAAATTCAGTGACAATATCTGGCGTTGTTAGGTTGTTGAAATTGTATTTGCCGGTCTCATAACTCAAAAATAGGGTTACGGTAAAACTCCCATCCAAATTGGGCAAGGCAATGATCATAAAATCGCCTCTAGGCCAAATATGAAGCGCATTTTTATAGGCCTTAAAATCGCCATTTTCTTTAGGCTGAATGGTTAATTCTTTATAACCATGTGTTAGGTAGTTTTGAGAAAAACTAAATAAAAATTTCCGGTCGTTAAAATAACTTTTTCTCAATGAAGAACCTGCGCCGTCAGTTCCAAAGATGAGGTCAGCAGAGACCCTAAAAGCAGCCCCTGAAACGGAGTCTTCAAAACAGCCAATTTTGGCTTCAAAATCGACTTTTGTACAGCGTTTTTCAAACTCAATAGTCACAGTATTAAGTGCTTCTGCTTCGTCCAGCAAGAGTGCTGTTAGCAATTCTCTAGAAATAGAATTAATAGACTCATTTTCGCGTCCACTATAGTTTGATAGAAATGTATGTCCTTCAGTATCGTGTATCATTCGGCCGTGCATTGGGATGCATAAGGACGCCACTTTTGATTCTAACCCTACGAGTTTAATCGCTTTGCGCCCACGGTTCGAAAACGCCAAATTAATGGAGCGTCCTGCACTAATATCGACTGTTCGTAAATCGGGGCGCATTTCTATAACTCGCACTTTATAACCTCGTTGACCAAGTCTCAGCGCTAATAAAGATCCACATAGACCCGCTCCAATAATTAAGATATTTTCTTGTTTAGGCATTCAGGATTAGTTTTAAGAGTTCAACCATTCTATAAACATCTTCAAATGAGTTGTAAAAAGGAACGGGTGCACAACGAATGACGTCAGGCGTTCGCCAGTCTGTAATGACATGCGCTTGTGTCAATTTTTCATGTAACGATTTATCAGCATTTTTTACTTGTATCGATAGCTGACATCCTCTTTGATTAGGGTCTTTTGGGGTGATAATAGAAATACGGTCATTCTTTAATTCTAAGACGAGGTATTCTAAATAGCCCGTAAGTTGTATTGATTTTTTTCGTAAAGCATCCATTCCGACTTCATTAAAGAGTTCCAAAGACGCTTTAATTGCGGCCATTGATAAAATGGGGGGGTTGCTAAGCTGCCATCCTTCGGCGCCAGGAATAATATCTAAGGGTTGACGCATGTCAAAACGGGTGGCTTTATTTTGACTCCACCAGCCTGCAAATCGTTTTAAGGAGGTGTCATGTGCATAGCGTTCGTGTACAAAAATGCCACCCAAACTTCCAGGTCCGGAATTCATATATTTATAGGTACACCAAGCTGCAAAATCAACGCCCGATTCATGTAGGTTCGGCTGAATGTTTCCAACGCCATGTGCCAAATCAATGCCAACCTTACATCCTTTTTGATGCCCCAGCTCCGCAATTTTCTTCAGGTCTAAAGATTGTCCCGTATAGTAATTAACGCCCCCTATTAACAACAACGCAATTTCATCGCCCTGCATTTCTAAAAGAGACTCTAAATCATCTATATTTAACAGTGTTTCCCCTTTTCGAGGCAACCATTCAATAAGCGATTCAGTAGGATCAAACCCATGAAATTGTAATTGCGTTTCAACCGCATATCGATCCGATGGAAATGCATCACTTTCAATGACAATTTTAAACTTAGTTTTGGTGGGTTGATAAAAGGAAACCATCATCAAATGAAGGTTCGTGGTAAGCGTGTTCATAATGACCACCTCAATGGGTTTTGCACCCACAATTTCCGCCATACTTTCTGTAAGAAATTCATGGTAAGGCATCCACGGATTTTTGGCTTCAAAATGGCCTTCTACACCCAAGTTGGCCCAATCATCTAACTCTTGCTGTAAGTGATTTTTGGTCTGTTTAGGTTGAAGTCCCAATGAGTTTCCTGTAAAATATAACCACTCCTCTCCATCGGCGTTTTTTGGAATATGAAATTTGTTCCGGAAGTGTGCTAAGGGATCTTTTTGATCTAGTTCTTTAGCACATTCGATTCCAGGGGTGTAGCTTGTCAACATTTTGCAGTTTGAATTCTCTCAAAAATAAACATTTTTGATTTAAAATAAAATGGAATCGGTGCTTTAAAATTAATGCGTCGATTTAAGTAAGTGTGGGAATTTATTTTGAAATTTTCGCAATCGGGGAATAGATACATTTCGGATATAAGAGTTGTTCGGGTGAAGGCGCTCATAATTTTGATGATAGTCTTCGCCAATCCAGAATTTTTGGAACGGATAGACTTCTGCGGCAATGGTCACATTTAGCTGGGAAGAAAGGGCTTCTTTTTTCTGAACTATAATTGTTTTTTGGTCGTCATTTTGATAAAAAATAATCGATCGGTATTGGGAGCCTCTATCTGGACCCTGACCATTAACTTGAGTCATGTTTTGGGATCCAAAATAAACATCCACAAGTGTTTTAAAACTCACAATGGTTGGATTATATATGACTTCGACTGCTTCAGCATGACCTGTTCTTCCGGTATTGCTTTTTTGATAGGTTGGGTTCTCACTGTGGCCACCTGCATAACCATTGATGACCTCAGAAACGCCGTTGACACTTTCATAGACAGCCTCTACACACCAGAAACATCCACTGGCAAAATATGCTTTTGCCATTCCGTTTTCTAATGGGACTTCGATTGGGGTTGCATTGGCTATTGTAGTGTGCTGCGAGCTAGTCTTATTTTTGTTTGTTTGACAGCTCGTAACGCTAATGGTTAAGCAAATCAATAATGTGGTAAGATGTTTCATGGGTGTAATTTTTTTATGAGTTAAAATTACAAAGGGTATTTTATAATAGTGTGAAAATTATATTAAATAAAAAAGCCCTCATTAAAAATGAAGGCTTTGAAATTTTTGAAGTGAAAAATTAGAGTTTAGTAAACAATTTTTCCATTTTTTCTTTTTGTTCTTCAGCCAAAGCTGCATCTACTAAAATTCGACCACTGTGTTCATCAGTGATAATTTTTTTACGAGATGCAATTTCCATTTGTACTTGTGGTGGAATCGTAAAATATGACCCTCCAGAAGCACCTCTTTCGATCGGTACAATGGCTAAACCATTTTTAACGTTGGTACGTATTTTACTGTATGCTTTTACAAGACGCTCCTCTATATTCTTTTTGTAATCTTCAGATTTTGCTAATAAAAGTGTTTCTTCTTTTTCAGTTTCAGCAAGAATAGCATCAAGATCGGCCTTTTTGTGCTTCAAATGTATTTCGCGTTCTTCTAAACGTTCTTTTGTAGAAGTAATCACTACATTTTTTTGTTCGATTTGAGCACTAAATTCTTTGATGTGTTTGTCCGCCAATTGAATTTCTAATTCCTGGAATTCAACTTCTTTAGTTAAAGAATTAAACTCGCGATTGTTCCGAACATTTTTTTGTTGTTCAGTATATTTTTTAATTAAGCCAGTCGCTTCTTCAATAAGAATCTTTTTAGATTTTATTTGATTGTCAATTTCAGCGAGGCTATCCTCCAGTTTCTGAACTCTATTTTTGAATCCTTCAACATCATCTTCTAAATCTCTAACTTCTAAAGGAAGCTCTCCTCTTACATTTCTAATTTCGTCAACTCTAGAGTCGATTAATTGTAAATCATAAAGCGCTCTTAAGCGTTCTTCTACGGTTAGTTCTTTCTTTTTAGCCATGCTTATTTGTACTTTACAGGATTTGTATTTGTATTTGATAAAAGGAATGCAAAATTAGTAATTTTTTTCTTAAGATGAGCAACTAAAATATTTTTTATATGTTGCTCACTTTCATAGTGCCCAACGTCTGCTAGTACAATCTTGTTTTCTGCACTAAAAAAGTCATGATATTTTAGATCTGCTGTAATAAAGG
>JAQXBT010000077.1 GCA_029252265.1 Flavobacteriaceae bacterium | reverse complement strand
GTGATGCTAATTCCATTTTTTGTTGTAAATGGCATCTTAACCGGTAGCTTTATTGACAACCAAGTAGTTTGGTATAATAATGCCGAAAACTTAGGCATTCGTATGGGGACTATCCCTGTTGAAGATAGTATTTATGCGTACACTATGATTCTTTGTAATTTATTTCTGACAGAACTTTTTGTGAAGAGATTTCATAAACAAAATGCTTAATACTTTAGGAATTCATTGATTATGCTTCCTAGTTCTCGATACATTTTTTGTAAACAAAAAACATTCGAACTGACAAGGAGATGTCACTTAGACTGCGTTCAATGAAATCTTGTTGAGGTATCTATAAAAAAAACGAGACCCTTCTTATATAAAAAAGGGTCTCGACACAATTTTCTTCGAAAATCACTCGATCTAACGCGCGAGTAACTATATTTAATTATAAAAAATTCCTTAAAAAAGAATAAGATAAATTAAATCACTTTTTAGGCATTTTGTTTTTTGATCAAGTTCAATGCAGAACCTTCATTATACCATTCTATTTGAGACTTGTTATAGGTGTGGTTTGCAATGATGACATCCTTAGAACCATCCGCGTGAACCGCTTCAATGGTTAAAGGTTTTCCTGGTGCAAATGCATTCAGATCTACAAAATTAAAAGTGTCATCTTCTTGAATTAAATCGTAATCTGATTCTGTTGCAAAAGTCAACCCTAACATTCCTTGTTTTTTAAGGTTGGTTTCATGAATACGCGCAAATGATTTCACAAGCACTGCAGCCACTCCAAGGTGACGTGGCTCCATCGCTGCATGTTCTCTTGATGAACCTTCACCATAATTATGATCCCCAACAACTATTGTTTTTATATTGGCTGCTTTGTAGGCTCTTGCTGTTAAAGGAACTGCATCATACTCTCCATCTGATTGATTTTTTACAAAATTAGTTTTCATATTGAATGCATTTACAGCACCAATCAAACAGTTGTTAGAAATATTATCTAAATGCCCTCTAAAACGCAACCATGGTCCCGCCATAGAAATATGATCCGTCGTACATTTTCCATGAGCTTTGATTAACAATTTTGCACCGTCAATTGTATTGCCAATCGGCACAAAAGGGGCTAATAATTGTAATCTTTCAGATTCTGGATTCACATTTATTACGACTCCACTTCCATCGTCTTCGGGAGCAAGGTATCCATCATCTTTTACTTCGAAACCTTTTGGAGGTAATTCCCATCCCGTTGGCTCGTCTAACATCACCTTTTCACCATCTTTATTGATTAGAGAATCTGTCATTGGATTAAAATCTAAACGACCTGCAATGGTAATTGCAGCCACCATTTCTGGTGAAGCCACAAATGCATGTGTGTTTGGATTTCCATCTGCACGTTTTGCAAAGTTTCTATTGAAAGAATGAATGATTGAGTTTTTAGGTGCGTTTTTAGGATCTTCATAGCGTGCCCATTGCCCAATACAAGGACCACAAGCATTGGTGAAAATCTTTGCATCTAATTGTTCAAATACACTTAAAATTCCGTCTCTATCTGCTGTATAACGTACTTTTTCAGAACCTGGATTGATTCCAAAATCAGCTTTGATCCCTAAACCTTTATCTAAGGCTTGTTGAGCTATAGAAGCTGCTCTTGATAAATCTTCATATGAAGAATTCGTACAAGATCCAATCAATCCCCATTCAACTTTTAAAGGCCATTCATTTTTATTTGCAATAGCTTTCATATCTGAACCTGCTTTTGTAGATAAATCCGGCGTAAAAGGACCGTTTAATAAAGGACTTAGCTCTGATAAATTGATTTCAATGACTTGATCAAAATAATTTTCTGGATTTGCATAGACTTCAGCATCTCCAGTTAAATGTTCTTTGACTGTATTTGCAGCATCTGCAACATCGGCTCTCTCGGTAGCACGTAAATAACGTTCCATCGATTCGTCATAACCAAAAGTAGAAGTGGTTGCTCCTATTTCTGCTCCCATATTACAAATGGTTCCTTTTCCTGTACATGACATTCCGATAGCACCTTCACCAAAATATTCTACTACGGCTCCAGTTCCTCCTTTTGCAGAAACAATTCCTGCGACTTTTAAAATGACATCTTTGGGTGCAGTCCAACCAGAAAGTTTACCCGTTAGTTTTACACCTATTAATTTTGGAAATTTTAATTCCCAAGCCATCCCGGCCATCACATCTACAGCGTCTGCACCACCAACACCAATGGCTATCATTCCCAATCCACCCGCATTTACGGTATGCGAATCGGTTCCAATCATCATTCCACCAGGAAACGCATAATTTTCTAGGACTACTTGGTGAATAATCCCTGCACCTGGTTTCCAAAATCCTAATCCGTATTTGTTTGAGACTGATTCTAAAAAGTTAAAAACTTCATTACTCGTGTTTAAAGCACTTTGTAAATCGGTTCCGGCTCCATTTTTTGCTTGAATTAAGTGATCACAATGTGTCGTAGTAGGTACTGCTACCTTAGTTTTACCCGCTTGCATAAACTGCAATAACGCCATTTGTGCCGTTGCATCTTGTAAGGCAATTCTATCAGGGGCAAAGTCTACATAATCTTTTCCACGCTCATATGCTTTTGTAGCATTGTCGTCCCAAAGGTGACTGTAAAGAATTTTTTCAGATAAGGTAAGTGGACGTCCAACGAGTTGACGTGCTTTTTCGATGCGTTCCGGCATTTGACGGTACACTTCTTTAATAATATTTATATCGAAAGCCATAATAATGAATAATTTTATTTCGTAATAATCGTTCGTAAAAGTACGAATTAAATAAAATTATATTGAAATAAAAAGTGAATAAGACGAGTTTATGAATATAATTTAATTAAAATCTGAATTCAGTTTAAAAAAATAAATTATTATCAGATAAAAAGACTTTAAATTACAAAAAAATAGATAATACTACGTTTAGAATAAACTTTCAATAATGGTCTCTACTGAAATACCATCGGCTTCTGCCTTATAGTTTTTGATAATTCGGTGACGAAGAATACTAACGGCAACGGCTTGCACATCTTCGATATCTGGAGAAAATTTCCCTTTAATAACGGAAAAAGTTTTGGCGGCTAATATTAGATTTTGCGACGCTCTAGGACCTGCACCCCAATCCACATACTGCTTAATTAGTGGAAGTGCTTCAGAAGAATTTGGACGGGTTTTACCAACCATTTTAACTGCATATTCAATTACGTTATCAGCCACTGGAATTTTTCGAATAAGTGTCTGAAATTCCAAAATTTCTTTAGCAGAAAAAACAACCTCAACTTCTGACTGTGCGTTCGAAGTTGTTAATTTAACAACCTTTACTTCTTCATCAAAACTTGGATAAGTAAGGTTAATTGAGAACATGAAACGATCTAACTGAGCTTCAGGCAACGGATAGGTGCCCTCCTGCTCAATGGGATTTTGGGTTGCCAATACAAAGTAAGGCGCATCGAGTTTATAATGGTGCCCTGCAACAGTCACAGACCGTTCTTGCATCGCTTCTAAAAGCGCTGCCTGCGTTTTTGGTGGAGTACGGTTAATTTCATCGGCCAAGATGATATTTGAAAAAATTGGACCTTTTATGAATTTGAATTGACGATCGTTATCTAATATTTCACTGCCTAAAATATCACTCGGCATTAAATCGGGTGTGAATTGAATGCGTTTAAAATCTAATCCGAGGGCTTTCGAAATTGTGTTTACCATGAGGGTTTTAGCCAATCCAGGGACACCAACCAATAAGGAGTGACCACCTGAAAATATCGAAATTAAAATTTGCTCAATAACAGCGTCTTGACCTACAATGACTTTAGAAATTTCTTGTTTTAAAGTCTGGTATTTTTTAAGCAATTCTTTTAAAGACCCAACATCTGACATCTTATAACTATTTAATTTTTAAACCAATTATTATTAAAGTCACAATCGCGAAGCGCACCGTTAATTTTGATATAGGTATCTAGTATTTTTTCTTCTTGCCACTTTGCGATAGCATTTAATTGTTTTTCTTGAAGTGCTAATGCTTTAATTTTAAGGTAATCTTGAGCAAAATTCGCCTCATGCTCATCAACTCTACCAGTCACTGTAACGATTTTAAATTTGATTGGATTGATACGATCTTCATCATTTAAAACAGGACTTACCTCGTTGTCTTTTAGGTTTTGGATTTGCGAGTACAACTCTGGATCCATTTTTGTAAGTTCAAAATTATAGTCTTGTGTTTCTGGATTTCGGAGCTGTCCGCCATCAAATTTAGTTTCTTTTTCGTCACTCGCTTCTTTAGCTGCATCTTCAAAAGTAATATCACCTGCGACAATACTTTTTCTGACTTTTTCTAGTTTTTCTTTGGCATCTTGAACCGCATCGGCAGTTGTTTTGGGACGTAATAATATATGTCTTACATCATATTCTTGCCCTCTAATTTTTTCGAGTTGAATGATATGATACCCAAAATCGGTTTTAAAAGGCTCCGAAACTTCACCTTCTTGAAGTGAAAATGCAACTTCCCTAAATTCTTTGGCCATTACAGGGCGTTTCCTGTTGAGAGTGTATTTCCCACCTGTTCGTTTAGACCCTGGGTCTTCGGTATAAAGCACGGCTTTGGTGGTGAAACTGGCTCCATTATCTAAGACATCAGCTCTAAATTCTTTGAGGCGATTGATGACTTTATCAACCTCAACTTTAGTTGTTTTAGGGATCACTACAATTTGAGCTACTCGCATTTCGGTTCCAAAAAGTGGGCGTTGGTCTTCTGGAATGGTATTAAAAAACTGACGAACTTCTTCTGGAGTCACTTCAATCTCTTCGACAATTTTTTGTTGCATGAGCGCCGCTAATTTATTGTTTTTATTCAGCTCAAACATATCATCTCTAAGCTGTTTTTCTGATGATTTTTTATAATATGCAACCAACTTTTCCATGGATCCAATTTGCTCTGCAAAGCCTTGTAATTGCTGATCGACATAGGATTTAATTTCAACATCACTCACTTCAAGACTGTCTTGAATTGCATGGTGCATATACAGCTTATCTTCTAATAGCTTACCAAATAATTGACAGCGAGAAATGTCTTCTATAGAAATCCCACCAGCTTCTAGTTGGGTAAATTGTTTATCGATATCGGAGTTAAGAATTACAAAATCTCCGATCACTGCATTCACACCATCTAATTTGATCCGTTGAACAGAATCGACCGCGGTTGGCTGTGGGGTTTCGACTTTTTCATCTTCAATAATTTCTTGTGAAAATGAAGAGTAAGACGTTAAAAAACAAAATGCTAAGAGGTACGACTTAATTATAAATTTCAAATTTTTTATTTTTAATGGCATCATTGACAATATCACTTTTTAGCTGTTTGATAAGTTTCAGCTTTCGTTTATTAATTACTATTTGTTTTAAGGTTGGTAAAACATATTCTATAGGAGCTAAATTGCCACGTTCGAGGTACGTATTTATCCGCATCAAATATAGGCCTAAAGAATCTTTGAGTTGTACAAAATTAGGTTTTTTTAACAGTAACCGATTAAACCCTAGTTGTAATGGTTTTATTTTAGAAATTGCTAAATCTGATTTTATCCATGTTGAATCATTCAAAAAATAAGAAGTATACTCTAACGAAATAGAGTCTAATATGGTTTTATCCTCATTATTAAAGCGTTTGAATCGCTTGGTAACCTCTTTAATATTTGAGACCGATGCATTCACATTGATATAGCGTAGTTTGACTAAATCTTCTTTTAAAATAAAAAGTTCTCTATTTTGATCATAGATAGTTTTCAATTCTAATTCAGAAATCTGAGTGTCAATATTTTTTTTAACCAAAGCCTCTAAATATGAAGATGTATATAAATCACTTTTGTACTGTTGAACGAGTTGTTCAAATTCTTGTTGAGTTTCTTGTCCCAAGTTTAAAACAGCACCATCAATTAGTAATTGTTTGGTGGCCCAATTATTGATCAATGTTTGTATTTGAAAAAGACTATCTTCTTTTGAAAGACCTTCGATAAAACGAAAATCAATATCTGATTTATAAAAAAAAGCATCATTAGCTCGAGCTAACAGAATTTCTTCACTATTCCTTTTGGGGTTATGACAACCCAAAAAAAGTAAACAGCTAAGACCAATGATATATTTCAAATTAATTTGAGATTAATAATTTCACTTTCGATAATACGTCTTGGTTAACTTTAACAGTGTATTTAGAGCGCAATTCTTGAATCCATTTCAATTCTAATTCGGTTTGATAATCAGAAATCAGTTGCCCTTTAGCTTCCTCGAATGTTTTTTGAATTGAAGGCTTTATTTCGGTCACATTGACAACGTAATAATTAGCGTTTTCCTTAATCACTTTAGAAAGTCCTGTTTTGAACTCAAAACTTTTTGGTAATGCAGAGTGCCCTATTTCTAATTCACCGTTAGAAAATATGACGTTTTGTTGTGCTTCATTAAGAGCTTCATCGATCACTTGATTCGTCTTGTTATTTTTCCAGTATTTCAATACTTTTTTGATGTATTTAGAATCACTAGAACGTGCTACCGATCCCTCAATTCTGTCGGGCCAAACATAATTTTGTTTGTTTTCATCATAAAACGTTTGCAATCCGATACTATCATTTTTAGCACCATCCCAAATTTTATCTTGCATCAACTCAAATAACAACAATCCTTCCCTGTATTCGTTGATAATATTAGCAAATTCTTGATTTTCATCTTCAAGGGTATCTCTTTTGTATTGAAATACCGATTGTTCTAAAAACGAAGCATATTGTTTTTGAACGATCACATTTATTGGCCAATCTTTCTTAACTGCTCTTTGGTATTTATTTAAATACTCCAAAAAGTCTTGAGAACCATACGTTTTATTTTGAATGGTTAAAAAAGGTTGAGTTGTATCAAAATTATTAGAAAACTCCCAAACGTTTTGAGTCGAATTAAAGGAGAGGTTCGATTCAATATTTGATATATTAGGATTTTGATTTGAAAGCTGATAGTCCACTAATAACTGTTCAAGCATCTTTGCTTTTACAAGCTGAGAACGCGAATCCTTTCCGACTTGGGTTTCTAGCTCAGGTTTTAAGGATTCAAAGGATTCTACCGATTTACGATCTATAAATTTGAGAATGTGCCATCCAAACTTAGTTTGTATTGGTTGTGATATGTTTTCATTTTTAGTCAAGCCAAAAGCGGTGTTTTCAAAAATTTCAGAATTGATTTGACCAGACTTAAATGGTTTGAGTTTACCCCCAAGACTTGAAGAGCTTTTATCATCTGAGAATTGTTTTGCTAATTCTGAAAAGTCTTCGCCTTGAAGCAATAATCGATGTAATTCTTGGATGCGATCTTTAGGAACAAGTGTAGTGTCTTTTTGTTGGTTTGTAATCATAATATGAGCGACCTCAGCCTGCCCTCTTGACTTTCGTTTTTCTAAAACTTTTACAATATGGAATCCAAATCGGGTTCGAAATGGGCTAGAAACTTTGCCGACCTTGGTCGAATAAGCCGCCGATTCAAAATTATACACCATTTTAAAGGCAGAAAAATAGCCTAAATCTTCAACAAAAACAGATTTCCCATTGTGTAGCTCCTTTTTTAGGGACTCAAAATCTTCGTTTATTAAACGTTCTCTTAGTTTTTCGATTTTTGAGTACGCTTCCAAAGTATCGGTTTCGACCTCATCCACTAATATTAAAATATGCTGTGCTTTGACTTCGTTATTGGTTCGCTCATAGGCTTCACGAACTAATGCATCGGTCACTTTTTTATCTGTTAAATAAGCGTCTGTTAGTTGATTTTTATAAGAACTAAATTCCTTTAGATAGGTAGGATCTTTATCGTAATCCAAATTTTTTGCTTCAACTAATTTTAATTTGTAATTAATAAATAATTCTAAATACGAATCTAAATCCTTTTGTGAAGCGTCTTGTACAAGGTTTAAGTTTTTATTGTAAACTCTGACAAATTCATTCGCCAAAACAGTTTGGTCTGAAATTGTAAGTAGGGAATCGCTATCAGAAATTTGCGCGTTTGAAATGAAAAATGAAAAGCAGAATATGCTAAATGAGATAAAATATTTTTGCATGATATGATTTTTGAGTCTAGCAAAAATACTAAATATAAGGAATAATACAAGTGTATAATTCCGATGTCTTAAAAAATCAATTTATTATCTCGAATAGTTGGGCGATTCTTTAGTAATCATCACATTATGAGGGTGACTTTCGCTAATCCCTGACGAAGTGATTTTGACAAATCGACCTGTTTCTTTTAGAGTTTGAATGTCTTTTGCGCCACAATAGCCCATTCCAGCACGAAGTCCACCAATAAATTGATGTACACTTTCGTACAGGTCGCCTTTATAGGGTACACGACCAACAATTCCTTCGGGAACTAATTTTTTAATATCATCCTCAACATCTTGAAAATAACGATCTTTACTTCCTTCTTTCATGGCTTCAACTGATCCCATTCCTCTGTAAGATTTGAATTTTCGACCTTCATAAATAATGGTTTCACCTGGAGATTCTTTGGTTCCAGCGAGCAGTGATCCTAGCATCACACAGTCTGCACCTGCGGCGATTGCTTTTGGAATATCACCTGTATATCGAATGCCACCATCGGCAATGACTGGAACGCCGGATCCTTTTAGTGCGGCTGCTACTTCTAATACGGCAGAAAATTGTGGAAATCCAACCCCTGCAACAACACGTGTTGTACAGATTGAGCCCGGCCCTATTCCAACTTTAACGGCATCCGCTCCAGCATCGGCCAAATATTTAGCAGCTTCCGCTGTGGCTATATTTCCAACGACCACATCTAGGTTAGGAAATTTTGATTTAATCGATTTTAAAACACCTACCACACCTTTAGTATGTCCATGGGCGGTATCAATAATAACCGCATCAACGCCTGCTTTCACTAAAGCAGCCGTCCGTTCTTCTGCATCTTGGGTCACTCCAATAGCAGCAGCCACTCGTAAGCGACCATAATGGTCTTTATTGGAAATTGGTTTCTGGGTTAATTTCGTAATATCTCTAAAAGTGATGAGTCCAACAAGTTTAAAATCGGCATCGACCACTGGTAATTTTTCAATTTTTTTCTTTTGAAGAATGACTTCCGCTTGTTGTAAAGAAGTACCTTCCGATGTGGTTACTAGATCTTCAGAAGTCATGATTTCTGTAATGAGACGATCGCTTTCTTTTTCGAATCTTAAATCACGATTGGTGACGATTCCTTTTAAATAACCTTCTTTATCAATGATTGGAATTCCTCCAATACTGTGTTCTTTCATACTCATTTGAGCATCTCTCACGGTCGCTGTCAAGGGGAGGGTCACTGGATCGATAATCATACCACTTTCGGCACGTTTAACTTTTCGAACCTTAATAGCTTGTTGCTCTATGGTCATGTTTTTGTGCAACACGCCTATTCCACCTTCTCGTGCCATGGCTATTGCCATTTTACTTTCGGTAACCGTATCCATTGCCGCAGAACTAATAGGGACATTCAACGATATGTTTTTAGTGAATTTCGATTTAATACTCACGTCACGTGGTAAAACTTCGGAATATGCTGGGATTAAAAGGACGTCGTCGTAAGTAAGACCTTCGCCGACAATTTTGGATAGATGTGCATTCATAGCAATTAGCTTATAATTGCAAGCAAATTTAAGGCTTTTTTCAGTTGAATAGTAGATATCGTTCTGTTTTTTAAAAAATAAAGATTTAGCCCTCTTATTATTTGCAGGAATTCCGCTTTTTATGTGGTCATTTATTAAATAATAGATATGTTTTTATGTTTTTTTTACACGTTAAACAACTCTTTATCAATCTTTTAATTTTTTTATGTTTATTTATTCTAAATAAGCTTTGTGAATCTAAAATTCATTTGTAACTTTGCGGCTGAAATTAAACCTTATTTTTAATCAGTCTAAATAAATGAAGAATACTATTACAGCACTCGCCCTAACAATTATAGGGAGTATAAACGCACAAGAATTGACGAAAACAGCGTCTGTTGACTCCATACAAAAACTAGAACCCGTTTTTATTAACTCACAAGTCATTTTTGGGAGTAAATATGAAGCCAAAAACAGGACAGGATCGTCATTCTATATTTCACCAAAAGAATTAGAAAAATTTTCACATTCTGATATTAATAGAGTTTTGCGCTCGGTGCCTGGGGTGAATATTTATGAAGAAGATGGTTTTGGTTTACGTCCAAACATCAGCCTTCGTGGAACCTCTCCAGAGCGTAGTTCAAAAATATCTATCATGGAAGATGGCGTCTTAATTGCACCTGCACCATACAGTGCACCTGCAGCCTATTATTTTCCTTCAGTTGCCAGGATGCAAGCTGTAGAAATTTTAAAAGGAAGCAGTCAAATACAGTACGGACCTTTTACAACAGGAGGAGCTCTAAATTTGGTAAGTACTCAAATACCAAACCAATTTAGTGGACGTATCGAAACAAATTATGGAAGTTTCAATACAAGTCAAACCCACTTAAAAATAGGAGATTCAAAAACCAATATTGGGTATCTAGTTGAATATCTAAATAACAACTCGGATGGTTTTAAAAACTTACCAAAAGGTGGCAATACAGGTTTTGATAAAAATGATGTAGTAGCTAAGTTAAGGCTTAACAGTAATCAAGAAGCTAAATATAAACAATCTCTAGAATTTAAATTTCAATATTCAGATGAAACTTCTAATGAGACCTACCTTGGTTTAACTACAGAAGATTTCGAGACCAATCCATTCGATCGATATGCAGCGTCTCAAAAAGATCAAATGACTAATGAGCATCTTCAATTTATGGTGACCCATAGAATAGATGTTTCTAAAATGTTTAGAATTACAAGCAATGCCTATCATAACAATTTTTCACGAAATTGGTACAAACTGAACGATGTAGTTTTTGATGGCAACAAAGAGAAAATTTCTAAAATACTTGAAACTCCTATGGACTACTCAAGTTATATGAATATTATTAATGGGACTTCAGATTCAAATGCGGATGCATTGGTTCTAAAAGCAAACAATAGAAAGTATTTATCAAAAGGAATTCAAACTAAATTGGACTTCCATTGGAACAGTAATACTATATTTCATGATATTGAAATTGGTTTACGATATCATTATGATGAAGAAGACCGTTTTCAGTGGAAAGATGGATACAGTATTACGGATGGCCAGATGAATTTAACTTCCGCCGGAACTCCCGGAAGTGATGCCAATCGAATTAGTAAAGCAAGTGCATTTGCAGGGTCTATTTTATATAAATTAAAATTTAATAATATGACCATAACTCCTGGATTACGTTATGAAGATATCGTGTTAGGAAGAGATAATTTTGGATCAAATGATTTTGATAGAACAGGAAGTGATCTTTCAGCTCGAGAAAATAAAGTTTCTATTTTTATTCCTGGAATAGGATTCAATTATAAATTAAACAATTCAACGTCTTTATTTGGTGGGGTACATAAAGGCTTTTCACCTCCTGGAAATACAGTTGGACAAGAATCCGAAGAAAGTATCAATTACGAACTTGGATCAAGGTTCAATATCAAAGGATTGAGAGGAGAAGTTGTTGGATTTTATAACGATTACAGCAACTTGTTGGGAAGTGACTTAGCAGCTTCAGGTGGCACAGGATCATTAGAGCAATTTAACGCTGGAGAAGTGGGTGTGAAAGGGATTGAATTACTTTTAAATTATGACTTACTCCAAAATGATACATCTTATGCCTTTCCTGTTACTTTCGGTTATACGTTTACAGATACTGAATTTTTAAATAGTTTTGGAAGTGATGACGGTTTGTGGGGCGAAGTTCAAAGTGGTGACGAGTTACCTTATATTGCCAAGCATCAGTTTAACACCTCAATATCTTTAGAACATGCGAAGTTTGAGCTCAACTTAAGTGGTCGTTTAAATGGTGCCTTTAAGACCGAGGCAAGTGCAGATGCAGTTAACTCTACTAATGGTATTACGTCTAATTTTATCATCGATTTTGCAGGAAAATACCATGTTTCAAAAACATTGAGTATCACTGCAAAAATGATAAATCTTTTAGATGAAACTTATGCCGTAGCTAAAGTGCCTGCTGGCTTACGCCCAGGGCATCCTTTTGGGATCTACGGAGGCTTAGACTTTAGGTTCAAAAAAAAAAAACATAAAAAGAGTCGTTAGGAAACTAACGACTCTTTTTTTTTAATGGTACACTGAAAATATTTTTGTGGCTTCGTTATAAGCACTTTCAAAGCTTAGCGCGTTTAAATTGGTCTCTGCCTTTTGAGCTGTAAAATAAGAGAGCATTTTTTCTGTTGGCATATTTCCTGTCAATTCATCTTTGGCCATCGGACAGCCTCCAAAGCCCTGTATAGCACCATCAAAACGACGGCATCCGGCTTTGTATGCAGCCTCAACTTTGGGGTGCCAATGTAAGGGATTGGTATGTAAATGGGCTCCAAATTCAATATGCGGGTAAGCAGGGATTAAATTTGAAAATAAATAAGAAATAGATTCTGAAGTGGAACTCCCAATGGTATCACTTAATGAAAGGATTTCGACCCCCATCGCATTTAAGCGTTGGGTCCACTCCCCTACGATATCCACATTCCATGGATCGCCATACGGGTTTCCAAAAGCCATTGATATATATACTACCACTCGTTTATCGTGAGCCTCTGCAATGGTTAAGATCTCTTGTAAGGTGTCAATAGATTGGGTAATTGTTTTGTGTGTATTCCGCATCTGAAAATTTTCGGAAATCGAAAACGGATAGCCTAAAAAATCAATTTCTTTATGAGAAGCGGCGGCTAAAGCACCTCGGCTATTGGCGACTATTGCTAATAATTTACTTTGGGTGTTCCTAAGGTCTAACTGTGCCAGTACTTGGGCCGTATCGGCCATTTGAGGGATGGCTCTCGGCGATACAAAACTACCAAAATCAATGGTGTCAAACCCTACACGTAGAAGCGATTGAAGGTACTGAACTTTTTGAGCCGTTGGGATCATCGTCTTAATGCCT
Source organism: Flavobacteriaceae bacterium (assembly GCA_029252265.1). Lineage (GTDB taxonomy): Bacteria > Bacteroidota > Bacteroidia > Flavobacteriales > Flavobacteriaceae > Hel1-33-131. The sequence continues at coordinate 5,834 of JAQXBT010000077.1, read as the reverse complement.
TGCATAGCATCTCGAGGGCATTCAATTATTTTGATCGTTGGTGTTGTTAGATCCATAGAGATTCTAAAATTACTATAATTTTTTGAAACAGGTCGATTGTTTTGAACTAAGCGCCTACTCCATTAAATTTGGAGCGTTTGTGTTTAAGCATAATCAACACTAAATCTTTCAATACTTTAAAGGTTCGTTCCAAGCCATATTTAGAAACTCCATAGGTTCGTGGATGGTGAATGATTGGGATTTCTTTGATTCGTGCCCCGTCTAAATGTGCATGGAGTGTTATGAATCGGTGTAATTCGTCGTATAGAGGAATGTTCTTTGCTGTTTTGGAGGTCATCACCTTAAGCGCACAGCCTGAATCCGACACTTGGAGTCTAGTGGTTTTCCTGATGATGTAATTCGCAATTTTGGAGGGGATCGTTTTAAACACGGAATCGTGTCGGTTTTCTCGAACACCGATCACCATATCCCAATTTCCATTTTGAATTAGAGATACCATTTTAGGAATATCCTTAGGGTCATTTTGAAGATCCCCATCCATGGTTACTATGTACGTACCACGGGAACGCTGAATCCCAGCAGAGAGTGCCGAACTCTGTCCTTTATTTTGATCAAAAGCAATTATAATGAGATTAGGGTTTGAAATTGATTGTATGGACTGGAGACTGTTATCAGTTGAACAATCGTCTATAAAAATAAGTTCGTAGGTGTATTCAGATAAATGATTTTCAATTGCATCGACTAAGGGCCTTACATTGAACTGCTCATTAAATACAGGGATCACAATAGACAACAAGGGGTTTGATGGCATGGCTTTATAAATTAACTCTTTTATCGGAGAAACGAATTACAAGATTAATTATAAAACTGGATTTTTACAAAAATACTGTATCAATAAATACATTATACCCAATTCAACTTTATCTTACAATCCATAGAAACGGCTGTTGTTTCCTCTTTTGTTCTTATTATCAGGGTTAAAATCAAATGTAATGTATAATTCAAAACTATTAAAATCCGTTCCCGCTGGCCCTGAAGGTACCATATCAATTGAATAATTAATTCCAAATTCAATTTGTTCAACAAAAACACTAAGAGACGTCCCAAATTGTGATATTGTAATTCCTTCGTAATTATTGATATGCTGATTTAATCCAAGTGAAATATTACCTAATATCACTTCTTGATAAAGATCTATTCTTGATTTCGCAGCCTGCATGGTAAAGGAGTTGTATAAATATAAATAGGAAAATGCTGGTAAAATTCCTTGTCCGTAAGGGTTTAGATCATATTCATACCCGGCTTGTAGTGAAATCATTAAAGCTTTCTTATTATTCGCTGTAGAATTAAAAGAAGTATCGGGTGTATTCAAATGTTTGGCATTAAGACCAAAAAATAAATTCTCATTATTTCGAACCGTAAATCCTGCTGCTAAATCAAAATAATTAATTTTTCCATCAATATTCACAGGATCCACTGTAACTCCAGCGATACTTCCAGTCAATACATTAATTTGATCTTCAAAAACTAAATTGTTGTAGTTTAAGGAATTATTTCCATACCCTATGGATACCGATGGATTAAATGTCCATTTGTAATTCAACTGAGTTCTATAAATGTAGTGCAAATTAGCACTTGATACGGAATACCCAAGACTCGTCACATCGACTGTTTTGACATCTAAAGCCAATGAAAAATCGTTATCTCGAAAGAAATGATTTATAAAGGCAAATTTGGTTTCAATTTTACTGGCATCACTAAATCCTTCCGAGCCCGTCAACACTCCCGCTTTGGAGGAGTCTCCAAAGGCGTAAAAACTGGGGTTTTGAGCTCCCATGATTTTGTTCTGATTTTTTATTGCATTGTCTTGTGCAAATCCAATATTGGAAACAAAAATTACGGTAAGTATATATATAGATTTCAATTTCATAGCTGTATTATTTTATAAGCATCAGTTGTCCTGTTTTCTCAACAACTTCACCTTCTATAGTTGTTGCGATTACGAAGTATTTATAATTCCCGTTTATCGGTTCATCGTTTCCTTTTTCTAAACCATTCCATCCCCAATCTGGATCCAAGGCATTAACTTCCGAAGTAATTTCGTAAACAATATTACCCCAGTTGTCATATACAAACATGGACACTTCAGTAAAGCCAATTAATGACGCTCTAAACAAATCGTTAATCCCATCATTATTTGGTGAGAAGGCTGTTGGTGTCATAATATTTGCTCCTCGACCTACACTGATGATTTGAGTTTCGACTCGTGAACATCCAAGGCTATTAAAGACGGTGAGCGTTACTGTATAAACACCATCAATTGTATAGGTGTGAAAGACCGTTTTAAAACTATCTCCGTCAGCGTTAGGAACGATGTCTTCAGGATTAAAGAATACTTTAAAAGGCGAATTATCTCCAAAGTCCCAGACAATATAATCATACTCAGCAGGGATGTCATTTAGATCCACTGTATTGGTAAACTCAATACTTTCATTAACATCGATTGCATTATAAGTCACAAAATTAAGGGATGTATATTCAAAGCCTGGGGATTCAATTGGTGTACTCACAGAAATCGTATTCCAACAGTCTTGATCGTTTTTAACTTTGATAACCCCTGAAGGAGCCGTTGGATTATTGATTGCTAATTCATACATTGAATCTCCTAAGTACAGGTGAGGTACTAAAACATTATTGTAATAGAACGCCAAACTTGGATCCAAACTAGCCACTTTGATTCTAACATTACCTGGTGCGTCCGCACATAACGAATCGTCTAATTCTACCGATTCAATGGCCAGTGAACTATAATCAAATATTGTAAACAAATAAGGCACTGATGCACATGAATTACTGTCTTCAATTGTTAAATAGTACAAACCAGCCCTTAGGTCACAAATATTAAAATAATTATTATTTGCGACGGTTATTGGCGTTAATGTCTCTGAAGAAGGATCTAGATACTCTAGCAAGAAACTTGTATAAATTCCTGTGCCCCCTGTAAAATCAAAATCTGCACAGCCTAAACTTCCATTACAAGTAACATTAGATGTTGAAAGTAATGAGATTTCAACAGGTTGAACATCAGCAATAACATACGATTTTGTTGGGATCGCACAGCCTAAAATATCCGTTCCAGAAATTGTATAAACTCCAGGTTCAAGCCCCGTAATTGTAGCTTGATTTTGCTGAAATCCGTTTGGACCAGTCCATGTAATAGCATACAAACCACCGACACTTGCTCCGCCTCTAATATCAATTGAAATCGAACCATCATTTTCGCCAGTACAAGAAACTTGAGTGACTTGTTCATCAAAAAATGCAATTGGCGTTGAGACCTTGATCATTCCTGTTTTTATTCGAGCACACGGCAAGGTTGTAATTGCATAGTTAAATTCTCCTGATTCTATTGGCGTTCCAGAAATAATAAGCTGACCTGTGGTCACATCAAAAACAGAATTTAAGCCTGTTGGCAGCCCTGTTACAGTCACGCCTGTCGCACCAGTTAAGGTATAAACTATAGGCGTAATCGGCGCACTAAAATTCGACTGACACAATAACTGATCATCGGTTCCAACAGCCGATGTTAGTTCTATTGAAACATTCGTATTTATATTTGTTACCGAAAATAATTGTGTCGCAACACAACCTGTGGTTACTATATTGAAATTGAAAGTTCCAAAGCCAACGGGGGTTCCTGAAACTGTATATACTCCCGTACCAGCATCATAGTCTAGGACTAGATTATCGGGTAGATTAACCGTTTCAATCCCTGTAGCACCACCGCCAATCGTAAACGTAATTGGTTCAATGCTTCCACTTTGACAAATGGCTTGGTTGATTGTACTTACGTCACTTGTGACCGTTATTGTAGCCTCTTGTCTAACCTCTAGTGTAAAAGATTGCGATTTCGAAATACCACAAGAACCGATGGTCGTGACGATGAAATTTTGGGCAACACTCATGAAGTTTGTTGGTGTTCCAGAAATAGTTATAATTCCTGAATTAACAGCATAGTTAACTCCCAGTGGTAACGCTGGTGAAATAGTGACATCATCTACTCCAGAAGTTACTAAGAATACAATCGGATCAATTGGTGAATTCTGACAACTAACTTGAGTATTATTTGTTGAAATAAATGATATATCCTGATCTGGATTCACAGTAATAACGCCTGTCATTGTATTGCTACAACCCGTTCCAGAACTAATTGAATAGTTGTAGACACCACTTTGTGTCGGGGCACCAGAAATAATTCCGGTTGTAGGGTTAAAGCTTACCCCTGGAATTGTTGGAGTCATCACCAATGTAGCCGTTGTCGGAGAAATTGCATATTGAATTGGGGATGCAAAAGCACTTCCCTCACAAACGATTGGATCTGGATTTCCAGAAACTAATGTAATGATAGAATTCTCTTTTATTTCAATCGTACCTCCATAGGTATCTGCACTACAAATTCCAAAAGAATTAACTATATAATTGAAAGTCCCTATCTCACATGAAGCACCAGAAATAGTTAAGATATTTGATGCAATCGACCACGTAATTCCAACAGGCATACTTGGTGTAAATTGAACATCTCCACCTGTTGCGCCACCTCCTAGATTGTAGGATATTGGTGCAAGTGTGTCACATTCACATAACTCTTGATCGATTGTCGTTGGTGTTAACTCTGTAATGACATCATTTGAATTGACAATAATAGTGCCGCCATAGGTAGAGTTACATCCGTTGGTCGAACCTGCGGTATTAACGACATAGTTAAAGGATCCCGAACTGGTTGGGTTTCCACTGATTGTTAAAAGGTTGAGTGCTGGGTCAAAAGAAGAAATTAATCCTGAAGGTAACCCTGTTACAAACGCGCTTGTGGCTGAACCACCGATATCAAAAACAATTGGAGCAATCGCCGTGTCTTGACACACAACTTGACTGACCGTGCTTGAATCCTGCGGTATAATCTTGCCTTGCTCCTGAACATCAACAAAAGCCTTATTTGGTAACGTAATATTAGTGGACGTACAAGCCGTTGGTGTTGATGAATCAGACACACTTAATAGCGTAATGACATTAGCACCAGAATTAATTGTTGATACAGAAATTGTTGCAGTATTTGAAGTTCCACTTGATACGACTTGCTGAACTGGATCTGAGTTTATTTGATATGTAAACGTATAGGGTGCCGTTCCATTTGATCCTTCAAAAGTGATAAAAGGCGGTGTATCATTCTCACAAACTAGATAATTATTTAATCCCGAAATCGTTGCTACAGGACTAGGACTCACAGAAATTAAGAATGTTTCTGTTGAATCACAAGTCTGTCCAGCATTCGAATAGGATGCTGTTACAGTAATCGTTGCGGTTTGTAGCGTTGCTCCTGAGTTGACCGCTAAAAATGATGAGATATCTCCTGAACCGCTTGGCGCAAGTCCAATAGAGGTATTATCATTAATCCAAGAATAATTTACGGTCCCGCCTGTGTTATTAGATGAAAAAATAACTGCTGTAGTCATCAATCCGTCACATAATGACTGATCGGCTGGTGGAACGATATCTAATGTTGGATTGACAGTGATTAGGAAATCTTTTGGAGTTCCATCACATGCAACCCCGTCATACGTGAATGTTGGAGTCACTGTGATTGTAGACACATTTGGAGACAATCCAGTGTTTAGTGCCGTAAAGGGTAAAATAGATCCTGAACCACTCGCTCCTAAACCTGTACTTGTGTTGTTATTCGACCAAGTGTAAGTCGTCGTCCCAAGCGTGTTTGAAGAATTAAAATTAACTTCCGTTGTGAGACCAGCTGTACAAATGGTTTGATCTGACGGCTGAAT
>JAQXBT010000028.1 GCA_029252265.1 Flavobacteriaceae bacterium | reverse complement strand
TTCCTGGAGGCACCACTTTAAAAAAAACCACTCATTTGAGTGGTTTTTTCATTTTTAATGCAATCGATATCAAAAATTAAACTGTCTTTATTTAATAATAATTTTCTTGGTCGTAGAGGTTCCATTAACTTCGATGTTCAATAGATAGATCCCACTTTGAATAGACGAGACATCCAATACGTCCGACTCTAATTGTGTAGATAAAACAGCCCGTCCATTCACATCAAATACATTGATAGTTTTTAAACCCACAATACGTGATTGGATCTTTATAACACCACTATCAACTGGGTTAGGGAACACTGAAAATTCAGAATTCGTATGTTGATCTGAAGACAAAGTGAAACTAGAAATTTTCCATGTGGTTGGTTCCGTATCACTTCCTATCCAATTTGCTGCATTCCCAACCAAAGCTAATATTTCTGCTTTCGTTTTTCCTGTTAACGGGTTTGTGACCGCATCATAATAAATATTGTCGTATTCATTACTACTTCCTTCTCCAGAACCTACAGCAACAGCGGTTGACCCATTGGATAAACCAGTAGGAATCGCTGTAATATTTGTATTCGTTGCATCGTGCCAAGCGGTACTGTGACTTGTAATCGCAAAAATAAAATCAGGCGCTGAAAAAGGGTTAGTTCCTGAGCCATCCCATCCATCGGGTGGAGTACCCTGAAAAGCAATAATTTGATCGCCACTTATTGAGAATGACAAACTGCCTCCAAAATTAGAAACACTAACGGATCCATCTGTTGGAAGATTAATTTGACCATTGGTATCGGCATCTTCTTCAATCGAAATGACGGTACCTCTATTAATTGCTGTTGGTACCGTGTATTGGACCACACCTTCAGTCAAGTCATCACTTCGCCATGAACTAGTCGTTGCGATCCAACCTGTTTCTGTAAAATAAATAACCGTACCTGCACTAAGGTCTACTAATGGAATGAATTCAAATCGATCATTTCCATCCGCTATTAAGGACGTCACAATCAAATCTCCAGGTGAAAGAGTCGTTTGTCCAAAAGAAACGAGGGTCGTAATTAAAAAAATAAAAAAGTAGTATGTTTTCATAATATAAAATTTAGGGACTTTAATATACAAATATTTTATTCATTTTTCCAAACTATAAACTCAAAAAAAAAGACTCTTGCTGTTCCCCAATATTAGTGTGGGTGTCAATCCTGCAAGACGTAGCTCGAATTTTACCCCTTTTTTAGATTTTTCTATCCGGGATTTATTTGCTAAATTCGTTAAGAAACCAACTGCCTATCATCAGACAGGCCCAATTAATCAAACACTATTACATTGCTACTCATTTAAAAAAAACCTGAATCCTAAAACAAATCACTATGAAACCATTCATTTTAAAACCGCTCCTTATTTTAAGTATTTCTTTATTGATTGTTTCTTGTAAAGAAAAAAGCGCAAACGTATATACGGAAGCTGAAATTGCTTCGGAATCAAAAAAAGTCAGTGACTTTTTTCAAAAAAGCTTTGATGAAGGCGTCGATATGTATCCAGAATTTCAAACGCGACTTGGCATCAAAAAAGATTACGGAAAGCTGAATGATAACTCGCCAGCTTTAGAAGAAAAGAATTTAAAAATGAACAAAGAAGAATTGGCATGGTTAACCGACTCTGTCAATGTAGCCGCACTCTCTAAAGAAGTACTCTTGAGTTATAATCTCTTTAAACAAAATCTCGAAAACAGTATTGAGGATTATAAATACCGACTTCACGACTACCCTGTCAATCAAATGTTTGGAGCCCAGTCTGGAAAACCTGCGTTTATGATCAACATGCACCGTATTGATGACGTGAAAGATGCCGAAGCTTATATTTCTAGACTAAATGGTTTTAAGAACTATTTCGATCAATTAGTAGAAAACCTAAAAGCCCGTGAAGCGATTGGTGTTGTGCCTCCAAAATTTGTATTTGATAAAGTCGTCCAAGATTCAGAAAATATCTTGATTGGACAACCTTTTGATTTTTCTAAAAAGCAAAGTACTTTATTAAAAGATTTCTTAAAAAAAATAAATGAATTAGAGATCGATACCAAAACAAAAACACGTTTAGAAACACAAGCAAAACAAGCGCTCCTAACGTCTGTAAAACCCGCTTACAATGGCTTAATTTCTTTTATGAAAGCACAAAAGAAACGCGCAAATTCTGATCATGGTGCGTGGAAATTCCCTGATGGCGAGGCCTTTTTTAATACTGCTTTAAAAAGAACCACCACGACCGATTTAACTGCTGATGAAATCCATGAAATAGGATTAAGTGAAGTGGCTCGAATTCATGGAGAAATGGATGCGATTCGCAAAAACGTTGGTTTTGTAGGCAACTTGCAAGCCTTTTTTCAGTTTATGAAAACGGATAAACAATTCTACTATAGCGAAGATAGACAAGGAAAAGAGGCCTATTTAAAAGAAGCAGTGCATTTGATTGACAGTATGAAAACACGACTCAATGAACTCTTTATCACAAAGCCCAAAGCAGATATCATTGTAAAAGCTGTAGAGTCTTTTAGAGAAAAATCGGCTGGAAAAGCCTTTTACAACCGTCCTGCTGCTGATGGCTCTCGACCCGGAATTTATTACGCCAACTTATATGACATGGAATCTATGCCAACCTACCAAATGGAAGCCTTGGCCTATCACGAAGGAATCCCAGGACATCATATGCAATTAGCCATTCAACAAGAGTTAGAAGATGTTCCAATGTTTAGAAAATTTAGTGGGTATACCGCCTATACCGAAGGTTGGGGATTATACTCAGAATTTATCCCAAAAGAAATGGGCTTTTACGCCGATCCTTATTCGGATTTTGGACGTTTGGCAATGGAACTATGGAGAGCCTGTAGACTGGTAGTTGATACCGGGATACACACCAAAAAATGGACCCGAGAGACCGGCATTAAATATTATACCGACAACACTCCAAATGCGGAGTTAGACGTCATTAAAATGGTCGAAAGACATATTGTAATGCCGAGTCAAGCAACGGCCTATAAAATTGGGATGCTAAAGATTCTAGAACTACGTTCAAAAGCAAAAGATGCGTTGGGAGACCAATTCGATCTTCGTGAGTTTCACGAAGTGGTCATCTCTCAAGGTGCCATTCCTTTAAACGTTTTGGAAGATTTTGTAAACGATTACATTGCATCTAAAATTTAATAAAAAACTACATTCAAACAAGGTTCTAAACTGCTGAAAAATGAAACAAACAATTTATCAAGTTGATTCGTTTACAAAAAAGGCCTTTAAGGGCAATCCTGCTGGCGTGATGATTGCTAAGGAAGATATTGAGGACGCCTTGATGCAGAATATTGCGATGGAAATGAATTTGTCTGAAACGGCTTTTGTAAACATTTCGGAGGTCCCTTTTAGCATTCGATTTTTTACGCCTACATCCGAAATTGAGTTGTGTGGACATGCTACTCTTGCAACTGCCCACCTGTTGTATGAAAACAAAATAATTGCCAAAAATGAACATATTGAATTTGAATCCAAAGTCGGCCGTAATTCTTCGATCTGCTTGCCAAGAACGTTCGGGGTCTAAAGGTGCATGTGGGATGGTCGTTGCCATGTATAATAGGAAAGGATCGTCTTTATAAGTTTTAATAAATTCGACGCCACCTTCTGCAATCCAATCGGTGTTTTGATAGGCCAATGCTCGTATTCCTAACCAGTTGGGGTTGTTGTGGTATAGTTTATCTGCGTAATCAAATCCAGACTTTTTAATGTCTTTTTGTAATTCCGTGAAACGGTATTCTAAGTCTTTAATGACTTGAGGGTCTCTAGGATCTGCGAGCAAATCAGGGACTGCGGATTCTCCCACTTGTGATAAACTTTATATAAGATGATTTTTGCCAACAAAACCCGTTTTGTAACCGAGCTTTTGAAAATAGGTACCCATTGTTTTTTCACCTGGAACAATGTAAGAATTCCATTGAATGACGGTTTGTCCATCATTTTTTTTAGTAAAGCGGATTCTAGAGGCTCTGAATCCAAATCAAAAAACAAAATCAACGCGGGATAAACTCATTGCAAAAGGGTTTGATTTTAATTATTTCACAAGTATTTACACAACCAAAACGGGCACTA
>JAQXBT010000056.1 GCA_029252265.1 Flavobacteriaceae bacterium | reverse complement strand
CGGCCTTAAAAGAAACAAAAAACCCTACGTTTCAGAGAGAAACGTAGGGAATTAAAATAAATCAAAATTATATTTGTGATCGCACTAGGATTCGAACCTAGGACCGCCTCCTTAGAAGGGAGGTGCTCTATCCAGCTGAGCTATGCGACCATTATTGGCGGTGGTCACGCCTCAAGCGTGACGACCTCTTTGTCGGGGTGGCAGGATTCGAACCTGCGGCCTCCACGTCCCAAACGTGGCGCGATAACCGGGCTACGCTACACCCCGAATTGGTTATCTAAATATCATTTTGCACCTCTTTTTTTGATTTTACCCTCCAAAAGTAATGTTTCTATTTCGTATGAACTTGTGCTCCGCATATATTTATACCAGAGCGGTGCAAATATAAGCAGCTCAACCAAACAAACCAATATTATTTTGCACAATTTTAGAAGCGTTGGAATGATAAAAAATGACAGGAAATAATTGATAAAAACAGCTTGCAACTTGTTGAGAAACTAGGGGTCTCATCTATTAACTATCGTCTAAAAAAAGATTCTTAGAATTTTAACTGTTCATTTTTATCCCAAAGTCCCCAATAGGCTCCAACATCGCCTTCGGCGCCTACTTTCCAAGATTCGTCAAAAGAGGAGAAATAAAATAACTCGACATTATTATTTTCAGCCCATTCTTGGGTGTTTATGAAATAGTTCATCGCATTTTCACGAGAGGCAAAGGCCCCTCTTAAACTACCACCTTCGCTTGGCCAACCCGTTTCTGTAATAATTACTTTCTTCCCTTGCCCCGCTTCCGTAGCTTGGTCAAACATTTTTTTCATATGTGCTATTGAATAATGAATTGGGCAGCCTTCCCAATACGGATAGCAATTTGCTAAAATCACATCGCATGCTTCAGTAATTTTTGGTCGGTGTGAAAATTCATAATACGCATCAACATACCCAACTGGAATACCAGGTAATGCTTTTTTGACTCTATAGATATACTCTAACAACTGTTCTTCTGTAAGATCTTCTCGGTACATGACTTCATTGCCTACCGCTGCAATGTCTACAAAGCCTTCTTTCGCTAATTTAATTAAGGCTTCAATTTCTTCTTCATTTTTTTCTAAATCGTCGCCGAGCCATGCGCCCACCAAGGATTTGATGCCATGTTTATGGGCAACACGTGGAATATGTTCATTCCCTTCAATACACGAAAAGGAACGCACCCATTTGGTGTGAGGCTTTATGATTTGCATCCGTCGATCTACTTGAGCTTCTGAAATTTCATTTCCAGGACCTTGACCATCTTCATACATACTAAAACACAACCCATGCATTCCATTATTCAACGTATTTTGCCATCGTTCTTCTAAACGTGTTTCGGGTTGTTTAGGAACTTCAACGATTGACTTTTTGGGGTGTTCGATTTGTTTTGGTGAAAATTTTCGTTCTTCTCTGAATGACATTTAATTGTAATTTAATAGTTAAAATTTTAAATCTTCGTTGGTATCCCAAAGTCCCCATCGGGCTCCAACATCTCCTTCGTGATGTACTTTCCAAGATTCATCAAAAGAAGAAAAATAAAATATAGGCACTTCATTTTGTTGCGCCCAATTGGTTGTGTTTATAAAATATTTCATTGCATTAATTTCAGAAGGCTGCGCCGCTTTTGTACTCTTTCCTTGGTTTGGCCACCCAGTTTCTGAAATAATGACTTGTTTGTCTTTCGCTGCATTTTGAGTCGCCGCATACATTTGTTTTAGATACGTTGCCGATTGATCGATGCTACAGCCTTCCCAAAATGGATAACAGTTCACTAAAATAACATCGCAAGCATCTATGAGTTGAGGCCGCTCAATAAACTGATAATAGGCATCCACATAAGTCACAGGAACTGCCGGAATCGCTTGTTTGACACGATGTATATATTCAAGTAATTCGTTTTCTGTTAATTCTTCGCGCATTAAGGTTTCATTTCCTACCACTGCTATATCAACCAAACCAGATTTGGCAAGATTGATTAAAGCGTTGATTTCTTTTTCATTTTGAGCTTTATCATCACTGATCCAAGCACCAACCATTGTTTTTAAGTCTTTGTCATAGGCGATTTTTGGCGTGAGCTCGTTACCTTTTGTACAGGAGAATGAACGCACCCATTGAGTGTATGGTGCAATGACATCCATACGTTGACTTATTTGTGGTTCAGATAATTGATCCCCAATATTTTGCCCTTCTAAATAGGGACTAAAACACAGTCCATGAAGACCCTTATTTAAATGGGTTGAAAACAAGGCTTTGATGTCCGCATCCGTTTTGGAATTAAAATCAATTTCTGAAGACGTATCAATTTGGAGTCCTGAAGCT
>JAQXBT010000051.1 GCA_029252265.1 Flavobacteriaceae bacterium | reverse complement strand
TCTCTTTTTTGATCTATAGCAGCTTGTCTGAGTGTGTAAGAAATATCTAAACCAGAATCTCTCATATTTAAACCTTGGTTTAAGCCTTGGGCTCCACAACCTACAATAACAATTTTCTTGCCTTTTAATGCTGTGACTCCGTCTTCAAATTCTGAAGCGTCCATAAAACGACATTTTCCTAATTGCTCTAATTTTTCTCTTAATGTTAATGTGTTAAAATAATTTGCCATTTTAGTTGTTTGTTAGTTTTTGAATGCGTTTAGTATTTCTGTTATTTTTAATTCGTCTTTGGTGACTGCGATCCGTGCGGAACGCACAAATTGCATGATCCCAAAAACACTTAATTCTCTGTGAAGAAGGTCTATTTCGCTTCGACGTCCTGATTTTTCGAGTACAAAAAATGCTTTATTTACAGTAACTATTCGTGCATTACTTTCTTTAATAATATTTTGAATTTGACGTTCTTCGAACAATAAATCTGATTTGATTTTAAACAAACAAGATTCTTGACATATGGTGTCTTCATCCATGTGATAATAGGCTTTTATAACCTCAACTTGCTTTTCTATTTGACCGATAATTTTTTTAACACGCTCTTCTGTCAAATTAATTAATATGGTGAAACGCGACACGCCTTCGATTTCAGAAACAGAGATGTTAAGACTTTCAATGTTGATTTGTCGTCTTTGAAAAATTGCTGAAATTCTATTGAGCAATCCGATATTGTTTTCGGTATATATCGATATTGTATATAGTTGTTTTTCTGTTTCCATTCTTATTCTAATCTTATGTCTGACACCGATGCTCCCGAAGGAACCATTGGAAATACATTGTTTTCTTTTTCTACGCAAACTTCTAAGAAATAGGGTTCATCGCTATCAATCATTTCCTTAACGGCAGACGCTAAATCTTCGCGTTTCGTGACTTTTTGAGCTTCTAAATAATAGCCTTTTGCAATGGCTACAAAATTAGGGTTTACCATTTCTGTAGATGCGTAACGTTTGTCAAAAAATAATTGTTGCCACTGTCGTACCATCCCTAAAAATTCATTGTTCAAAACGACTATTTTTACTGGAACTTTGTTCTGAAAAATGGTACCAAGCTCTTGAATGGTCATTTGATACCCTCCATCGCCAATAATAGCAACCACTTCGCGATCTGGAGCCGCCATTTTAGCACCGATAGCAGCAGGTAACGCAAAGCCCATTGTGCCTAATCCCCCAGAAGTAATATTGCTCTTACTAACATTAAAATCTGCATATCGACACGCAATCATTTGATGTTGACCAACATCTGTAACAATGGCTGCTTCACCTTCGGTTTGAATATTTATTTCTTTAAGCACTTCGCCCATTGTCAGGCCTTCTGTGGTTGGGTGAAGGTCGTTTTTTATGACTTTTTCAAATTCGATGTCGTATAAGTCTTTAAACTTTTGCAACCATTCTGGATGCGAGTTCGAGTTAAGAAGTGGTAATAATTTAGATAAACTATCCCTTGCGTCTCCTAAAACAGCGACGTTTGTTTTGATGTTTTTATCAATTTCAGAGGGATCGATTTCAAAATGAACAATTTTGGCTTGTGTTGCATATTCGTCTAATTTGCCCGTAACTCTATCGTCAAATCGCATGCCAATAGCAATCAACACATCGCATTCATTAGTAAGTATGTTGGGCGCATAGTTTCCATGCATTCCAACCATTCCTATATTTAGGGGGTGAGATGTCGGAATTGCCGAAGCCCCTAAAATGGTCCATGCTGCGGGAATTCCTGTCTTTTCAATCACTGCCTTAAGCTCCTCTTCTGCCTTTCCAAGAATTACGCCTTGTCCCCAAACAATCATTGGTTTTTTGGCACTATTTATGATTTCAGCTGCAGCAGAAATCGCAACCTCATCTGTTTTTGGAACCGGGACATAACTACGAACACCGGTACATTTTTTATATTCAAAATCAAATTCTTCAAACTGGGCATCCTTCGTAATATCAATTAAAACAGGTCCCGGACGTCCACTTCTGGCAATATAAAATGCGCGAGCGATTATTTCTGGAATTTGCGATGCCTTTGTGACTTGGTGATTCCACTTGGTCACTGGGGTTGAAATTCCAACAATATCGGTTTCTTGAAATGCATCACTCCCTAATAAATGAGATGGAACTTGACCCGTTATACAAACCATTGGAGTTGAATCTATTTGTGCATCGGCAATTCCAGTAATTAGGTTCGTTGCACCTGGCCCAGAAGTGGCCATCGCAACTCCTACTTTTCCTGAGATTCGCGCATACCCTTGAGCCGCATGTGCAGCACATTGTTCGTGTCTTGTAAGAACGTGATTAATTTGCCCTTCATATTTATAGAGTTCGTCATAAACGGGCATAATTGCACCTCCAGGGTAGCCGTATAAAACTTCTACACCTTCGGCTAATAAACATCTTACAATGGCTTCGCTTCCTGAAATACGTTCTTTAGGTTGCTCTAAGTATTGCTTTTGTTTGGCGGTTAATGTTTCCATAATAATAAATTAAAATTCATCGGTAACACATCCTTCAGATGCTGATGAAACGGTTCTTGCATATTTATAAAGCACACCTCTTGTTACTTTCAAGGCTGGTGCTTCCCATTTCGATTTTCGAGCTTGAAGTTCTTCGTCAGACACGTCGATTGTAATGGAGTTGGTTTCGGCGTCAATCGTAATGATATCGCCATCTTTTACCAAGGCAATTACCCCACCTTCTTGTGCTTCTGGAGTAATATGACCAACCACAAATCCGTGTGTCCCTCCTGAAAAACGTCCGTCGGTAATTAACGCCACGTCTTTCCCTAATCCTGCGCCCATAATGGCTGCGGTAGGTTTTAACATTTCTGGCATTCCAGGACCTCCTTTTGGGCCTTCGTAACGAATCACCACAACATCACCTTTACTGACTTTACCGTCGCGAATCCCATCATTAGCATCATATTCACCTTCAAAAACTTTAGCAGTTCCTCTGTACTTTAAACCTTCTTTTCCTGTGATTTTAGCAACACTTCCTTCCGTTGCTAAATTGCCATAGAGCATTCTTAAATGCCCAGAAGGTTTTATGGGTGTTTCAAGAGGTCTGATAACGTCTTGACCGTCTTTAAGGTCTGCAACCTCCGCCAGGTTTTCTGCAATTGTTTTCCCGGTGACGGTCAAACAATCTCCATGAAGTAATCCTTTGTTTAATAAGTATTTCATAACCGCAGGAATTCCCCCAACATGGTGTAAATCCTCCATTAAGTATTTTCCGCTTGGTTTTAAGTCGGCTAAAAACGGCGTACTGTCGCTTATTCTTTGAAAGTCTTCGAGAGTAAATTTTATTTGAGCTGCTCTAGCAATCGCTAAAAAGTGTAGAACTGCGTTGGTTGAACCCCCAAGAATTGTCACAAGTCGAATTGCGTTTTCAAGTGATTTTTTAGTAATCACATCTGACGGTTTTATATCTTTTTCTAACAATACGCGCATGGCTTCCCCTGCATTAATTGCGTCTGATTGTTTTTCTTTTCCTGTTGCTGGGTTTGAAGAATTAAAAGGGAGTGTCATACCAAGTGCTTCAATGGCTGATGCCATGGTGTTGGCTGTATACATTCCGCCACAAGCACCAGCACCAGGACATGCTTTTTCTACAATTTGATCAAACTCAGACTCAGACATTGTGCCTGCGACCTTACTTCCCCAGGCTTCAAATGCAGAAACAATATCTAATTTTTGTCCATTATGACATCCAGAATCAATTGTTCCTCCATAGACCAAAATTGCTGGCTTGTCAACACGAATCATGGCCATCAAAGCACCGGGCATATTTTTGTCACATCCAACAACGGTAATCAACCCATCGTAACTCATGGCCTGAACAACTGTTTCCATAGAATCTGCAATGACGTCTCGGGACGGTAGTGAAAAACGCATTCCGGGAGTTCCCATAGAAATTCCATCACTAACTCCTATTGTATTAAAAATCAACCCAATGACCTCTTTGTTTAGCGTACCTTTTTTGACCAATTTAGCTAAATCATTTAGATGCATATTACATGGGTTTCCCTCATATCCTGTACTTGCAATTCCTACCAACGGTTTTTTAAAATCCTCTTTGGTCAGTCCAATAGCGTGTAACATAGCTTGAGCAGCGGGTTGTGTTGGGTCTTGAGTAACTGCTTTGCTGTATTTATTTAGTTCTTTCATTATCAATTTTATGCCTTAGAAGTATCGAAATTATATTTTTACACATTTAGTGAGATGAACATCTATTTAAATGGTTTAAATTCAATTGTTTAAAGTTTAATTTAAACCTATATAAATCAACTACTTAACACTTATATAGTATGACGTTCAGTGTACAAAAATAATATTAAATTCTCGGTAAATCACTATCATCTTTTAATGGTAATGCAGAAGTGCCCATTAAATAGGTATCTACATGATGTGCCGCTTGTCTTCCTTCAGATATAGCCCACACAATTAATGATTGTCCTCGACGCATGTCACCCGCTGCAAATATGCCTGGAACGTTTGTCACGTAATCTTTGGTCGTTGCTTTGATGTTGGTTCTAAAGTCCATTTCTAAACCAAACTGATCTGCCAATGTTTTTTCTGCACCGGTAAATCCGAGTGCCAACAAAACTAAATCACAGTCCCATAATTTTTCTGAGTTTGGAACTTCATTTAATTCTGGGCGTTCTCCTGGCTTAAAAGTCCACTCAACCTCTACTGTTTTTAATGCTTTTAACTTACCCTTGCCATCACCAATAAATTCTTTTGTAGAAACGCTAAAAAATCGTTCGACACCTTCTTGGTGTGATGAGGTCGTTTTGAGCTTCATCGGCCAATATGGCCACGGTTGATTTGCTGGTCTTCCTTCCGATGGTTTTGAAAGGATTTCAAAATTTGTGACGGAGGTTGCTCCATGACGATTTGAAGTTCCAATACAATCTGAACCTGTGTCACCACCACCAATTACAATCACATTTTTACCTTTTGCTGATAAGATCTCTTTAAAATCTACAAGCCCATCTACATACTGGTTATTTCCTTTTAAAAAGTCCATTGCTTGATGCACACCTTCTAGATCAGCACCAGGAATTGGGATGTTTCGTTTAACGGTTGCACCACCACAAAGCACCACTGCATCAAAATCGGCCTTTAACTGGTTAGCGTCTAAATTTTTTCCAACGTGCGCATTTGTTTTAAACACAATGCCTTCTTCTACTAAAACATTGACGCGACGGTCAATAACGTTTTTTTCCATTTTAAAATCTGGAATCCCATAACGTAACAACCCGCCTACCTTAGAGTCTCGTTCAAAAACGGTTACGGTATGTCCGGCTCTATTTAATTGTTGAGCGGCCGCTAATCCCGCAGGGCCAGAGCCTATGACGGCAACCGTTTTATAGGTTCTTACTTTGGGTGGTTTTGCGGTAATCCAGCCCTCTGTAAAGGCCGTTTCTACAATGTTTTTTTCAATGTTTTCAATGCTTACCGGATCTTCATTAATCCCTAAAACACAGGCTTCTTCACAGGGCGCAGGACACAATCTTCCTGTAAATTCTGGAAAATTGTTCGTCGAATGTAAAATCTCAGCTGCTTCTTTCCATTTGCCTTTGTAAACTTTATCATTAAAGTCTGGAATTAAATTCCCAAGTGGGCAACCGCTATGGCAAAACGGTATTCCGCAATCCATACAACGCGCACCCTGGTCTTTCAACTTCGATTCTTCAAGTGGAATTGTAAATTCCTTGTAGTTTTTTATTCTCTTTTTCGGTGTCTGATATGTTTCATCCTGACGCTCAAATTCTAAAAATCCTGTTGTCTTTCCCATCCTTAAACTGTTTCTAGTTGTTCTTTTTCTAATCTTAATAAAGCCTGTCTGTACTCTTCTGGCAGTACTTTTTTGAATTTAGGAAGCGTCGCCTCCCAGTTTTCTAAAATTCGTTTTGCTAAAGGACTTGACGTCGCTACAAAATGATTTTCGATTAATGTTCTTAATTGATTCACATCTTCCTGAGCCTCCACAGGATCAATGTTTAAGTCTGCTCCATTACAGTTTTTAGTAAAGGTCTTGTCATCGTCTAAAACATATGCAACACCACCACTCATTCCAGCACCAAAATTTCTACCGACTTTTCCAAGAATCACAGCAACACCACCGGTCATATATTCACAACCGTGATCGCCAATCCCTTCAACAACTGCATGTGCTCCTGAGTTACGAACACAAAAACGTTCGCCTGCTTTCCCATTGATATAGACCTCTCCGGCTGTTGCACCATATAAAGTGACATTTCCTGTGATGATATTATCCTCTGGAATAATTGTACTTGTTTCAGGGACTTTGATAATTAGTTTTGCACCTGACAATCCTTTTCCTAAATAATCATTCGTATTTCCATGAACGGTCATGGTCACCCCTTTCGTAGTAAACGCGCCAAAACTTTGTCCGGCAGATCCGTTAAAGTCAATATTTATGGTGTCTTGTGGCAAGCCATCTGCACCATAAATTTTAGATATTTCATTACTTAAAATCGCACCAACTGCTCTATCAATATTGGTGATTGGCATTTTCAAGTGTGTTCGTTGTCTTCTAAAAATACCTTGATGTGCTTGTTTGATTATTTTAAAATCTAAATGGATATCGAGGTTGTGATCTTGTTGTTCTGTGTTAAATAACTTAACATCTTCTGCAACTTCCGCTTTGTGTAAAATTGGTGTTAAATCAATTCCTGAAGCTTTGTAATGTTCAATTGCTTTATTACGGTTTAATTTTTGAACCTGACCCACCATTTCATTAACGGTTTTAAAGCCTAGTTGCGCCATGATTTCACGTAATTCTTGTGCGACGAAATACATATAGTTAACAACATGTTCTGGTTTTCCTTTGAATTTTTTACGTAGCTCTGGGTTTTGAGTTGCAATTCCAACAGGACAGGTGTTCAAGTGACACACACGCATCATAATACATCCAGAAGCGACTAAAGGAGCGGTTGCAAAACCAAATTCTTCGGCACCTAACAGACATGCGATTGCAACATCTCGACCGGTTTTTAATTGGCCATCACATTCCAAGACAATTCGATTTCTCAAATTGTTCATGACTAGTGTTTGTTGTGCTTCTGCAATTCCTAGTTCCCAAGGCAGTCCACAGTGTTTTAGAGAGGTTAAGGGCGATGCGCCTGTTCCACCATCAAAACCAGAAACCAATATTACGTCCGCTTTTGCTTTAGCGACTCCTGCTGCAACGGTTCCTACTCCAATTTCTGAGACTAATTTTACATTCACTCGCGCCGCTCTATTCGCTGATTTTACATCGTAAATTAATTGTGATAAATCTTCGATTGAGTAAATATCATGATGTGGTGGCGGAGAAATCAATCCTACATAAGGCGTTGAGTTTCTTGTTTTTGCAATTTCGCGATTTACTTTAGGGCCGGGTAATTGTCCTCCTTCTCCGGGTTTAGCACCCTGAGCAATTTTTATTTGAACCTCACTCGCACTGGTCAAATAATTGGACGTCACTCCAAATCGCCCTGAAGCAACTTGTTTAATTGCTGAGTTTCGCCAATCGCCTTGTGCGTTTTTATAAAATCGGTCTTCATCTTCTCCACCTTCGCCAGAATTACTTTTTCCGCCAATTCTGTTCATTGCAACCGCTAAGTTTTCATGCGCTTCTTTACTAATAGACCCATAAGACATGGCGCCTGTTTTGAAACGTTTTACAATTTCGGTCCAAGGCTCCACCTCGTCGATTGGAATCGGATCAAATTGATCAAATTCAAAAAGACCTCTAATGGTCATTAAACGGCTCGATTGGTCATTAACAAGCTCCGAATACTCTTTAAAAGTAGAGGCTTTGTTGGTGCGAACCGATTCTTGAAGTTTTGCAACAGTCAATGGATTAAACATGTGTTTTTCCTGACCACGACGCCATCGATATTCACCTCCAATTTCAATGTCGGACTCGATATTGGGGTTGAATGCTTTCTTATGACGTTTTAAAATTTCTTTTTCAATTTCTCTTAACCCAATTCCTTGAATTCGTGTTGGGGTGTTTGGAAAGTATTTTTCTACGGTATTTGTATTGATTCCTACACACTCAAATAATTGAGATCCACGATAGGAGTTTAATGTAGAAATTCCAATCTTATTCATCACTTTTAAGATGCCTTTTCCAATTGCTTTGTTATAGTTCTTGATGGCGGTAAGATATTCTAAGTCGGTAATTTCAGAGTCTTTAATTTGATTTTCTACAATCTCATTAACAATATATGGATTTACCGCACTCGCGCCAAATCCAAATAAGAGAGCAAAATGATGCACTTCTCTTGGCTCAGCAGACTCTATAATGAGACTGATTCGAGAACGCTTATTTAGCTTGTGAAGCGCATGATTTACATACGAACAGGCTAAAAGCGCTGGAATTGGTGCGTGATTTTCATCGACAAATCGATCGGATAAAATGATAATGTTTGCTCCGTCGTCTATGGCTTTAGAGGCTTTGGTTACTAAAGCTTCAAGCGCAATTTCTAACTCATTTAAGCCCCGATTGACTTCATACAACATCGAAATAGATTCTACTTTGAAATTAGGATTTGAGTCGTAATTTCTAATTTTATCTAAATCGTGTTTTGAAATAACAGGGTTTTGAATTTTTAGTTTTTTGCAAGCTTCTGAATTACAATCAAAAATATTTGTATCACTACCAAGCGTCAAACTGATGTCTGTAATTAATTCTTCACGAATCCCATCTAAAGGAGGGTTGGTTACTTGTGCAAATATTTGCTTGAAATAGTTATAAATAAGTTGAGGTCTTTCAGACAAAACAGCAATTGGTGTATCGCTTCCCATAGAGCCAATCGGTTCTTTTCCTAATTGAGCCATTGGTCGGATGATGGTGTTTAAATCCTCTTTTGTATATCCAAATGCGACTTCTCTTTTCTTTAAGTCAACCTCCTTATATTCGATAGGTCCTTTTTTTGCAGATATATCTTTCAGGTGGACCAGATTTTCGTTCAACCATTTTCTGTAGGGTTGTTTGGCTGCAATTTTTTCTTTGATCTCTTCATCATTTACGATGCGCCCTTCGTTCATATCAACCAAAAACATTTTTCCTGGCTCTAAACGTCCATGAAATTCGACCTCTTCTGGCTCAACATCAACCACGCCAGTCTCAGAAGACATGATCACATTTCCATCTTTAGTGACCGTATATCGAGACGGTCTTAATCCATTACGGTCTAAAACGGCTCCAATAAAATTTCCATCGGTAAACGGAATAGATGCAGGACCATCCCAAGGCTCCATTTGACAAGAGTTATATTCGTAGAATGCTTTTTTAGAATCGGACATGTCCGGATTTTTTTCCCAAGCTTCAGGAACCAGCATCATCATTACTTCTGGAAGCGAACGACCAGTCATTAATAATAATTCGACCACCATATCTAAGGTCGCTGAATCGGATTTCCCTTTAAGAATTGTCGGGATTATTTTTTTAATATCATCTCCAAAAGCATCACTTTTAATGATTTCTTCTCTAGAGAACATGCGAGACACATTTCCTCTCAAGGTGTTAATTTCTCCGTTATGACAGATGTATCTAAATGGCTGTGCCAAATCCCATGTTGGAAACGTATTCGTTGAAAAACGTTGATGTACTAAGGCCAATCGCGTATCTAGGGCAGAATTAAATAGATCCAGATAATATTCGTTGATATGCTCTGGCTTTAATAAGCCTTTAAAAATAATTATTTTAGTGGAAAGACTTGGAAGGTAAAAGAATTTCGACTCTGATAATTTAGAGTCATATATTGTATGTTCTGCAATTTTTCGAGCAGCGAATAATTTAAGATTAAAATCAAAGTCCGTTTGTTTCTTGTCTGATTTACTAATAAAGACTTGCTTCACAAAGGGCTCTGTTGTTTTGGCGATTTCTCCTAAAACATCACTGTTAACAGGAACATCTCTCCAGCCAAGAATTTCTAATCCTTGGTTTTTTAGTTCGGTTTCAAAAACCTCAACACAATATGCTCTTTGGTTGTCTTTTCTTGGTAAAAATACATTACTAACGGCATATTCCCCTGCTTCTGGTAATTCGAATTCACAGAAAATTTTGAAGAATTTGTGAGGAATATCGATAAGAATCCCAGCGCCATCCCCCGTCACACCATCTGAGCTTACCGCACCCCTGTGTTCTAGTTTGACTAAAATTTCTAATGCTTTATGAATGATATCGTTGGAGCGTTTTCCTGTCAAACTACATATAAACCCTGCACCACAGTTGTCGTGTTCAAATTCTGGTAAATAAAGACCTTGTTTTTTTAACATACTTAAAATTATTTCTGGTTGAACCTTAATAAGGATGTAATATAATTGGTAAAAGTCGATTTTAAAAAAAGCCAAGTCACTTTTTCGAAATTCCAATTTAGAATACCTATTTCTGCATTTTGAGCAATTAAATACGCAATAGACTATCGAATAATCAATGAGAAATTGACCGCCTATTTAATAACGTATATATAAGGACAGGCCTCACAAAAAACAATTCTAAAAAAACAACAGACTATTGAAATATTAAAAATATTATAAATAAAATTGCAATACCCTAAAAATTTAGGGGGTTAAATTAAATATTATACAAAAGTTATCAATATACCCTTCTTTTTTAAAGGGTGTATGTTAATTATACTTAGTTTTGAGCCGTTAACTAAAAATATTAACTACTAAAATTAACTATTATGAAAAAAATTATTTTAAGTGCAATTGTTTTTGTTGGAGCGATGACTCTAAATGCACAGGACGAAGCTCCTAAATTATCCGTGTCTGGAACTGTAGATGTGTAC
>JAQXBT010000011.1 GCA_029252265.1 Flavobacteriaceae bacterium | reverse complement strand
AAAATACGATCAAAGACATTTTTCACATTAAACCCTTCCAAAGCAGAAATTGCTATAAACTCCGCATTCGGAACTTTTTGTTGCCAAAGCTGTGCTTGTTCTTCTAATTGTTCTTGATTTGAAGTATCAATTTTGTTTAACAGCAATAAAACGGGTTTTTTGGAGGCAGTAATCTTATTAAAAAACGCTTCGTCTTTTAGTTCTTTCTCACCAATCTCGACCATATAAATTAAAATATCGGCATCTTCAAAAGCAGATTTCACAAAGTCCATCATGGAGCTTTGTAATTCATAGGCGGGTTTGATAATCCCGGGTGTATCCGATAGAATCACCTGAAAGTCATCGCCATTGACAATCCCCAAAATTCGGTGACGGGTGGTTTGCGCCTTAGACGTAATAATGGATAATTTTTCGCCTACAAAGGCATTCATCAAGGTGGATTTTCCGACGTTTGGATTTCCAATAATATTTACAAAACCTGCTTTGTGCATTCCAATTATAATTTTCACAAAGTTACAACCTTCCTTTTAGACTATCTAAGAATTAAATACTTAAGAACTCGCAGCGGCACTCATAAATTCTTCGACTTTGTGAACCATGTTTATGCTGCCACAAATAAATGGCACGCGTTGGTGCAGTTCTGTAGGAATGATATCCAGAATTCGAGTGTGGCCATCACTAGCGTTTCCATGGGCTTGTTCGGCAATAAACGCCATCGGGTTGCATTCGTATAACAAGCGTAATTTACCATTCGGATTTTTGGAACTGGTAGGGTATAAATAAATTCCACCCTTAATCATATTTCGATGAAAATCTGACACCAACGACCCAATATAGCGCGAGGTATAAGGGCGATCGCCTTCCTCCTTCTGACAGTATTTAATATAGTTTTTGATGCCTTGTGGAAAGTGACTGTAATTACCTTCATTTACCGAATATATGGTTCCATCTTCTGGAAATTGCATTTGAGGGTGTGACAAATAAAAGGTCCCAATGGCGGGATTTAAGGTAAAGCCATTGACACCATCGCCAGTGGTATACACCAACATGGTCGACGTGCCATAAATAATATAGCCCGCTGCCACTTGTTCACGACCTTTCTGTAAAAAATCGTCTTGTTGAACCGGTGTCCCAACGGGGGTCACCCGTCGGTAAATAGAAAAAATAGTCCCCACAGAGACATTCACATCAATATTGGATGACCCATCAAGAGGGTCCATCAAAACAATGTATTTGTTCTGGTGATTATGATCCTTGCTATTTATAGCAATAAAATCGTCTTCCTCTTCACTCGCAATCCCACAAACTATATTTCGATTGACAAGCGTTTGAATGAATTTTTCATTGGCATAAACATCGAGTTTCTGTTGATGCTCACCTTGAATATTGGTCTCACCTGCCGTACCTAAAATATCAACCAAGCCCGCTTTATTAACTTCGTAATTCACCACTTTGGCGGCTAGCCGAATGGAGTTGATGAGTCGGGATAATTCGCCAGAAGTGTATTTAAAAGAAGACTGGTGTTCAATGATAAATTCGCCGAGGGTTTGGTATTTTTGGAACATTTGTAATGAAATTTATGCAAATATCTAATTTTTTAGATAACTACAACGTTTTCGCTCGTATTTTATTAAGGAAATATAAAAGGCTTTTGAGTATCTTTGAATCACCAAACATAGATTATGAACTATCACATTCGAAATGCAGTTAGGGAGGATATGGAACAAGTTTTAAACTTGATTACCGAACTCGCTATCTTTGAAAAAGAACCCAATGCCGTAGAAATTACAGCCGCCGATTTACAAGCTAAAGGCTTTGGAAGCAGCCCTGAATTTCATTGTTTTGTAGCGGAATCTGATCAAAAAATAATTGGAATCGCTTTGGTCTATACCCGATTTTCAACCTGGAAAGGTACTGTTTTACACCTAGAAGATTTGATTGTTTCGGAACACGTACGTGGACACGGAATTGGGTCTGCCCTGTTGGATCAAGTGATTCTTTATGGCGACAATCAAGGCGTGAAACGCGTTTGTTGGGAAGTGATTGATTGGAATACACCAGCGATTGAGTTTTACGAACACAAAGGTGCCCGAGTCATGCGAGACTGGGATGTGGTTCAACTTGACGAACAAGGCATGAAAAATTACATCTCAAAACTAAAATAAACTAAACTAATGCAAATTTTTAAATTTGGTGGTGCTTCTGTTAAGGATGCCCAAGGCGTCAAAAATTTAGCGCGCGTCCTGACTACTGTGGGGCACAGCAACACACTTATTATTGTTTCTGCAATGGGCAAAACGACCAATGCCATGGAAACAGTGATTTCAAATTATTTTGATGCCAAACACCAACTTCAAAGCTCGATTCAAGATGTTAAGAAATTTCATAATAACATTCTCCTCGATTTATTTGATAACGAAAAACACGCTGTTTATGAAAAAGTAGATGCGCTGTTTCAAGAAGTTGTGCAGTTTTTTGATCATAATAAATCTCCAAATTATAACTTTGTATATGACCAAGTGATTGGGTTTGGCGAGTTGATTTCGACCACTATCATCAGTCATTATTTGAATGATATTGGTTTAACAAATACTTGGCTAGATGTTAGAAATTTTATAAAAACCGATAACTATTACAGAAACGCAACTGTAGATTGGAACGATACACAAGATTTAATTTCGAATCGAGTTGACTCCTCAAAATTAAACATCACTCAAGGGTTTTTAGGAAGTGACGTCCATAATTTCACAACCACTCTTGGCCGAGAAGGGAGTGATTACACGGCCGCAATTTTTGCCTTTTGTTTAAATGCAAAGTCCGTAACTATTTGGAAAGATGTCCCAGGCGTTCTCAATGCCGATCCACGGTATTTTGAAAATGCAGTCTTATTAGATCGTATCTCCTATACAGAAGCAATCGAGTTGTCATATTACGGCGCCACGGTGATCCATCCCAAAACGCTTCAACCCTTACAACGAAAAGAGATTCCACTCTATGTCAAATCGTTTTTAAATCCAGAAAATGACGGAACGATCGTTGGAAAGGAATTCAAATTAACGCCTAAAGTACCCTGTTATATTTTAAAGCAAAATCAGGTTTTGATTTCACTTTCCTCCTTAGATTTTTCATACATCGTAGAAGATAACCTTCGTCATATTTTTGGTTTGTTGCACGATTATAAGATGAAAGTTAGCATGATTCAAAATTCGGCCATTAGTTTTTCGGTTTGTATTGAAAACAATTATGGTACTCTGGAGCGTTTATTATTACATTTAAAAGCGAAGTATAAAGTAGCGTCTCACAAAGGGGTTAAATTATATACCATTCGACATTATACAGAAGCATCGATCCAAGAATTAGAAGCTGGAAAAAACCTACTATTGAAACAAATCACGCCAGATATTGTTCAAATAATTACCCACTAAGGCGACATTTAATACAAGTATCTTAACCTATGAGTATTGTTACTCCCAAAGAAATTGCCAAAGCCATCAAAGTTAATTCCTATGGAGTTATTGGTGTTTTTTTAGGATGGATCTTAATGAAAGTATTGAAGATTTCTACCATTAACAAAATCTACAATCGCCATAAACACAAACAGGATCTTGAGTTTTTAAATGGTCTATTGGAAGATTTTAAAATACGTTTTGAAATTCCGGAAGAAGATTTTAAACGCCTTCCAAAAGACGGTGCGTACATCACGGTTTCTAATCACCCCCTTGGTGGCATCGATGGTATATTATTACTGAAACTAATGCTCGAACAGCGTGAAGATTTTAAGATCATCGCCAATTTTTTATTACAGCGAATTGAACCTTTAGTTCCTTACATCATGCCCGTGAATCCGTTTGAGGATCACAAAGATGCCAAGTCTAGTATTGCTGGCTTCAAAAAATCATTGCTTCATTTAAAAAACGGACACCCTTTAGGGGTTTTTCCGGCGGGGGAAGTTTCCACTTATAAAGATGGTAAGCTGTTGGTCGATAAACCTTGGGAACCCGCCGCTATGAAACTCATTCAACGCGCCGAAGTCCCCATAATTCCAATTTATTTTCATGCCAAAAATAGCCCGTTATTTTATCGCTTATCACGAATCAGTAATACTTTAAGAACTGCCAAATTACCATCGGAACTTTTGACCCAAAAAAATCGAGTCATTAAAGTTAGAATCGGTAAACCTATCAGCGTAAAAGACCAAAAAGAATACGACACTTTGGAGACCTTCTCGGACTTTATAAGACGAAAAACCTATATGCTTTCAAACTCTTTTGAAAAGGTAAAAATCTTAACAAATATCTCCTCCAGTTTAAAAGCTATAAAACCTGCAAAAAAAATTGTGACCCCAGTTTCCAAAACTATCATGAGTTTGGAAGTCGCTGCTTTAAAATCCGAAAATCATCGCCTCTTAACAAGTAAAAACTACGAAGTTTATTTAGCGCCTGCAGCCCACATTCCCAACATTTTACGTGAAATTGGACGGCTGCGAGAAATCACGTTTAGAGATATTGGAGAAGGCACCAACAAAGCCATCGATTTGGATAAATTTGACCAGTATTACCACCATATGTTTTTGTGGGATGCGGAAGCCGAGTGCTTGGCTGGCGCGTATCGAATGGGGTTAGGTTCCGACATTTATAAAGCAAAAGGGATCGATGGGTTTTACTTGCAAGACTTGTTTCGTTTTGAGCCCGAGCTCCACAAGATGATGAGTCAGTCTATTGAATTGGGGCGCGCATTTATCATTAAGACCTATCAACAAAAACCTATGCCACTATTTCTACTTTGGAAAGGCATCGTACATACCACGCTTCGGTTTCCAGATCATAAATACCTCATCGGGGGTGTGAGTATTAGCAATCAATTTTCAAATTTTTCTAAATCGTTGATGATTGAGTTTATGAAGTCGCATTATTACGATCCGTATTTAGCGCAGTATGTAACACCAAAAAAAGAATTCAAAGTAAAACTAAAGGATGCCGATAAAGATTTTGTGTTTGATGCCACCGCAGCCGATCTGAATAAGTTCGATAAACTTATTGATGAAATTGAACCCGGAGCCTTACGTCTGCCGGTCCTCCTTAAAAAGTACATCAAACAAAATGCTCGCTTGATTGCGTTTAATGTGGATCCTCTTTTTAATAATGCCGTGGATGGTTTGATGTATATTCGGATTGCCGATCTCCCAGACAGTACCGTCCGCCCTGTGATGGAAGAATTTCAAGCGGAGCTGGAACGTAAGTACAGGCCCTCGGAGAAAGACTAAGTGATTTCTAGCGCCGTTTTTATTTACACTTTAATTACGTTTTATTTACATTTTAATTACGTTTTATCGTACTTTCGTAAAAACACTTAAGGATGCCTTTTTCACCAAACTACACCATTACTGTCACTATTGCACAAGATTTAGTAGCGATAGAAACTGGTAAAAAGCAATTTGAATCGATTCCTATAAATGCCACGCTTTTAAGCTCGCTACGTAAATCCGCTCGCTTGGCTTCGACGCACTACTCCACTCAAATAGAAGGAAACCGTTTGACGATGGAACAAGTCACAGAAGTTGTTTCAAAAAAAGGAGGGGTATTTCCTGAACGGGAACGCGATGAAAAAGAGGTGGTCAATTATTACAAAGCATTAGAATATCTAGAAACGAAACATAACAGACCATTAACTGAAACAACCATTCAAACCCTACACGGATTGGTTTTTAATGGGAGAAAGAGCGCGACAGCATATAGAGAGGGTCAAAACGTGATTAAAGATGGATTGTCAGGCGCTATTGTTTATATGCCCCCCGAAGCTTCAGATGTGAGT
Organism: Flavobacteriaceae bacterium; assembly: GCA_029252265.1. Taxonomy (GTDB): domain Bacteria; phylum Bacteroidota; class Bacteroidia; order Flavobacteriales; family Flavobacteriaceae; genus Hel1-33-131. Next base: position 14,586 of record JAQXBT010000011.1, on the reverse strand, counting down.
GGTTTGATGAAAGATCTTGTTTCTTGGATTGACGCATCTTTAGAAAACGGAAAAATTCCTGTCGCCATTATAGCTGCTTTGGCTCATTATCAATTTGCGACCATCCATCCCTATTATGATGGAAATGGAAGGACGGCTCGATTAATTACCAATTATATTTTACATTACGGTGGTTATGGACTAAAAGGCATCTATTCTTTGGAAGCCTATTATGCAAAAAACTTACAAGGGTATTATGATGCTTTGGCAGTCGAAAACATTCCCAATTATTATATGGGAAGAGCACAGGCTGATCTTACCTATTTTTTGGAATATTTCATGAAAGGAATGGCGATCTCTTTTACTAACATCGTGGAGTCATCAAAAGAAAACAGAGCTCCAAAACTGCAAGATAATAGTGACCTCCTAAGAGAATTATCCGTAAAACAACGTACAGCATTAGATCTATTTCTAAAACAGAAAGAAATTACGAGCACTAACTTAGCCAATCATTTAGGGATTTCTAAAAGAAGTGCAGCCACGCTTATAAGGAAATGGTTGAAAAACGAATTCATTCTTATTGGAAATCCATCCAATAGAGCACGATCGTATCTACTAAACCAAAAATGGGAACAGTTATTCTAAAACCGCTCCGTTACAAACGCTTTCATATAATCCTTAATTTCGGTACGTGCTTTTAGGAATGCGGCGTGCTTTTCTTCGTCGGATCCAATCAGTTTAGAAGGATCGTAGAAATTATGATGCAAACGCACGGCATTGGTACTTGGAATGAACGGACAGTTTTCATAGGCATGGTCACAAACAGTGATGATGTAATCAAAATTGACCTCTGAATACTCATCAACATGGTTTGAGGTATGATGTGAAATATCTATTCCATCTTCATTCATAATGGCTGCAGCGCCTGGATTTATGCCATGCGTTTCAATACCTGCGCTGTAAATAGTAGCGTGGTTTGCTACAAATTGGTTTAAATAGCCGTGCGCCATTTGGCTACGACACGAGTTTCCTGTACAAAGGACTAATATGTTTTTCATCTTATTTTATTTTTCAAAAGCACTATCAATCGGTTCCCAGAGTTCAATTTTATTCCCTTCAGGATCTAATATCCAGGCAAATTTACCGTAATCAAACGTTTTTATTTCCCCTACAATAGTAACACCTTCCGATTTAAGAATTGTTATCAAATCGTTAAGATTTTCGACTCTAAAATTAACCATGAAGGGTTGTTCGCTGGGTTCAAAATAGGTAGTATCAGATTCAAAAGGCGACCAATGTGTGGATGCCTTTTTTCCTTGCGCATCCTTCCACCAAAAGGTACAACCATATTCGTCCACAGGGAGACCGAGGTGTTTTGCATACCATGTTTTGCTTGCTTTTGAATCCGTACTTTTAAAAAAAATACCGCCGAGGCCTGTGACACGTTTTTTCATGTTTTCTTATTTTTTGATTTGGGTTTCGTACATCGTAATCCATTCTTGAACAGATAGTTTGGCGGCAAGTTGACCAATTAGTGTATAGGGAATCTCATTCATTTTTTTAAAGCGTACACAACTTTTTCCCATGTCTATTTTAGACGAACAATGCTTCGGATACTCTGCAACAAACCAGTCAAAAATTTCTTTTTGGGCGTACATTCCTGAATGGTAGACTGCAATAAAATGTTTCTGAGACGCCAAATTCATAAAGGGTAATGGCAACTTTGGATTGCAGTGGTAACCCGACGAATATCGACTGTGGGGCACTACATACCCCAACATGCCATAATTGATGCATTCATAAAAACCAGGATCGAGATGATCCAAAATAATTTGTCTTAATTTTTGAATGGGTACTTTTCGATCATCTGGGAGTTGAGCGATGTATTCTTCTGGAGTCGTTGCGGTAGATTTCATAAGTTAGAGCGATTAGGGCTCTAAATTTAATGAAAAATAGTGACAATTTTATCAACGATAGTTTGCGCAAGTTTTTGGTGACTCTCTACCGTCCAGCCTGCGACGTGTGGCGAAAGCATCACATTCTCAGATTTCAATAAATAATTTAGCGCAGCTGGTGGCTCGTTTGAAAACAGTGTTTCGAAGGATGATTTTTCGTATTCTAAGACATCCAATCCAGCGCCTAAAATTTTCTTTGACTCTAGCGCTTCCACTAAGGCTTCCGTAACTACACAACTCCCTCTAGCGGTATTGATTAACCAAAATGGCTGCTCAAATTTCTGGATAAATGGCGCATCAATCATTTGATTGGTTAATTTGGTTTGTGGAACATGAAGACTTAATATTTGCGCCTTTTCTCGAAGGGTTTCAAGAGATACTTGTTGCGCATTTTCATCACCTATATTGGATTTTATATCATAACAAAGCACCTCCACTTCAAAACCTCGGAGTTTTTTAGCAAAGGCTTTGCCCATATGGCCATACCCAATAATTCCAATAGTTTTCCCATCGAGTTCAATGCCCCGATTGGCTTCGCGTTGCCATAGTCCATTTCGGATTTGCTGATCTGAAACTTTAAGTTTATTAAATAATGCTAATACCATTCCAAGCGCGTGTTCCCCAACGGCATTTTGATTGCCTTCGGGTGCTGAAATTAAATGAATGCCTTTGGACTGTGCATAGTCTGTATCAATATTTTCTAATCCTGCCCCTACCCGACCAATAAATTTTAGGTTGGTTGCTTGATCCAAAAAGTCGGCATCAATTCGAAATCGACTTCTTAAAATAAGACCCTCATATAAATGAATTTTGGCTGCGATAGCGTCTTTTGAACTCGTGTAATCTTCGTGATTTTCATAGCCTAAAGCCGCTAACTGTTCTATTAATAAGGAATGGTTTGTATCCAGATGTAAAACGTTCATCTTAAATATTTAGGATAAGTTTCGCAATAGAGAAATAAATCATGATTCCAAAAATATCATTGCTAGTGGTGATAAAAGGACCAGTAGCAATGGCGGGATCAATGCCTTTTTTGTGAAGAAATAATGGAATAAACGTCCCAATAATTCCAGCAACAACAATGACAATGACCAGAGATATTGAGATCGCCAAGGCAGTGCGCATATCTTGTTTCCAAACCCACACAAATGCAAATAAAAATAAGGCTAAAATAACGCCGTTTAAGGCCGCTAAAAACATTTCTTTTATAAGTCGAGTATTAACACTCCCTCGCACCTCATCATTCGCCAAACCTTGCACAATAATTGCCGACGATTGAACGCCCACATTCCCGGCCATAGCGGCAATAAGTGGGGTGAATAATAATATTAAAGGGAAATCTTCAATGATGGTTTCAAATCCGCCCATAATCACTGCGGCACCAACACCTCCTAGCAATCCTAAAAACAACCAAGGCAATCGGGCTCGGGTAAGATCGAGGATACTATCTTCGGCATCAACATCTTGTGTAATACCAGCGGCCAGTTGATAATCTTTTTCGGCTTCTTCGATAATGACATCTACGATATCATCAATGGTAATACGTCCCAAAAGTACTTTATCATCACTAATGACGGGGATGGCTTCTAAATCATATTTTGCCATTAATTTGGCTACTTCTTCAGAATCTTCATCGACATGGACCGAATCTACTTTTGGAATATAGATGTCTTTTATTTTGTCATCATTGTTAGCAATTAAAAGATCTTTTAAAGATAAGCGCCCAATCAATTTCTCTTCTTTAGTAACAACATAAATCGAATGTACACGCTTTACCTCTTTGGCTTGTGCTCTAATTTTTCGCAAACAACCGGCAACGGTCCATGTTTCATACACCTTAACCAGTTCTTTAGCCATTAAGCCTCCAGCCGTATCTTCGTCATAAGTCAAGAGTTCTTGAATATCTGCAACTAGCTCTTTATCGTCCATTTGGGCGATCACTTTTCGCTTACGTTCGGGTGATAAATCGGCTAAAAGATCGGCAGCATCATCCGAATCGAGTTCTTGAATTTCTTCAGCAATTTCTTTAATCGATAGGTTTTGTAATACTTTTTCACGTACATCATCTTCTAGTTCTGCAAGAACATCGGCCGTGGTTTCACTGTCTAAAAGTTTTATGACATAAGTGGCTTGATCTAAATTTAGATCATCCAAAATTTCGGCAATATCTGCGTAATGCACGTCTTGTAATTGCTCTAAGACAGCTTTATCATCCTTAGAATCAATGAATCCATTAAGGGCATCGATTAAAATTTCGGTGATCTCAAAAGGGATATGTTCCTTAGTTTCTTCCAAAATTAAATTGGTTAGTGATCGGTTTCTATTGCGGTTGTCAATTCAATAAACGCGGCAACACTAAGTTGCTCTGGGCGCTTGTCAAAGATAGTATTTGCTTTTAAATTATCCGATAAATTATACGTTTTTAAACTATTTCTTAGGGTTTTACGGCGTTGTTGAAATGCAGACTTCACCACTCTAAAAAATAATTTTTCGTCACAGGGTAAAGAATATACTGCTTTACGAGTCAATCTCAAAACACCCGATTCTACTTTTGGCGGGGGAATAAACACCGAGGGTGGCACCGTAAATAAATACTCCGCATCGTAAAATGCTTGAACTAAAACCGATAAAATTCCATACACCTTACTACCTTCTTTTTCACAAATACGCTGCGCCACTTCTTTTTGAAACATGCCAGAAAATTCAGGGATTTGATCTCTATTTTCTAATGTTTTAAACACAATTTGGGTCGAAATATTATATGGAAAATTTCCAATAATAGCGAAAGGACGGGTTCCAAATGTAGCACTAAAATCGAACTTCAAGACATTTTCTTGAATAATTCGGGCTGCTAGATTTAGAAAATTAGCTTGTAAATACTCGACAGACTCTGGGTCAATTTCAATCACATGTGTTGTAATTGGCTTTTTGATGATATATTTGGTCAAAACACCCATTCCTGGGCCAATTTCTAGAACATCGTCATAACCTTCCAAAGTTAACGTATCTGCGATTTGTTCCGCAATTTGTTCATCATTGAGAAAATGTTGTCCTAAGTATTTTTTTGGTTTTACAATCATTTAGTGTGTGGTTACAGTATATTCATCAATCCATTCTAATTCGGTTCTGAATGCCAACATTTTATCGCCAAATTTTTGCAATTCTTCCGTTTGAAACGCTGGCGCATGGTTTTCGTGAAAACTGGCCAATGCTTCTTTTGAATGGGCTAAATACTGAATTGAATAGGTTAATCCTCCCATTGACTCTTCGACTAAAACTTTTGTAAAGGTGGCTTTTAAAAACAAGCCTGTTGCCAATACTTTTGGAATGTGGGCTTTGATCCACCCCAACCATTCGTCGTGAATACTGTCGTCTATATTGGCCGTTACGTTGTAAATTATCATTGGTTATTTTATTGTCATTAATTGATGGCATCCCCTCTTAAAAAGCGGTACTGTTTTCGAGCTTCTACAAAATGAATGCTATCTACATGGTTAAAGATAATGGATTCATAATTAAGAAGCGCCTTATCTGTATTTTTGAGTTGAGTTCTGTATAATTCCGCTAGGTAAAAGTAGGCATCATCTACCAAAATATCTGTTTTAAAATCGGTTATAATTCGCAGGTAATTTGCTTCCGCTTTTTGATAATCATTCTGTGAGGTGTATAGCTGTGCTTGAACGAGTAAGGTTTGATCGATAATAGGATCTGTTTTATGAGTCTTAAGAATCGTATCTAAAACAGCAATGGCTTCAGTTGGATTGTTTTGGGAGATCAACAAATCGGCTTTGACATATGATTTTAGGGCGGTATGAAGAGAATCACTGCCTTTGTGATCTGAAATTAAGAGCTGTAGCTCTAGGGCATCATTGGCGGTCAGTTGCGACGAGGAGGATTTAAGAACCTTTAGTTGTGCTTCAGCCCAGTCAAAATCACCTTTATAATAACTTGTTTTAGCAGCTTTAAAACGTGCTTCTTGAGACAGTGGGCTATTTTTAACGCGCATCTGAATTTGAGTATAATAGATCAGGGCTTGATTAAATTTGTTTTGAGTCACTAAGATATCGGCAAGTTTCATTTTTAGTTGGGCGGAAGCTAGATCGGATAAATTCGCTTTCAATGCGCTTTTTAAAAATCGAATCGCAGCTTGAGAATCTGAGTCATAAAATGATAAAAACTGTGCATATGAGAGTTGTAAATCAATGGTCTCCATTCCTAATTGATAACCATCTAATAGCGTTTCGTAGCGGTCCTTAATCGTCGCATAATCAGATTGAGCATATTTTAACTGGAGCTCCAAAAACTTACAATTAGCTTGTATAACCAGACGAGTGTCCGTTGCATTTTGAATTAAAAATTGATAAACAGAGAGCGCCGTCTCAAATGCCGATGCTTCGGTTGCTGACTCCGCTAAATTGATGAGTCCCTGCAAAGATTCTGGATTCCGTCTATAAATTGCTTTGACTTGAACAAATGCCTTGTTAAACTCATTTTGTTGGATGTAGAGCCAACTCAACCACTGATTCCAAAGTATGTTTGGAGCGGCTTGAGATTTACGTAACAGTACTTTTTTAAAAAGTTGATTATAGGGCTGGCTGGCATCTTCTGAAATATAATCGCTGAGGAATCGCATGACTCGATTGACATAAGCTGAATTTATTTCGGCATAATCCAGATAGCACTCCATCATTTTATCAATATTTTGCTGTTCGGCGTATAAGCCTGCGAGTTGAAAATAATAAACCGCATTTATATTATTTTTGAGTCCAATTTCATAAGACTGTATGGCGGATTCAATACGCGAATATTTTTCGAAGCGTTGTGCTACGCTGTAGACATAATTTGGCTTAGTTTCAATAGCTTGCAATGCTTTTTCGTAATAGGAGCTTGCTTCAGTGGGTTGATTTTGAAGCTGAAAGTTATACCCTAATTCAACCAAATATAATGGATTATCAGATTGACGCATTAAGGTTTCAATCTGTTTTTGAGCATCATTAAACTGACTCAGTTGTTGATGACATTCGATCAATTTAAACGCATAATCTGTTCGAGGGTTTGGGCTTTTTAAAAGTTTTTTGTAAAGTGATAATGCTTTTTCAAAGGATCCTTTTTCAAAATAATCTTGCGCCAATGCTGGGTCGACTTGTGCCGATGCGACCAAACAGAAAATGCTAAAAAAAAGACAAACTAGAAACTTCATTAATGCGTTTTTATGACTTTAATAAATGCCTAACAAGTAGCAAGATGATCTTTAATCAATCATCGAAAAACCAGTATAAGGCACTAAAACTTCAGGAATTTCAATCCCCGAATCGGTTTGATAATTTTCTAAAATCCCTGCTAATACCCGTGGCAGTGCTAACGAACTTCCGTTGAGCGTATGTGCTAATTCCGATTTACCTTCACTGTTTTTGAATCGTAATTTTAATCGGTTTGCTTGAAACGTTTCAAAATTTGAAACTGAAGAAATTTCTAACCAACGATCTTGAGCCGTTGAAAATACTTCAAAATCATAGGTTAAGGCTGCCGTGAATCCTAAATCTCCTGCACAGAGTTTCAAAATTCGGTAGGGTAATTTTAGTTCTTCTAAAATCGTTTTGATATGCGCTACCATACCATCAAGCGCTTGATACGATTTTGTGGGATGCTCTACACGCAGAATCTCTACTTTATCAAATTGGTGCAATCGATTTAAGCCTCGAACGTGTGCCCCATAACTACCGGCTTCACGACGAAAACATGGCGTGTATGCGGTGAGTGTTTTTGGAAGCTCGTGTTCTTGTAATAAAACATCTCTAAAAATATTAGTAGCCGGAACTTCCGCTGTTGGAATTAAGTATAGGTCATCCGCCGTAACATGATACATCTGCCCTTCTTTATCTGGTAATTGACCCGTTCCAAAACCTGAGGCTTCGTTCACCAAGTGAGGCACTTGAATTTCGTCATAACCTGCAGCCGTGTTTTTATCTAAAAAATAGTTGATCAGAGCACGTTGTAAACGGGCGCCTTTTCCTTTATAAACAGGAAATCCTGCTCCTGTGATTTTGTTCCCCAATTCAAAATCAATGATGTCATATTTTTTTGCTAACTCCCAATGGGGGATGGCATTTTTTGAGAGAGTTGGAATGGTTCCCGCACTAAATATTTCTTCGTTATCCTCTTCTGAAGTTCCAGCAGGAACAATCGGATTTGGAAGGTTGGGGATTTTATATAAGAGCGTTTGAAGTGCTTCAGCGGTACGATTCAAATCCTCAGAAAGTAAAACTTTGGATTCTTTTAATTCGGCTGTTTTTTGCTTGAACTCCGTTGCCTTTTGCGCTTGACCTGACTTAAATAATTCGCCAATTTCTTTAGAGATTACATTTAATTCTGCAGAAATCTTATCCACTTTTGTTTGAAGTCCTCGACGGGATTCATCGAGTTTAATGACCTCATCAATGAGGGTTTTGGCGTCGCTAGTCCGTTTACTTAAACGTTCGACAACATCTGCTTGGTGATCTCTTATATAGGAAACTTGTAACATCGTAATTATTTTAAGTTGTAAATTTAAACATTTAGAATAAAACAAGAATTGGTTTTACCTTTAAATCGAATTAGTTTTCCTTTAATCCCTCAATTTTAGCTAAAGCATCTAGGCGATCCTGTTCTAATTGTACTTTTAAGGCCACCAGCCCTGAAAACTTTTGCTCATCTCTAATTCGATCCAATACCTCAATAGTCAGGGATTGACCATAGAGCGTTTTATCAAAGTCAAAGAAAAAGACTTCGACTGATAATTGGTCTGAATCGCTAACGGTAGGATTGGTTCCAATATTCATCATGCCATACGCTAATTGAGAGTCGATACTTGACTTCACCAAGTAAACGCCATTTTTTGGGATGAGTTTATAAGCTTCTTCAATTTTTAGATTGGCGGTCGGAAATTGAATAGTTTTCCCCAGTCCTTTCCCTTTAATAACGGTTCCGTTTAACATGAAATTATAGCCCAAAAATTGATTTACAACTTTGATGGCACCTTCTTTCAAAGCGGTTCTAATTTTAGTAGAACTAACGGCCACATCACCCACTTCTAACGCGCTAATTTCGGTGACTTTAAAACCATAAAATTCCCCAAACTCTTTGAGGTCTTTGATGTCTGCTGTCCGGTTTCGACCAAAATGATGATCATAGCCCACAATAATGTGTTTAACGTGCAGCTTATTTACCAATACATCGCGGACGTACTCGAGAGCCGTTAATCTTGAAAATTCTTTTGTAAACGCTTTGATGACTAAATGATCGACTCCTAAGTCCTGCATTAAATTTGATTTCTCATCTATTGTATTGATGAGTTTTATAGAGGATTCTTTTTGCAAAATCATTCGAGGATGCGGAAAAAAGGTCAAAACCAATGCTTGAAGCTGCTCGGTATCCGCAATCGCAACGAGTCGGTTGATGATTTTCTGATGTCCAATATGTACCCCGTCAAAAGTGCCTATAGTGACAACGGAGTCTTTAATTTGATTGTAATCTGCAGCAGTTTTTATTTTCAAAGCTAAATTTTATGACAGAAAATATAATAAACGAAGATAAAAAAAGCCCTCGTTTATTAAGAGCGTTGTGCTCTTTTTTTTGAATAAAAAAAAATTAGTACCTTTCGTTTCATAACCCCTTTGAAATGTCCTTTATACCTACCTAATGATGAAACCCAATACTTCCTTATCTTTAATATTCATAGTCGTTTATTTTATTAGTCTCTCTAGCCTCTGTTGGGCGCAACAACGCCGCTGTGGTTCCGATGAATTGATGGCAAATATGCATCGTAGTCCAGAGTACTCAAAAATGCACAACGCCCGTCAAGCTCAATTTAAATCAAACTTAGAGAAACGCACCACAAAAACAACTCAGTTTGGAGAAATAGCACCAATTAGAATTCCAGTCGCTGTGCATTTTCCAAATGGATTAGAATCGGACCGCAGCTGTCTGGAAGCATTAGCTCAAAACCAAATAGACATTTTAAATGCTGATTATACTGCGACAAATTCCGATTTCAATCTTTGGACCGCTGCAAGCTCATTTTATCCAGGGATCAATAATGGAAATGCAAATATCCAATTTAAAATTGCGACTTTAAACCATCCTGCCAATACGGATACAGACTTGGCAGAGGGCGGGCCTGCTGTGACGATTGGCTATGATTTTGGGGGGCAAGGTGGCACTTTTTCCATCGAAGGGTCTTTCGTGTCTGACATTAAGTGGGCGGGATACCTCAACATCGTGATTGGAAACTTCATTGACAACAGTTTATTGGGGTTTTCGCTTATAGGTGGTCGTGTTCAGTCAGGAGATGCTGTGGTGATGCGTCATGATGTATTTGGATCGGGAACAGGATGTGTGGACTCGAATACAGTCCCAACATCTCCGTACCATTTAGGCCGAACCGTCACACATGAAATTGGACATTTTTTAAATTTAAAACATCCATTTGCCGGAAAAAGTTGCACTTCTGATGATGGCATCGCCGACACGCCCAATATCAAAATGGACCACACAAACTGTCCAAGCCCTGGAAGTTTTGAGGCTTGTGACCCCAATGAAAAAGCCTTAACTATGAACTTTATGGACTACGCTAATGATGCCTGTATGTATATGTTTACAAAAGGACAAATTACAGTAGCAGATGCCTATCTCGCTACTGTAGAATCGGACTTCAAATCCGGTGTTTTAAGTATCCGTTCTCTAGAATTTGATACCGTCTCTATTTTTCCAAATCCAAACAAAGGAAGCTTTAACGTCAAGTTTCAAACTAAAGACACAACCGATTTTGAAGTCCGTGTTTTTGATCTTAGAGGACGAAAAATTTATAAGAAAGCTTTTGAAAATTGTAATTACTTCAATCAAATCATCAACTTAGAAAACGCACAAGCTGGGGTCTACCTGATGACGGTTTCTAGCAACGGAGGTCAACAAATGACAAAACGAATTCTTATAAAATAAGAGTGAGCGCTAGGTGCCGTTAAAGGTATTCATAGCATTCTGAACGCCTGCCATCACAAAACTTTTGATGAATTCGGCACATTGCTCTAAGCGTTCTTTGAGCTTTTCAGCCTCTTCAGATGTCCACTCGCCAAGCACATAGTCAACTTGTCTACCTTTTGCAAATTCATCACTGATCCCAAAACGGAGTCTGTTGTACTGGGAGGTGTTGAGCTTGTCTTGTAGATCTTTCAACCCATTATGCCCACCAGCACTGCCTTTCATTTTAAGACGAAGGGTTCCAAACGGTAAATTTAGATCATCGGTGATTACTAACAGATTTTCAGGGGGAATGGATTCTTTTTCTAACCAATACTTCACGGCTTTACCGCTGAGATTCATATAGGTATTTGGTTTTAGAAGTAGAAACGTGCGGCCTTTAAATTTAAAACTTGCCAGATCGCCTAGTTTTCTGGTTTCAAAAACAGTGTCGTTTAGCTGCGCAAATTTCTCTACGACCTTAAATCCAATATTGTGACGAGTGCTAACATAGTCAGCACCAATATTTCCCAATCCAACAATCAAATATTTTTTTGACATCTCCGTAGCAGTATTTGTACTGAGTTTATTTTTAAAGAACCATTCAAATGCGTTCATAGTGTGTAAAAATAAAAAAAGCATTCTGAATAACAGAATGCTTTTGTAAATAATGATTTAAAAGGAAACGGTTTAAGCGTCTGCTGGTGCAGCACCTTCCGCTGGAGCAGCTGCTTCCGCACCTTCTTCTTCTTCTTCTTCTTCTTCTTCAACGTCGATAGAAACTCTAGAACGTTTCACTTGACAAACAACAGTGTTGTCTGGGTGTAAAAACTTATAAGCATCGTTTGCCAATTCAGCAACCGTAAGTTTTCCTCCGATTTTAAGTGGCGTTACATCCGCTTCAATAAAATCCGGTAAGTTTACTGGTAAAGCTTTCACTCTTAGTTTACGTCTGTTTCTTCGTAACGATCCACCATTAGCGACTCCTAAAGATTTTCCAATTACGTGAACTGGAATGTCCATAGCGATTTCTTTATCATCAAATAATTGATAAAAGTCGATGTGTAAGATACGATCTGTTACGGGATGAAACTGAATGTCCTGTAAAACAGCGTTTAAAGTCTCACTTCCTAAAGCAATCACAACTGTATGTGCATTTGGTGTGTATACTAGTTTAGAGAATGCCAATTCTTCTGCTGAGAAGTGTACTGGGTTGTCTCCTCCGTATAATACGCAAGGCACGTGTCCAGCATTACGTAAGGCTTGAGTTGGTTTCTTGCCTACGCTTTCTCTTTTCGATCCGTTAATTGTAATTGATTTCATGATTTATAGTTATTGTTTAATTGTTTACATTACAAATTGTGAGCTAATCGATTTATTTTGATGCACTTTAGTCATGACATCGGCAAATAAATTAGCACAGCCTAAGACTCTAATTTTTGAACTTTCTTGAGAAAGTGGTATAGAATCGGTGACGATTAATTCTTCTAGTTTTGAGTTTTCGAGACGTTCGTAGGCATTCCCTGATAAAATTGGGTGTGTACAAATGGCTCTTACACTGAGTGCGCCGCGTTCCATCATCAGGTCGGCCGCTTTTGTGAGGGTTCCAGCCGTGTCGACCATATCATCAACCAACACTACATTTTTTCCAGTCACATTTCCAATCAGTTCCATATGAGAAATGATATTGGCCTTGGCCCGTTGTTTGTAACAAATAACCACATCACTTCCTAGTGCTTTTGAATAGGCATAGGCACGTTTAGAACCGCCCATATCGGGAGATGCTATGGTGAGGTTATCCAGATTCAAACTTTGTAAATACGGTAAAAAGATGGTGGATGCAAACATGTGATCGACCGGTTTTTCAAAAAAGCCTTGAATTTGATCGGCATGTAAATCCATCGTGATGATCCGAGTGGCGCCCGCTGTTTCTAGCATTTTAGCCACTAATTTAGCAGCAATGGGCACTCTTGGTTTGTCTTTTCGATCTTGTCGTGCCCATCCAAAGTAAGGAATGACAGCGGTAATATGCCTGGCAGACGCGCGTTTAGCAGCATCTAACATCAGCAATAATTCCATTAAATTCTCCGGCCCTGGATTGGTAGAACCAATCAAAAACACCCGTGTTCCTCGAATAGATTCTTCAAAAGACGGTTGAAATTCGCCGTCACTATAGGTCGATGTAATTACATTTCCCAGAGGGATTCCGTAGGACGCCGCAATTTTTTTCCCTAAGACCATGGTATTGGTACAGGCGAATATTTTTGGTTCTGGAATGACGTTAGACATGATAGCGTTCTGTTTTTGAGAGCTTTAAACTATTTTTTTAATCGAGGTGCAAATTTAGAAATTTATTTGAACTCTTAAAGGATAAAAGCGACTATTTTTATATGATTATAGAAATAATTTTATAGTTTCTGAATCTATTAAAAACTTAAGAGGCAGAGTAGAAGCTAGAATTAGATAAAACTATTGGAAATCGGGTATAAATAAAGAAAAATTACGATCTTTGCGCAACTCCAAATAACTTGCTCAAGTGGTGGAATTGGTAGACACGTTGGATTCAAAATCCAATGTCGCAAGACGTGCGGGTTCGATTCCCGCCTTGAGTACAAATTATCCCAAAGAATAATAATTTATTCTTTGGGATAAATTTTTACAAAGAAACATAATGTAAATTTCATACTCACTTAAGTTTGGATAACTTTAATGTGTTATTACTAACTGAAAAGTACAAATACCATTTCTTCATAATTTTATTTTTAACAAAATCACTCCTTAGCTTATAGGATTTAAAATGTCTTAAGATACCTAAGTAAGAATTCATACTACTTAAAAACAATAGCTTTTCTGCTTTACTTGGATTTGTTGTGTTTTCTATTAGTTTATTTTGTTTATGTATGGCTTCATAAAAATTACCTTTGGTGCGCTTGCTAACATAAATTCTATTAGGTTTTATATAACCTCCAATATAACTTACTCCCTTGCTATAATGTTGTAAATAAATCTTTTTGGGATGTAATTTTAAATGCAATTCGGTTTTTAAAAATTTGGCTATTCTGGGTATTAAGGTTTTTAAATAGTTTTTATTTCTGTGTACCAATACAAAATCGTCTACATACCTACCGTAGTATCTAATCCCTAACTGGTGTTTTACAAAGTGGTCTAAACTACTCATATATACATTCGCAAAAACCTGACTCGTTAAGTTTCCGATAGGTAAGCCATAACCAGGTTTTGCAGCCAACAAACTTTTATCTTTTGGTAAATTATCCCAGTTATTTAGGTTTCCTTTTATTATAGCGTTATTAACTGGCTCATTAAATAGTATGATTTTACAAAGGTTTAAATACAGTTGTTTGTCTGCGCCGTTATATTTTGAAATAAATAGCGTTTCAATTTTAGTATATAGAATAGATTTATTTATGTGCATAAAAAAACCTTTGATATCTAACTTTAACACATAACAATCTTGCGTATAGTTTTTTGAGCATTTACGTATAAAACCATCAACTCTACCAATCCCAAAATGTGTCCCTTTTGATTTACGGCAGGCATAACTATCATAAATAAAATGTGGCTCAAATACGGAATTCATTTTTTGTATGACTAAATGATGTACTACCCTATCTCTAAAATTTGCTGCAAATATTTCGCG
>JAQXBT010000071.1 GCA_029252265.1 Flavobacteriaceae bacterium | reverse complement strand
AATGCCAAACGGTGGTTGTAGCTCAGCTGGTTAGAGCACTGGTTTGTGGTACCAGGGGTCGCCGGTTCGAACCCGGTCTTCCACCCAAAAGCAAAAGCTTCTCTATTACAGAGAAGCTTTTTTTGTATGTTTAATTTAGGAGTAGGTTACTTAATTGCTTTATCCACACGGACGGCTTCGTCTCTGTTTGCTAATTCCCAAGCGGTATGAAATACCAAACGCGTTCTATTTTCTAATAAATCGTATTGAATTTTATCAGGCGTATCGGAAGCTTGGTGATAATCGTCATGGGTTCCATTAAAATAAAAGATCACTGGAATGTTGTTTTTAGCAAAATTATAATGGTCAGAACGGTAGTAAAATTGATTTGGATCGTTGTCGTCATTATAGGTGTAGTCTAATTCTATGTTGGTGTACTTCGTATTGACGTTTTCGGATAAGTTATGTAAATCCGTACTAAGTTTATCACTCCCAATAAGGTAGATGTAATTTCGTTTGCCTTCAATTCTTTTAGGATCAGTTCTACCAATCATATCGATATTTAAATTAGCAACCGTTTGAGCCAAAGGAACTATAGGATCATAATCGGTGTAATATTGAGAACCAAGCAATCCTTTTTCTTCCCCAGTGACATGTAAGAAAATAATGGAGCGCTTTGGGCCTTGTCCATTTTTAACCGCTGTTTTGAATGCTTCTGCAATTTCTAAAATAGCAACGGTTCCAGAACCATCATCATCAGCTCCATTAAAAACTTCGCCGTCATGAACACCAATATGATCTAAATGCGCAGAGAGTATAATGTATTCGTCTGGTTTTTCTGAGCCTTTAATCATCGCTGCAACGTTGTCTGAGGAGATGGGTTCACTTTTTTGTTCGAAGTCGATACTAAGTTCATTTGCTTTCAATAAAGCATCTCCCATGGATTGACTCACTAAAAATGCATACATCGATTCGTCGTTGACATCGAGCGATAAAATACTTTCACCCCCACGCTCATCAAGTGCTTTATAATAAGAGGAATACCGCTTAAAGAGTGATTCATCAATTAAAAAAAATGCTTTTGCACCGGAGGCTCTTGCAGCACGACTTTTTGCTCTCAGTTCTTGACGTCCGTTGGACCATTTTGAACTCCCGTCATTACCACTTATAATAAAATTTCCATTTTCGTCTTTTGGTTCTCCACCAATCGCAACGATTATTTTACCCTCAACGTCAAGTCCTTCATAGTCATTGTATTTTTCGTCTTCAATGCCATAGCCGACAAGTACAATGTCTTTAGAATTAATGCGACCTGATTGAGCATCTACGATGCTTATAAAATCATCATAATAACGAAACGATTCTTTTTCTACATTTATTGATACTTCTGGGGTATTTACAATGGTTAGGGGGACTTTTTGGAAATAATCGCCATTTGATTTTGCGGATCCTACTTCTAGATTTGTATAATGCTTTCTCAAGTAGTCTATAGCAATCTCTAATCCTTTAGTTCCTGTTTCTCTACCTTCAAATTCATCAGAGGCATAAGTGTATAGTTTTTCTTTTAATTCGTCTGCTGTGATACTGTTTGCATAAGACTCTTGATTTTTAGATTGCCCATAACCATTGTAAGCAACCAAAACAAGTATTAAAAGTGAAATTTTATGTTTCATAACAATATTATTTTAGAATTTATATGCAACGATATTACAAAAAGATTGACATAATACGGTTGGTATTTTTAAAATTTTATGAGTTTTGATAGGATTTATTTTTTATTTGAAGTCCATTAAATGATTTGGTATTTATATTTTTCATAATTAAGAGCTTTTTTGAAGCTTTCCACATGATTTATTTTAAAAATATCTGTACTTATTATTGTTTAATATATATAATTTTAAACATCAGCAGTTAATGGTTTAATAGTAGTCTTAAATTAAAAAATTATTTTTTTTAAGGTTAAAAAGGTGAGTTTTTTAAAACATGAATTTTTACATATAAAATTATTTTGTTTAAAAAAATAACACATTAATCAAACAATAGTAAATAAGGTTTGCTAATAGAGGTTTAGATAAGTTTTTTCACTCCAATTTTTTATAATATATTTAAGAAGTTAATTATTTTAAAACCCCAATTTTATGATAAAAAAAATAGCCTTATCTGCCATTACGTTAATTACCTTATGTACTATGAATGCTCAAGACGTAGCTTTTGGTATAAAAGGGGGGGGGAATATAGCAAATACCTGTAGCCCAAATACAGATCCAAGAATCTCATTTCATTTTGGAGCGGTTGTTGAACTTCCATTATCTTATGTGTTTTCAATTCAACCAGAGCTGACCTATTCTGCTCAAGGTGCAAGAAATTCTGATATCTCAATAAATACAAATTTTATAAACGTTCCTATTATGGCTAAATATTATGTTATTGAATATTTAAGTCTCGAATTAGGTCCTCAAATAGGATTTTTAATTAAGTCAGAAGCTAAAAATCAAAACAATACGGTCATTAGAAATTCTAAAGATCGTTTTAAACCAATTGAGTATGGAGTTAATCTAGGTTTAGGATATAAGTTAGAAGAAGGTTTTAATTTTGCAATGCGTTTCAATTTTGGATTATCAAACATTTATGATCTGGAAAACTCAGATGCTGAATGGAAAAACAGAGTGTTTCAATTTTCGTTTGGGTATAATTTTTAAATATAGAGACTTACAACTTTTAAAACTGCTAGCGAATCACAGAAAAGAGCCCCGTTTTGGCACTAATTCATGAGCTTAAAAATATTTTTAAAAAATATTTTTTTTTGTTTAACACTTAGTTAATCAATGAAACTTAGTTTAGAAGTATTAAAACCCGAATTCCTCCATTTCCAAAGCTAAAAACACTAAAACTTAATTCTAGTTTTAAATGTTATAAGTCACACACTTCTCCTTTAGAATTTGTTTTCCAAAGATATCAATATTTGAATTTCGACTTTAACCCTAATTATGAAAGAATAGAGTTAATAAATTATTGTTCATCTAATTTATTGAAATATAAAACAGTATTTTTAAAACTCAAGCATGACCATTTTGTGATATTTTTTTAACTCAGTTTTTATTCTACATTTGCAAATTATTAATTAAAAAAACCCAAAATTTATTATGAAAAAATTACTTTTAACAGCTACGGCTGTGTTTGCTTTAACTATTGTTAATGCACAAACTGAAAAAGGAAGCTTATTAATTGAAACTAACATTGCAAATCAAATGGTGGGAACTACATCTTTCTCATTCAACTCTGTAGATGGGGAGTCTGTATATGGCATTGGAGTTGACGGAGGTTACTTTGTAATAGATGACCTAGCAATTAAAGTAGGTTTAGGATATTCTGGAAATTCTTTAACCGACACTAATGCTTTTTCTTATCGAATTGGTGGGAAGTATTATCTAATGGGAAATATTCCTTTAACTTTGGATTATACAGGAGCTTCAATTAAAGACTATGAAGAGAATCCTTCATGGCTAGGCTTAGGAGCTGGGTATGCCATTTTCTTAGGTGAAAATGTTTCAATTGAACCAGGATTACGTTATAACTTAACTATGAACGAAGATTTTTCTGATGAAAATATCTTTCAATTTAATATTGGTTTTGCTTTGCATTTCTAATTATTTAATCAAATCTAAATTTAAGAGGAAGCGTCGCTTCCTCTTTTTTTGTACCATAACATTTGTATGTCTTATATGAAAACAAACGTATTTTGTAGTGGTCAATGTTTGAATTGATAAGAAACCATTGATTAAATATGCTTATTCAAACACGAATACTATGTTTAAAAATATAATGATTCAAATAAACTTATAAATATTTCGAAAGTATTGATGACCAATAATCTCAATACGATGCTATAATTTATATTTTTTATGAATTAGAAATTACGGGTTTTTTGCTTAGTAAATTACTTATCTTAATTATATGTTGATTTTTTTAAGTGACACTATTGTTTTTCACTCTGTTAAATGCTGTTATTTACCGATAAGAGTATATTTTTGTTAAATAATTTTTAATATATTATAATTTTTTGTTTAATTTTATATTATTAATAATAAACAAACTAAAATATTATGAAAAAATTATTTACAATTATTGCTTTAGCATCCATTAGTTACGCCAGTGCTCAAATTACAACAAATGCTGGTACATTCAACAAACCAACTGCTGGCGATACTGCTTTCGAAATGAAATTTATGCCAAACTTGGATGGGACTGCAATGTTTGCAGAGTCGACTTCTGGAACTCTTATGATGCGTTCATTTAAATCAGAGACTCAAGCCACCCGTTTATCAGTTAATTTAGAAATTGTTGATACAGGTGTAGATGGTATGGATACTGCCTTTGCTGTTGGTCTTGGGTACGGAATTGAAAACCATTTTTCTGGTGCCGAACGTCTTTCTACGTATTGGGGATACCAGGGGAGTGTTGGATTTGCTGACGACGGTACTGACGATGCGTTTACCGTTGGTGCAGGCGTTTTTTTGGGAGCAGATTATTACATTATTCCTAAAGTATATATTGGAACTGAGATTGGATATGGTTTAGGAATTATTTCTGCTGATGATACTGCTTTTGCTTTAGATGGTTCTGTTACTGGAATGTTAAGATTAGGGTTTAGACTATAATTTATCACTAATTTATTTAAAAAAGGAGCTTAGTGGCTCCTTTTTTTTGTACCATAACATTTGTATGTCTTTTATGAAAACAAACGTATTTTATGGTGGTCAATGTTTGAATTGATAAGAAACCATTGATTAAATATTTTTATTCAAACACGAATACTATGTCTAGTAATATAATAATTCAAATACACATATAATTATTTCGAAAGTATTGATGACCAATAATCTCAATACGATGCTAGAATTATGTTTTATATCAATGAGAAACTACTATTTTTTCCTAATAAATTTACTTTACTAAATAATATATTGATTGTTTTTTAAGTGACATTATTGTTTTTCACTCTATTAAAGGCTATATTTTACCGATAAACGTACATTTTTATTAAATTACATGTAATTTATTATAATTTTTTGTTTAAGTTTGATTTATTAACTATAAACTAAAATTCAAATTATGAAAAAATTATTACTTACTCTAGCTCTTGCTTTGTTTTTAACAAACACGTCAACTGCACAAGATTTTAAAAAATACATCGGTGTTTCAATTGGTGCTGCAATTCCACAAGGGGATTTAGCTGACGCAGCTAAAACAGGATTAGATTTAGGTCTCATCAATGCAGGTTACCGTTTCAATGAAACATGGGGTGCAACAGTGAACTGGGGCGCTACTAGTCATGCTTCAAAAGAAGGAGATGTTACTATTGGAGTTGGATATTTTGCTGTTGGTCCAATGATCTCTTTCGGAGATTTTGATTTCAAACCTCAATATGCCTTTTCTTCTGTATCTATGAAATCAGGTGGCATGGAACTTGACGAAGATGTTGAAAGTGCTTGGATCATTGGAGCAACTTACAATTACTCACTAGGAGGTAACTGGGGTTTAGCAGCTAACCTAGATTACTTTACTTTCACAATAGAAGATGCTGAAGACTCTGATTCTATCATGAAGTTTTCTGTTGGCGTTCAGTACAAGTTTTAAGATAAATATCTTAACTATTTTAAATTTAAGAGGAAGCGACACTTCCTCTTTTTTTTTACTATAACTTTTGTATTTTTGTCACATGAATCTTACATACTGAGATTATTACCAACTTTCTGAATGATGTGTAGCAAGCAGTGTGAGACTTTCAAAATAATAGATATAAACACATGAAAAAAATCATCATCATTAATGGACCTAATTTAAATTTATTGGGCAAGCGTGAACCCGGTATTTATGGCGCACAAACGTTTGAAGACTTTTTTACAGAGTTAAAAAGGAAATACACAGGCTTTGAGTTATCCTATTTTCAATCCAATATAGAAGGGGAGTTGATTGATAAAATTCAAGAGGTTGGTTTTTCTTATGATGGAATTATCTTAAATGCCGCCGCATATACCCACACTTCTGTTGGAATTGGTGATGCGATCAAAGCCATTGAAACGCCTGTTATCGAAGTACATATATCCAATACCTTCGCTCGTGAAGAGTTTAGGCATCAATCCTATATATCACCAAATGCAAAGGGCGTGATCCTAGGATTTGGGTTACAAAGTTACGAACTCGCTTTACAAAGTTTTTAGTAACAAAAAAGACAGCCTTTTCAGACTGTCTTTTTTTATAAATCGTTTATTGTTTAAATATGGATCACTTCGCCATAAGCATCGGCAACAGCTTCCATCACGGCCTCACTCATTGTTGGGTGGGGGTGAATTGTCTTTAATACCTCATGCCCCGTTGTTTCAAGCTTTCGTCCTAAGACGGCTTCTGCAATCATATCTGTAACACCAGTTCCAATCATATGACAGCCTAACCATTCGCCATATTTGGCATCAAAAATCACTTTGACAAAACCTTCTTTATGGCCGCCAGCACTCGCTTTTCCTGAGGCTGAAAATGGAAATTTACCAACTTTAATGTCAAGACCTTTATCTTTTGCTTGCGCTTCTGTTAGTCCAACACTTGCAATTTCCGGTGTACAATACGTACAGCCAGGAATATTTCCATAATCGATAGCTTCTACGAGTTGACCCGCAATTTTTTCAACACATAAAATGCCTTCTGCTGAAGCAACATGGGCGAGGGCAGGACCAGGAGTCACATCGCCAATGGCATAATATCCAGGGATGTTTGTTTGATAAAAATCATTCACTAAAATTTTATCGCGATCGGTTACAATTCCAACATCTTCTAAACCGATATTCTCAATATTTGTTTTGATTCCAACCGCAGATAATACCATGTCGGCTTCCAAAATTTCTTCTCCTTTTTTAGTTTTGATAGTTGCTTTAACACCCTCACCTGAAGTATCAACCGACGTCACTTCTGTAGATGTTAAAATTTTAATCCCACTTTTCTTAAAAGAACGCTCTAATTGTTTAGAAACGTCTTCGTCTTCCACGGGAACAATTCGAGGTAAATATTCTACAACAGTCACATCTGTGCCCATTGAGTTGTAGAAATAGGCAAACTCGACGCCAATAGCACCAGAACCTACAATTATTAATTTTTTTGGTTGTTTTTCTAAAGTCATTGCTTTTCGATAGCCAATTACTTTTTCACCATCTTGTGGTAAGTTAGGCAATTCGCGAGAACGTGCTCCCGTTGCAATAATAATATGGTCGGCACTGTGTTCGGTCCCATCAACATCGACTTTTTTTCCAGGTTTTAGTGTTCCATAACCAGAAATAACATCAATTTTATTTTTTTTCATCAAAAACTGAACGCCTTTACTCATTCCATCGGCCACATTACGACTTCGGTTGACAACGGCATCAAAATCTTTATCAAATTCTTTAACCGTTAAGCCATATTCATCAGCATGCTTTAAATATTCAAATACTTGTGCAGATTTTAAGAGTGCCTTGGTAGGAATACATCCCCAATTTAGACAAACGCCTCCTAAACTTTCTTTTTCAATCACGGCAGTTTTAAGGCCTAATTGTGAAGCTCTAATAGCTGTAACGTAACCTCCTGGGCCACTTCCTAAAACGATAACATCGTATTTGCTCATATAATCGGTATTTTGAATTGGTTTTAAAGTGCAAATTTACAAAACCTATATTTAAAAATTTCAATTTTAATTATGATTTTTCAAACTTCAAACTAACTGAATTTACGCAGTAACGTGTGCCTGTTTTGGTAGGGCCATCATTAAAGACATGGCCAAGATGTCCGCCGCAAGAATTGCAAACAATTTCTGTTCGGATCATTCCTAAGGTTTTATCAGAAATGTAATCGACTTTACCTTTAATAGAGGCATCAAAACTGGGCCAGCCACAGTGTGCATCAAACTTTTTGTCGCTTTCAAAGAGGGGCTCATTGCAGCCTGCACAACAATAGGTACCGTTTTCAAAATGTAAATTATAAGTGCCTGAATGCGGCATTTCTGTGCCTTTTTTTCGAAGAATTCGGTATTGTTCGTCGGATAATTCCTCTTTCCAATTAGCTTCTGATTTATTAATTTTTGTGTTACTCATTTTTTGTTGGTGTAAATTTTAAAGCAGCGCCATTAATACAATGCCGTTTCCCAGTTGTGTTTCGTGGACCATCATTAAATACATGTCCTAGATGACCTCCACAAGTCGCACAATGCTCTTCGGTACGTGCCATTCCAATATTATAGTCTACAGAAAAAGCGACATTACCTTTAATTTCTCTATCAAAACTAGGCCATCCAGATCTAGAGTCAAATTTATGATCGCCATCAAATAGCGGAGTGTCACAGCCAGCACAACTATAAATACCCGGTTCGTAAATTTTATTAAGTGGGCTAGAATATGCACGTTCAGTTCCGGCTGATCTTAGCACGTTGTATTGAAGGTCATTCAGTTGTGTTTTCCATTCTTGGTCAGTTTTAATGACTTTAAATACTTCTTTTTTTTGTGCTGCGGATTGACAAGAAACAAATAAGCAAAGTATACAAATTGAGATAAATTTATTAAGATTCATGAGTAGGGAATTAAATTTTAATAAAAATAAGCGTTTTTTTAATCAGTCAATTTGTTTTTCACATAAATTTGTGACGAATCATTGATATTTGTGTCCAATTAGTGGAACGTTTTTTGTTATTTAAGTTTATCAAATCAAATCAAATATGAAAAATCAAATTTTTACTTTTTTAATATTTTTAATAGGAGTGTCTTGTGCATCCAATCCTTTTACAGGAAAAAAGACGATGGCTTTCATGCCAAATTCGCAGTTGCTCCCCATGGCTTTTGCGCAATACGATGAATTCTTAACAGAAAATAAGGTTCTTAAAGGAACTTCAGATGCTAAAATGATTACTAGAGTTGGTCAACGAATCTCTGTTGCTGCGGAACGTTGGTTAGATGCCAATAATCATCAAGGCTATTTAAAAGATTATAAGTGGGAATACAATTTGGTAGATGATGAAACAGTAAATGCTTGGTGTATGCCTGGCGGAAAAATTGTGTTTTACACTGGAATTTTGCCAATTGCTGAAAACGAAGCAGGTGTTGCCGCTATTATGGGTCATGAAGTAGCGCACGCCCTAGCAAATCACGGTCAACAACGAATGAGTGCGGGCATGCTACAACAAGCAGCGGCTGTTGGAGTAGCGGTAGCCACACAAGAAAAAAGCAGCTCTGAACAAGCCATGTGGATGCAAGCTTTTGCGGTGGGCTCATCCGTAGGAGGGATGTTACCTTTTAGTCGTGGTCATGAAGCAGAAGCAGATAAAATTGGTTTATACTTATCGGCTATTGCAGGCTATAACCCAGATGAAGCTGCTTTGTTATGGGAACGCATGAAAGCAAATAGTGGAGGACAAGGCCCACCAGAATTTTTGAGTACACATCCCTCAAATGATTCTCGAATTTCTAATCTAAGAGCGCTGTCTAACCAAGCTAAGGTTGAAGCGCGCAAATTTGGAGTGACATCTTTTAGGTAATACTTCCTTTTAAATTGAAATAATTCATTAATTTAGGAGCTGCTCAACTAATTGAGCAGTTTTTTTTATGAAAATATTTGAAAGAGGAAGTGAAAAACTCACCAAAGCATGGGCTTTTTACGATTGGGCAAATTCGGCTTATCCGCTTGTCATTAGTACGGCTGTATTTCCAATTTACTACAGTAGCATCACAAGTTCATTTGCAAACGAAGCCGGAGATATTTCGTTCTTAGGGATGCAGTGGAATCCCACTACTTTGTATGATTACACACTTTCGCTTTCCTTTTTAATTGTCGCATTTTTTTCCCCTATTTTATCAGGGATTGCTGATTATATGGGGAATAAATTAAAATTTCTAAAATTCTTTTGCCTACTAGGATCGTTGTCGGTGATGTGTTTGTTCTTTTTTACAGGCGTAGAAACGCTTTGGGTGGCCCTTACGTTTACCATTTTGGCAAGTATTGGGTTTTGGGGAAGTCTCGTGTTTTATAATGCCTATTTGCCAGAAGTTGCGTTTCCAGAACAACAAGACAAAGTCAGTGCTCAAGGATTTATTTATGGGTATGCGGGCTCGGTATTATTGCTAGTGTTTAGCCTTGTGATGGTGCAAAAACCCGAATGGTTTGGAATTTCAGATCCAACATTAGCACCTCGAATTACGTTTTTGTTGGTTGGAATTTGGTGGCTTGGCTTTGCACAAATAACATATCGACGTTTACCAAATAATGTATTTAACCATCAACCTGAAAAAGACTACATATGGAAGGGTCTTAAGGAGTTAAAAATTGTATTTAATGAATTGGTACATTACCCACAACTTAAGTCTTTTTTAGTTTCCTTTTTTTGTTTTAGTGTGGGGGTTCAAACCATTGTTTTAATGGCTGGAATTTTTGGAAGTAAAGAACTAGGTTTGCCAACGTCTAATTTAATTCTCACAATTATATTGGTACAAGTGGTCGCAATTTTTGGGGCGTATTTATTCTCCAAACTATCAGAGAAAATTGGAAATATCAGAACCTTAAAACTAACACTAATTATATGGGGTGGCGTCTGTTTTATGGCTTTTTCATTAGATGTCAACCAACCCAATGTAGACTATTATTTTTATGGTTTAGGAATTATTTTAGGCTTTGTTTTAGGTGCGACGCAAGCTATAGGTCGATCGACCTATTCTAAATTATTACCTGAAACCCATGACCATGCAACTTATTTTAGTTTTTATGATGTGACCGAAAAACTAGCAATTGTTCTAGGAATGTTTGTGTTTGGGTTCTTGATAGCGCTCACTGATTCCATGCAGTATTCAGTGCTTTCAATGGCGGTCTTTTTCGCTTTTGCTTATATTGTTTTGAGTCGTGTTAAAGCGACTGAATTTGTTAAATAATCTCTATATCTATTACTGATTATCAAATTGGCACAACATTTGAACTTTATGTAATAAATGGAAAGTAACTACTCTGTAAAATGATTAATGCTTCCGTTTTGTAATAATTATTAATACCAAACTAGTTCTGTTTTATGACAGAATGACCTAATATACTTATGAGCAAATCAAAATTTACAATGCTTGACAGTTTGTCATTACAAGACTTTGACGAAAATTCAGAGTTAATCCCCTTAATGACCACTGAAGATGAAGAAGCTATAAAAAATGAATCGTTACCTGATTCAGTTCCAATTCTTTCACTCCGGAACACCGTACTATTCCCAGGTGTTGTTATTCCTATAACTGCAGGTCGAGATAAATCTATTCAGTTAATTAATGAAGCCAATTCGGGCTCTAAGGTGATTGGAGTTGTGTCTCAAAAAGATGAGAACGTCGAAGACCCTACTATTGATGATATCTATACAACGGGAACCGTGGCTAGGATTTTAAAAGTCCTAAAAATGCCCGATGGAAATACGACCGTAATTATTCAAGGGAAAAAGCGATTTCAAATTTCTGAGATGGTTTCTGAAACTCCTTATATGGTGGCTAAAATTCAGGATGTTCCAGAAATTACGCCTTTAGATACCTCCGAATTCCCAGCCATTATTGAGTCGATTAAAGAGTTGGCACTTCAAATTATAAAGCAAAGTCCAACAATTCCAAGCGAAGCATCTTTTGCTATTAAAAATATCGAAAGCAGCTCGTTTTTAATCAACTTTGTGTCCTCAAACATGAATATTTCTGTTGTTGAAAAACAAAAGTTATTAGAAGTTCATGAACTTCAGGAACGTGCGTTATTAACCTTAAAGCACATGAATGTCGAGTTTCAACGCTTGGAACTCAAGAACGACATTCAATCCAAAGTGCAAAGTGACATGAGTCAACAGCAGCGCGAATATTTCTTACAACAACAAATTAAAACCATTCAAGAGGAATTGGGCGGAGTGAGTTATGAAGAAGAAATTGAAGAGATGAAATCTCGTGCCGTTAAGAAGAAATGGAACGAAAAAGTTGAGGCTCATTTTAATAAAGAAATTGGGAAACTTCAACGGATGAACCCACAAGTTGCGGAGTATTCAATTCAAAGAAATTATTTAGACCTCTTTTTAGATTTACCTTGGGATTCTTTTAGTAAGGATAATTTTGATTTGAAGCGGGCTCAAAAGGTATTAGATCGTGATCATTTTGGATTGGAAGAAGTCAAACGACGAATTATAGAATATTTGGCTGTTTTAAAGCTTAGAAATGATATGAAATCTCCAATTCTTTGTCTGTATGGCCCTCCTGGTGTTGGTAAAACATCCTTAGGGAAGTCAATAGCAGAAGCTTTAGGAAGAGAATATGTTCGCATTTCTTTAGGAGGTTTGAGAGATGAAGCTGAGATAAGAGGTCATAGAAAAACATATATTGGCGCCATGCCGGGTCGAATTTTGCAAAGTTTAAAAAAGGCAGGCACTTCAAACCCAGTGTTTGTTTTGGATGAAATTGATAAACTATCGAGTTCGAATCAGGGAGACCCATCATCCGCAATGTTAGAAGTCTTAGATCCAGAACAAAATTCAGCATTTTATGACAACTTTTTAGAAATGGGCTATGACCTTTCTAAAGTCATGTTTGTAGCAACGTCGAACAGTTTAAATACCATTCAACCCGCACTTTTAGATCGTATGGAAATCATCAATGTATCGGGTTATACGATTGAAGAAAAGGTTCAGATTGGAAAAAAATTCTTATTGCCAAAGCAAATTAAAGAACATGGAATGAAAATCTCTGATCTTAAAATTGCTCAACCTCAGTTAGAAAAAATTGTCGAAGGCTACACCAGAGAATCAGGAGTGAGAGGGCTTGAAAAACAAATCGCAAAAATGGTGCGTTATGCTGCCAAGAATATTGCAATGGAAGAGTCTTACGAAGTTAAAGTTTCAAATGAAACCATAGTAGAAGTTTTGGGCAGTCCTAAACTGGAACGTGATAAATACGAAAATAACGATGTTGCAGGGGTTGTCACAGGGCTTGCATGGACGCGTGTTGGTGGTGACATTTTATTTATTGAATCTATTTTATCGAAAGGAAAAGGGACTTTAAACATCACAGGGAACTTAGGGAAAGTGATGAAAGAATCGGCGACGATTGCGATGGAATACATCAAAGCGAATGCGGATTTATATGGTTTAGATCATGCGATTTTTGAGAAGTATAATGTTCATATTCACGTACCAGAAGGGGCCACGCCAAAAGATGGCCCTAGTGCGGGTATCACAATGCTTACGTCTTTAGTGTCTTTGTTTACTCAGAAAAAAATCATGAAAAATTTAGCCATGACTGGAGAAATTACTTTGCGTGGCAAAGTACTGCCGGTTGGAGGGATTAAAGAAAAGATTTTGGCCGCTAAGCGTGCTAAAATTAAAGATATCATTCTTTCAAAAGAAAACAAAAGTGATATTGATGACATCAATGCAACCTACCTTAAAGGTCTGAAATTTCATTTTGTTTCTGAGATGAGTGAGGTTATTGAAATCGCGATCACCAATCAAAAAGTGAAAAATGCTAAAACCTTATAGCTAAGGTTTTAGTGTTCTACAAAATAAACCCTCCTAGTATTCGTT
Organism: Flavobacteriaceae bacterium; assembly: GCA_029252265.1. Classification (GTDB taxonomy): domain Bacteria; phylum Bacteroidota; class Bacteroidia; order Flavobacteriales; family Flavobacteriaceae; genus Hel1-33-131. Next base: position 35,547 of record JAQXBT010000071.1, on the reverse strand, counting down.
TAAGAACTGATTTATTTACTTTTGTATAAAATGAGGATATTTGTTGCGCTTTTTATAATTTTATGCGGTTATGGTTCAGTTCATGCGCAACTTGGTGGCGAATCTACTTATCAGTTTTTAAATTTAATGTCCTCTCCAAGGCAAGCGGCTCTTGGTGGAAAGGTGCTTACAAATGTAGATTATGATGTCACACAAGCACTGTACAATCCTGCAACGATTAACGTTGAAATGGACAACCAGTTGGCATTGAATTATTCGAGTTATTTAGGAGATATTCGGTATGGAACTGCTGCTTATGCCTATACTTGGGATCGTCGGATTCAAACATTTCATATGGGGATGACTTATGTGAATTATGGAAGTTTTGATGGCTATGATGAAAATGGGGTTAGTACAGGAACTTTTTCTGGAGCTGAAGCTGCTCTTTCGTTGGGCTATGCCACTCAAATTGGATATTCAGATTTTTATATCGGCACGAATATTAAATTAATTTCCTCAAAGTTAGAACAATACAATTCTTTTGGAATTGCGACAGATATTGGTATCATATACATTAATAATTATCTAGATTTTAATGCCGCTCTAGTGGTTCGGAATTTTGGAACTCAACTCACCACCTATGCTGGTATGCAAGAGTCTTTACCTTTTGAGATAGATCTTGGGTTGTCTCAAACACTAGAAAATGTTCCTTTAAAATGGCATTTAACGTTTGAGAATCTTCAACAGTGGCCGATTGCCGTTTCTAACCCAGCACGTGCGACCTCAGATCTAAACAATAATCAAACGCAGGAAGAGATTAGTTTTTTTAAAAATCTAGTCAGACATACAATTATAGGCGCGGAATTGTTTCCTAATAAAGGATTTAATCTTAGATTTGGATATAGTTTTAGACGTGCTGCCGAATTGATGATTTTAGAACAACGAAATTTTTCGGGATTATCCTTTGGGATAGGTTTAAAATTTAATAAAATGAGATTTAGTTATACACATGCCCGCTATTCATCCGCCACAAACACAAGTTTTCTGGGGCTACAAATAAATTTACAATAGTGAAAAAAATAACAATAGCCATTGATGGGTTTTCATCAACAGGAAAAAGTACACTGGCCAAACAATTAGCTCAAAAGCTTCAGTATGTATATGTTGATTCTGGAGCAATGTATCGTGCTGTAGCATTGTATGCCTTAAATCATAGATTAATTATCGATAAAAAATTAAATAGAGAAGTGCTTATAAATCATCTGGCTGAGATCAAAGTATCCTTTAGGTATAATGAACTTCTAAAAGCTTCAGAAATCTATTTAAATGAAGATAATGTGAATGCTGCGATTCGAACCATGGAGGTTTCCAATAGTGTGAGTATTGTGGCGACTATGCCTGAAGTGCGTCAAAAATTAGTAGAATTACAACAACAAATGGGGGCTCATAAAGGAATTGTAATGGATGGAAGAGATATTGGGACGGTTGTTTTTCCAGATGCTGAACTGAAACTTTTTATGACCGCCTCAGCTGGTACCCGTGCACAACGTCGCTATGATGAATTGATTCAAAGTGGAGCAGAAGTTACATATGATGCAGTGCTCGAAAACATCAACTCACGAGATCACATCGATTCTACAAGAGAAGATTCGCCTTTGTTTAAAGCAGATGATGCCATTGGAATTGATAACTCAAATTTAGACAAGGTACAGCAATTTGAACAAGTAATGAAGCTTGTAAATTCAAGGCTCAAATAAAGATAGTTCACTAAAAAAGACTACCGTCACAGTAGTCTTTTTGGTAATAAATTCTATAAACTTTTTACTTTATAGATTTGGAATCACTAATTCTTGGTCTGGAAATATCGTATCAGGATTTTTTAAGACTTCAGTATTGGCCTGAAAAATTTGCTTATAATTCATTGCGTTCCCATAGTATTGCTTCGCAATTCCCCCTAGTGTTTCACCTCTTTTGACAGTATGTCTATGAAAAACTGAGGCATCTCTAATCTGAATATCAGCAATAAGATCTGAAGGTTTGTCACCACCAACAGATTTGATTGCATCCCAAAGTAAATTTTTTTCATAAGGCGTTCCAGCAGTTCCTGTAATGTTTAAAATTCCGTTTTGGATCTTTACATCACCGTCTTGGATGTTTAATTTTTCTCCTAGATCGAGTACGGATCGGTACTTATGTTTTAACATAATTAAGTAGATTTTAGATTTGTATAGACAATATACCAAATAATATGCCAATTTCAATCCTAAAACATCAAATTTAACATGCCTTTAGTGTCTCTCTTAAAAACAGATAAGATTTCATTTGGTATAATTAGGGATAAATCGTAACATTGCACTCCTTTTAGCAAATAATAGATTCAGTAAAAGGAATTAACTTTAATTAATAACGCTTTTATAGAAGGGCTTAATCGAATCTAACTTCTGTAAAATACAAATTTTTAAACAGCCATGGCTGAAGAACAAATCACAAATGTGGAAGAAGCAACTGCAGAAACTACCGCAGTAGAAACACCACAAGTAAACGAAGCTCAAGCAAATCCTGAGCAATTTCTAAAAGATTTTAACTGGCATAATTACGAAGAGGGTATTGACCCTGTTGACGATGCTAAACTTGATGAATTCGAGAAGTTAGTCGCAAGTAATTTTGTAGACACTCTTGATGATCAAGTGGTTGAAGGAACTGTAATTCATATTTCTGATCGTGATGCGATTATTGATATCAATGCAAAATCTGAAGGTGTTATTTCATTAAATGAATTTCGTTACAATCCAAACCTTGCAATAGGTGACAATGTAGAAGTATTAATTGATGTGCGTGAAGATGCAACAGGTCAATTAATTTTATCGCACCGTAAAGCAAGAGTTATCAAAGCATGGGATCGTGTGATCGCTGCAAATGAAACTGGAGAAATTGTAAATGGATTCGTTAAATGTCGTACTAAAGGTGGTATGATTGTCGATGTATTTGGTATTGAAGCATTCTTACCAGGATCACAAATCGATGTGAAACCAATTAGAGATTACGATCAGTATGTAAACAAAACAATGGAATTCAAAGTGGTTAAAATCAACCACGAATTCAAAAACGTTGTTGTTTCGCATAAAGCGCTTATTGAAGCGGATATTGAAATCCAGAAAAAAGAGATTATCAGTCAACTAGAAAAAGGTCAAGTTCTAGAAGGTGTGGTTAAAAATATCACGTCTTACGGAGTCTTTATGGATCTTGGAGGTGTTGATGGACTAGTTCATATTACAGACCTTTCTTGGTCAAGAATCAACCATCCAAGTGAGATTGTTGAACTCGATCAAAAATTAAACGTTGTAATCCTTGATTTTGATGAAAACAAGTCAAGAATTCAATTAGGTCTTAAACAATTAAGCAAACACCCATGGGATGCCCTTGGAGAAGATGTTAAAATTGGAGACGAAATTGAAGGTAAAGTTGTAGTCATCGCTGATTATGGCGCATTTATCGAAGTTGTTGAAGGCGTAGAAGGATTAATTCACGTTTCTGAAATGTCTTGGTCTACACACCTACGTTCTGCACAAGATTTCGTTAAAGTAGGCGATAAAATTAAAGCCCAGATCTTAACTTTAGATAGAGAAGATCGTAAAATGTCATTAGGTATCAAGCAATTATCTGCTGATCCATGGACAGATATTACATCAAAATTCCCAGTAGCTTCTAAGCATACAGGAATTGTTAGAAACTTCACAAACTTTGGTGTTTTTGTTGAATTAGAAGAAGGTATTGATGGATTGATTTATATCTCTGATTTATCTTGGACTAAGAAAGTTAAGCATCCTAGCGAATTCTGTGCTGTTGGTGACAACTTAGAGGTAATTGTTCTTGAACTCGATGTAGAAGCAAGAAAATTAAGTTTAGGTCATAAACAAACGACGGAGAATCCATGGGATAAATATCAAACTGAATTTGCATTAAACACGAAACACACTGCTTCAATCGAAGAAATTGTTGATAAAGGTGCGACTGTGAAATTCAACGAAGATGTAATTGCTTTTATTCCTTCACGCCATCTTGAAAAAGAAGACGGAAACAAACTTAAAAAAGGCGAAGAAGCTGAGTTTTTGATCATTGAGTTCAATAAAGAATTCAAACGTGTGGTCGCATCTCATACTGCTCTTTTTAAAGCAGAAGAAGTGAAGCATGTGAAAGCAGCCGTTAAAAAAGCAGCAAGTAGTGCAGCAGAAGCAAAACCTACTTTAGGAGATGCGAATGATGCTTTACAAGCGCTTAAAGACAAAATGGACGGGAAATAATCACCCATAGTCTTATAACTTAAAAGCCCCTTCTCATTGAGAAGGGGTTTTTTTTATGTTTAATTTTGAAGTTTCCTTTTAACCACTTAATGATTTAATGTTTTTTATCCTCTGGTTTTTGTTGCCACATCATTAAATATTGTCCAGTGGCCATTTTACGAGCTGTATGAATCGCTTTTTGTGCGTACTCACCTTCAAATAATTCTTTGATGGTTTCGACCCACAATTGTAACCACTTTCCAAAATGTACTTGACTAATTGTATAGTCTGCAACTTTATCTACTTTGGCATGTTTTTGTAATGGATTGCCTTTAAATTTGGGCACACCAAATAAATTGGTTTCCCAAAAATCGGTTATTTTTACCAGATGATCAGGCCACAACGCTTCGCTAATATGGGTATTAAAAATGGGGCCTAGTAACGCATCTTTTCTGATTTTCGAATAAAATGTATTGACTAAAACTTGGAGGTCTTCTCTGGTGTCGATCGTTTTCATGAATTACCTATAAAATTAAGTTCAGAAGAATTGGCGTTGGGGTGTTTTCTTTATATAAATATAACAAAAAAAGCCGCTTCTTTTCAGAAACGGCTTAGTATTTTTAAGTCAAAATATTAGGTATCTATTGAACCCAGTACGCGTTTCATGAAACTATTTAAAGCTTCTTTTTGAGGCGTTCCATCTTTCATCATTTTATGGACTTCAAGAGCGCCATACATATTAGAAATTAATTCGCCAATGACATCTAATTCTTCATCTTTCAGACTTGGGACTTCTGTAAGTGCTTCAAGTGTTTCAAGAGTTTCAACGATATAATCTTCGTCGTTGGCCTCAATAAATTGCGTTAAATGTTTAATTACTGGCAACTTCATCGACAAGTTCTTTTAAAACGTCAAACTTATTTGTTTGGGTTTGATTTATAAATTGTCCTGATTTAAAAATCGCAAAAGTAGGCAGATTGTCTACAGTAGCTAATTTTCTACTTTCAGGGAATTTTTCTGCATCCACCATCACAAAGGTAGCATCCGACATTTCAGAGGCTAATTTTTTGAATTTTGGTTTCATAATTCTACAATTTCCACACCACGTAGCAGAGTATTGAACCACTACAAATGGATTGTCGGAAATAATAGTTTGTAAATTGTCTTCAGAAAGTTCTTGCATTGTAAACAGTTTTTAGTGTGATGCTAAATAACTAGCAGTTCCTTTGGCATTTGGTTCCATGGCATCTTTACCTTCTTCCCAGTTTGCAGGACATACTTCTCCTTTTTCTTGTACGTGCGTGTAGGCATCTACAAGTCTCAAGAACTCAGCAACATTACGACCAAGTGGCATATGGTTCACACTTTCATGCACTACAGTTCCTTCTTCATCAATGATGTAAGTAGCTCTGTAAGTAACGTTGTCACCTTCAACTAAAACGACTCCAGTTTCTTCATTATAAGTCTCATCTGAAATATCTAAAATACCTAAGGTAGATGCTAAATTTCTATTAGAATCAGCTAAAATCGGATATGTAACACCTTCGATACCGCCATTGTCTTTAGCTGTTGATAACCATGCGAAATGAACTTCTGGCGTATCACATGAAGCACCAATTACAATGGTGTTTCTTTTTTCAAATTCTGCTTTAGCAGCTTCAAATGCGTGTAATTCTGTTGGACATACAAAAGTAAAATCTTTTGGATACCAGAACAAAAGTACTTTTTTCTTATTGTTGATTGCTTCTTCTAGAACGTTTACTTTGAAAGTATCGCCCATCTCATTCATTGCATCAACGTTTAGATTTGGGAATTTTTTTCCTACAATTGCCATAATATATTTTTTAAGTGTTGTTAAATTATTTCATTGCAAAGATACAGAATGCACTCACTTCGTATCGGGGTAAAAAATTATAATTTCTTATAGTTCTATAAGATAAAGTTATTTTGAATAGATTGGAAGTATTTAGGACTTTGCTAATTGTTTTATCTTGATAGAGAACGCTGCAAACAGAAGTGTGGTAAAAGGACTGATCCAATTGAAAAAGGCAAACACAAAATAGTCTGCGACTGAAACGCCTAAAACACCACTTTGATAAGCCCCACAAGTATTCCAAGGTACTAACACGGAAGTAACAGTTCCAGAATCTTCAAGCGTACGGCTTAAGTTTTCAGGGGCTAAACCACGATCTTTATAAGCTTTTTTAAACATTTTCCCTGGAACAACCAATGCCAAATATTGATCAGAAGCCGTTACATTAAGCGCTAAACAGCTTGCTACGGTACTTGCAAATAATCCAAAGGTAGAGGTGGCTAAGCTTAAAAGTGCTTTACTAATCCTAGAAAGTGCGCCTATAGCATCCATAACGCCTCCAAAAACCATGGCACAAACAATCAACCATATAGTGCCTAACATCCCACGCATCCCACCAGATGTAAATAAGTCATTTAATTCCTCACTCGAAGATACAACGGCTGTATCAACCGTAATCGCTTTCATGACCCCTTTATAAGCGGTTTCAAAACTAAGTGTATCGCTTTCTGCAATTGATAGTATAATTTGCGGTTGTGCAATAATGGCTGCAACAGCACCCAACAAGGTTCCAATCAGAAGTGCAATGAGTGGTGGTGTTTTTTTTATGATTAAAACAATCACTAACACAGGCACACTAAATAACCAAGGAGAAATATTAAAAGCACCGTCTATGGCTTCGAGTTTATCAGAGATGTCAGGGGTTCCAGTGGTGTCTATGTTTAACCCAATTATTAAGAATATAATTAGTGTAATTACGATGGTTGGGATGGTTGTGTAGGCCATATATTTTATATGGTCAAATAATTCACTTCCTGCCATTGCAGGGGCTAAATTTGTAGTATCGCTAAGCGGTGACATTTTATCTCCAAAATAGGCGCCTGATAATACAGCTCCAGCTGTCATACCAGCAGAAATTCCTAACGTATTTCCAATTCCAATTAATGCAATTCCAACCGTTGCCGATGTGGTCCAGCTACTGCCTGTAGCGATGGAAATGATTGAGCAAATGATCACAGAAGCTACGAGAAAAAATGTGGGATTTAAGATTTGTAGTCCATAATAAATCATGGAAGGAATTACACCACTAATGAGCCAAGTTCCAGCCAATGCTCCGACCATTAATAAAATCAAAAGGGACCCGGTAGTGGATTTTACATTTTCGGCAACTTCTTCTAACATTTGTTTATAACTAACTTTGTTATAAAACCCAACAATAGCGGCTACAGCAGCTCCTAATATCAAAATAAATTGATTACTACCACTAAGCGCATCGTCACCAAACACAAAAAATACATTATAAAATAACATTCCAACAAGAGCGATGACAGGAATAAGTGCTTCCCAGATATTCAACTCTTTATTTTCAATAATTATATTGTCTTTTGGGGTAATTGGTTTAATGTTTTGACTTTCCATAAAATAAAGTTCAGCGATTCATTAGTGTAATGTTACGATTTTACTGAAAGCTATGCAAGTACAAATTTGTGCCAAGTTAGAACTTATCTTAATTTTGGATAGGAGGTAGGGTCCACTTCGTGAAACATCGCATACACCACTTCAAAAACATCATCGGTAGAGGGTTTACTAAAATAGTCTCCATCCGTACCATAAGCGGGTCGATGTTCTTTTGCGGTTAGCATTTGAGGTTTGCTATCTAAATTTTGATAAATGTTCTGATGTTCTAAAATTTCATTAAGAATATAAGCAGAGGCTCCGCCAGGGACATCTTCATCAACAATAAGCAATCGATTTGTGTTTTCAACACTTTTTGAAATATCTTTTTGAAGATCAAAAGGAATGAGTGATTGAATATCGATGATCTCAACATCGATATCTACTTCTAAAAGTGATTTTGCTGCTTGTTCTACAATTCGTAAAGTAGACCCATAAGAAACGATGGTAAGATCCGACCCCTTTTTGATGGTTTCTACGATCCCAACAGGCGTTTTAAATTCTCCGAGGTTTGCCGGTTCTTTTTCTTTTAAACGGTACCCATTTAAACACTCTACTACCATTGCAGGTTGATCGCTTTCTAAAAGTGTATTATAAAATCCAGCAGCTTTGGTCATATTTCGCGGAACCAAGACATACACCCCTCTAATCAGATTAAGAATACCTCCTAATTGCGATCCTGAGTGCCAAATTCCTTCTAAGCGATGTCCACGAGTTCGTATAATCAATGGCGCTTTTTGTTTTCCAAATGTTCGGTAATGGAGCGTTGACAAGTCATCGCTTATAATTTGAAGCGCATACACCATATAATCTAGATATTGAATTTCGGCAATAGGTCTTAGACCACGTAATGCCATTCCAATACCTTGTCCAATAATTGTTGCTTCGCGAATTCCTGTATCTGAAACTCTCATTTCACCGTATTTTTCTTGTAAGCCTTCTAAACCTTGGTTCACATCTCCAATAGTTCCCGTATCTTCTCCAAAAATTAACACTTCCGGGTTTTTACTTAAGATTTTGTCAAAATTATCTCTTAAAATAACTCGACCGTCAACCATTTTTGAAGTGGCATCAAAAACAGGAAGTACTTCGGATATATTAGTTGCTCTATATTCTGATTCGCTATAGAGAAGGGTACTGTATTTAGGTTGAATTGCTTCAAAATAGGTATTAACCCAATCTATTAATTTACCTTTTTCAGTTGTTTTTTCTTGAATCAAATATTTTAAAATATTCCGAGCAGTACTTAAAACGTCTTTTCGTAAGGGCTCATGAATTAGTTCTAATTGGGCTATAATTTTATCAATAAACACCTTTTGTGATGCTGACGCTGCTGCGGATTTCATGAGTTTTAAAGCCGCTTGTTTTTCTTCTTTGATAGGTTCAGAAAAATTCTTCCAAGCCTTTGTTTTTCCAGCTTTAACTTCCTTTTTTATACTTCGATCAATCGCTGTGAGTTCTTCATCATTTGCAATATCATTTGAGGTAATCCAATCTCGAAATTTCACATTACAATCATTTGATTGTTCCCATTTTAATCGTTCGCTTGATTTATAACGTTCATGCGATCCCGAAGTGGAATGTCCCTGAGGTTGTGTCAGTTCGTTCACATGAATAATTACAGGAATATGCTCTGTTCTTGCTAACCGGCTGGCTTTTTGATAGGTATTAATGAGTTCTACATAATCCCATCCATTGACTCTTAAAATCTCGTAGCCTGTATGATGCGAATCTCTTTGAAATCCTTTTAAAATTTCGGAAATATTTTCTTTGGTAGTTTGATGTTTTGCATGAACTGAAATCCCGTATTCATCATCCCAAACGCTTACAACCATCGGAACTTGAAGCACTCCGGCTGCGTTTATTGTTTCAAAAAACACACCTTCACTCGTGCTAGCATTTCCAATAGTTCCCCAAGCAACTTCATTGCCTGAATTAGAAAATTTTTCGGAATCAATATCTTTAAGATTTCGATATATTTTTGACGCTTGTGCTAAACCCAGTAATCGTGGCATTTGTGCTCCTGTCGGAGAAATATCCGAACTAGAGTTTTTTTGCTTGGTTAAATTTTTCCAGTTAAAGTTTTCATCTAAGGAATGTGTTGTAAAATGGCCACCCATTTGTCGACCAGCACTCATAGGGTCGTGCTTAATATCTGTATTTCCGTAAAGTCCTGCGAAAAATTGTTCAATGCTTAGTTTTCCAATCGCCATCATAAAGGTTTGATCTCTATAATAACCCGATCTAAAATCACCATTTTGAAACGCTTTTGCCCATGCTAACTGCGGCAATTCTTTTCCATCCCCAAAAATTCCAAATTTCGCTTTTCCAGTTAATACTTCGCGACGCCCTAGAAGGCTGCATTCTCTACTGGTGACCGCTATTGTATAGTCATTTAAAACTTCAGTTTTGAAGTCCTCAAATGTAATATCTTTAGTAAGGTCATTTTTGATCTGCATTCTGAAATAATTCTTTTGAGTTGCAAATATAAAATATTTAGAAGTTTTGTCCTATCCTTTACATTGATAATTACGAGATCAAATATTAAGATTTAATAAAATATTAGAGATTTAAATACTGTATTGTTACTAAAACTGGTTTTAACTGATTTTTCATCATCAGTTAGTACCATTTTCTTCTAAATAATTCTAAAATACTAAAAGGATCTGCGGTTAAGATAAATCGAATCTTTTGACTGTATTGCGGATGAGATATTTCCCAACCTAGGTTTGAGTAAAATGGAAAATAGACTTCTAAATAATCTGTAATTAAATTTAGCCGAACTCCAGAATCATAAACAAATTCGGGGGATTGATATTTATTTTTGATAAAACCAATATCGCCATAGGCTTGAACATATTTCCAAATTGATGCGCTTCCGTTTAGGGTTGTAATCCACTGGTTCGCATAGCCTGTATTTAGTTTTGATTTGAAACCGCCTTCAGCTAGAATGACTTGCTGACTAAATATTCCCGTGGATTCATACTGTCCTAAATAATTATATTCAATTAAATAATCATTGGGGCGATCTAATGCAAAATTAAAATTATTCACATCAGAAGGGGTGGTGTTATATAAAAAACTTCCTGCATAGAGTCTCAAGTTGTATTGGAAATTATTTTTGTTCCGCTGACGAACTTCATATTTAAGGGCAATTTTCCCAAAGGTCTTTGAAAATTGAGCATCCAGAAACCAATTTTTAAATTTCACAAATTCATTATTTGAGAAACGGTAGTTCACATTAAAAACATCATAGGAAGGAATTAATTTCAATCCATTTTGATATTGAACTTGGGTTTTATTAATAGAAATAAAACGAAAACTCAATCTCTTAAAAGCATTGGATCTTAAGTTAAAAGGTACTCTGAAATAAAAATTTAAATAGGGTTCAAATTTTGTTAAAAACACGTTTTCAGCAAGCGTTGAACGCCATAATGATACCCCATAATTAATGTTATATAAGGGTTGGTCTTCAAAGTAAGTTCGTTTTACAAGCTTAACATAACCAGTTAAAGACTTTGAGTTGACACTATAATTTGGCGAAATACCATATATAAATGATTTTCTTAAAAGACCATTATTATTTAGCGTTGCCCCTAGAGTCAACCCGTCATAGATATTTCTAAATTCGACAATAGGATTTAAATAAAGTTGATTATAATTTGGTGCTTCAACATCTTTAAATAACCGAATTTGAAAAGGCTTATTAAATACTGATTTCTGACTTAAGGATTTAAAATTGTTTCGAAAATTAAATTCAGGTATTTTTTGTTCGAAATTTAAAATGAGTCGGTCTTCTTGATTATTGGGGATTGAAAATCGCTTTTCTTCACCAATATTTTCCAACCATATTTTTGAGGTAATCAGAGTATCTTTTAATGTGTAAAGAGAAATAGGAGTCGTTCCTGATTTTTTATTTTTTATATTAAATACAATTGAATCTTTGGTGGATTTTACCTTTGTGATTTTATAATCTACTTGTTTACTATTTGTAAGATAGTCATCAAAAAACCAGTCAATATTTTTTGTTGTTTTCGACTTTATAAAAGATTTGAAATCTGAAGTATAAATAGGTTTTTGATTCGATAACTTTATGAACTCCGTCATCCATTGGTATAAAGAAGAACGCCCAATATAGTCATCAAGGTACAAGAGTCCGAGCGCTGCTTTGTATTTACTGGACAAGGTTTCATTAAACTTTACTAACGCATCATTTTGAGAATTTAGTGCTTGATCACGACCAATTCGGGCCATGTGCGCATACGATAAACGATATTGCTCATTGTAGTTTAATTTTGAAATATTGTAAATGCGCAATCCCCATAGTTTTGAAAGCTTTCCAATGATCTTCTGATCGGGATAAAATTGTTCCACATATTTCATTAAAAGCAAAGTCTCAAACCCAGATCTAAGCCAGTGCTCTTTTCTTGGATTCAATACTAACAGTTGATCTACATGTAACTGAATTAAATTTTTTGCGATAGTTAACTCATATTCGAATTGTTTTGAAAAAGGGGTTAAAAAATCGGGCAGAATATTGAGACCATAAATAGGCGTTTTTTTAGTATCTATTTCTGATAGTAATAGTTTTGAGTGCGGATAGGACAAAAGTTCAGTGTTTAGAAACTGAATAACTTTGTCAAACACCAATACTTGACCAATATCATTTATATTTTTATTGTGATAATTGGTTACAATTTCTAGGGAATCTATTTGGATACTTTTAAATGCAGTCTTTGTAATAAACAATCTGCTATCAGTACGGTTTTTTCCAAAAAACTGGTAAGAAGCTCTTTTGTTTTTAACGGTTTTAGAGCTTAATTCTAATTCCGAAATGACATGATATTGATCTAAGACATTGAGATTCAGTTCGATCGTTGAATTCGGAGTATAGTAGTCTCCCAAATTCTTATTGCTAAACAGTTGCCATTGACTATTTTCATAAACAACAGGTGTAATGTACCAATAATTTAAAGCAAATTCTTGATTCTTATTCACACCATACGCTGTAAATTTATCATTTTGAACGATTAGTGAATAGTCAAAATTTAGAACGGTTGTTGTATTGGGATAAATAGGCTTAGTAAGTGAAACTTCAAGTATGTCACTTTGGTTATTTAGATATTGATATTCTATTGCATTGAATTCAGAATCTTGGATCGATTCGATTTGAGTATAGCCACGATCTTTTGATTTTGCTGTAAACAAATTATCTTCAAACTCTTCAATAAATCGAGTTGCGAGGGGCGTAGTTGAGCTGCTAAAACTAGACGTCCAATCATTGAAATACAGCACTTTTAAAGTATCATTAGAGGTGTTGTGATACTCAATTTTCTGTTTGATGTGAACTGTTTTTACTTCAGGTGAAATATTAGCCTCAATTTGAATAGAATGTTGAGACCATGACAAGTTTCCACTTGAGTAGATCATGAAAATTAGGAAAGTTTTAAATAGATAGTTTAAATTCAATGTTCTGAAATTGATCTCAAATATTGTTCTACAAATAAAGGGCTACACAATATAAAATTAGTTTCTAGAAATTCGGACTCAATTCATACTCTTTATAAAAGTTATTGAGGATGGCGATGACTTCTTCTGAAGTATCAACCACATGAATTAAATCTAAATCTTTGGCACTAATTGTTTCAAATCGTTCTAAGAGTGTGGCTTTAATCCAAACAAGTAGTCCTTCCCAAAAAGTAGATCCAACTAATATAACTGGAAACTTTTCAATTTTTTTAGTTTGGATTAAAGTGATCGCTTCAAACAATTCATCTAATGTTCCAAACCCACCAGGCATGACAACTATTCCTTGAGAATATTTAACAAACATAACTTTTCTTACAAAGAAATAATCAAAATCTAAACTCTTATCACGATCGATGTAAGGATTGTTATGTTGCTCGAAAGGCAAATCAATATTAAGGCCAACCGAGGTTCCACCGGCCAAATGGGCCCCTTTATTTCCAGCTTCCATAATTCCAGGCCCACCGCCAGTAATAACGCCGTAACCTGCTTCTACAATGGCACCAGCGACTTCGGTGGATAATTTATAATAGTTATCTTCTGTAGGAGTTCTTGCGGATCCAAATATGGAGACACATGGACCTATCTTGCTCATTTTTTCAAAGCCATTTACAAATTCTCCCATGATTTTAAAAATCGCCCAAGAGTCATTGGTTTTTATTGCATTCCATCCTTTATGTTTCTGTTCTGGTCCCATGTATCGTTTTTTTATAGCTCACTAATGTAATTCTTTTTTTAAAAATCTAGCGGTATGACTCAATTTGTTTTTAATAATAACTTCTGGAGTTCCTTTCGCAATGATCGCTCCGCCGCCGTTACCGCCTTCAGGACCAATATCTATTATATAATCAACCGTTTTGATCACATCCAAATTATGCTCGATAATAAGGACGGTATTTCCTTTATCAACTAAGGTGTTCAAAACACCCATCAATACACGAATATCTTCAAAATGAAGTCCAGTGGTCGGTTCATCTAAAATATAAATGGTGTTTCCTGTATCTCGTTTACTCAATTCTGTAGCCAATTTAATTCGTTGCGCTTCTCCGCCTGAGAGGGTTGTGCTTTGTTGACCGAGTGTGATATACCCCAATCCAACATCTTTAATGGTTTTTAATTTTCTAAATATTTTTGGAATATGTTCAAAAAAATCAACACCTTCATCAATCGTCATATTTAAAACATCGCTAATCGATTTTCCTTTGTATCGAATTTCTAACGTCTCTCTATTAAAACGCTTTCCTTGACAGGATTCACATTCGACATACACATCTGGTAAAAAGTTCATTTCAATCACTCGTAGACCACCTCCTTTACATGTTTCACATCGACCGCCAACCACATTAAAACTGAAACGTCCTAATTTATATCCTCGAATCATTGCTTCGGGTATTTTCGCAAATAAAGCTCGAATTTCCCCAAACACACCTGTATAAGTTGCAGGATTACTTCGAGGTGTTCGCCCGATAGGCGATTGATTAATGTCAATTACTTTGTCTAAATGTTCTAATCCCTTGATAGATGTATGGGGCATTGGTTCCATGACTCCATGAAAATAATAATTATTTAAAATTGGGTAAAGGGTTTCATTTATCAAGGTTGATTTTCCACTTCCTGAAACTCCCGTAATTCCAATCATTTTGGCCAATGGAAGTTTGATGGATACGTTTTTAAGATTATTTCCTGTACAACCTTTTAATTCTAAAAATTTCCCATTTCCCGCACGGCGTTTTTTAGGCACTTCAATTTGTCGCACCCCACTCAAATAATCAGCAGTCATGGTATCACTATTTAATATCTGCTTTGGCGTGCCTTGACTTATAATTTCACCGCCATGTTTTCCGGCCATTGGACCAATATCGATCACATGGTCTGCTTGTTCAATCATGTCTTTATCGTGTTCTACCACTATGACCGAATTTCCAACATCTCTTAAAGCGATTAATGACTTGATTAGTTTTTCATTATCTCGTTGATGCAAGCCAATGCTGGGCTCATCTAAAATATATAAAACACCTACTAATTGAGATCCTATTTGTGTTGCCAAACGGATGCGTTGAGCTTCGCCACCAGAAAGTGATTTTGAACTCCGATTGATTGATAAATAATCCAATCCAACATCCAATAGAAATTGCAATCGGGTCGAAATTTCTTTTAAAATCTCTTTTGAAATTATGGTTTGACTTTCTGAAAGATTCTTTGGAAGCACCTTGAACCATTCGACTAAATCTATGACATCCATTTCGGAGAGTTTAGCGATGTTTTTACCGTTTATTTTGAAGTATAAAGATTCTTTTTTAAGCCGTGAACCTTTGCAAGTTGGACATTTAATTTTATCCATAAAACCCTTTGTCCAACGTTTAATAGAGGTCGAGTCGGTGTGCTTATACTGGCTTTCTATGAAATTAGCAATCCCCTCAAAATCAATACTGTAATTACGTACAACCCCTAATGTTTTGCTGTCGACCGAAAATTTATCTTTGCCACCATATAAAATAATTTCTAAGGCTTCTTTTGGGATTTTTGATATGGGATCTGTAAGTTTAAAATTGTAGCACTGCGCAATGAGTTCTAACTGTTTAAAAATCCAAGAGTCCTTCTTATTTCCTTGAGGGGCGAGTCCACCATTTTTTATAGACAACGCTGTATCAGGGATGATTTTATGTTTATTAACTTTATACAAGCTTCCAATTCCACTACAGTCGGGACAGGCGCCTTTTGGAGAATTAAATGAAAAGTTATTTGGCTCTGGGTTGGGATAGGAAATACCGGAAGTAGGACACATTAAATCTCGACTAAAAAAACGAACGTTTTTAGTCTCTTCATCAATAACCATTAATACATTTTCGCCGTGATGCATTGCCGTATTGATACTTTCACTCAATCGACTCATAGACTGCGTAGATTCATCAATTTTGAGTCGATCAATTACAATTTCAATATCATGCATTTTATAGCGATCGAGTTTCATTCCTTTGGTGATATCGACAATCACTCCATCGGCTCGAACCTTTACAAACCCTTGTTTAGCAATTTGTTCAAACAACTCTCGGTAATGTCCTTTACGAGAGCGGATTATAGGAGATAATATTGAGATTCGCTGCCCTTGAAAAGATTCTAAGATCAGTTCTTTAATTTGAGCATCGTTGTAGCTGACCATCTTTTCATTGGTATTATAGCTATAAGCATCACTTGCTCTTGCAAATAATAACCTTAAAAAATCATAAATTTCAGTAATGGTTCCAACCGTAGATCGCGGGGACTTACTTGTTGTTTTTTGCTCAATGGCAATGACGGGGGAAAGTCCATCAATTTTATCAACATCGGGGCGCTCTAAACTTCCTAAAAACTGACGTGCATAGGCAGAAAATGTTTCAATATATCGACGTTGTCCTTCCGCATAAATGGTATCAAAGGCGAGTGACGATTTTCCACTTCCAGAAAGCCCTGTAATCACCACCAATTGATCCCGTGGAATCTTAACATCAATATTCTTTAGATTGTGTACTCTGGCACCTTTTACTTCAATAAATTCATCAAACTTGCTCATAAATTTTTTCTGTACTCACTTAATTATTAGTCTTTAAAATATGTCAATACTTCCTTTACCTTCTCTAACAATAGTAATTTCCGTCCCATGGACTTCAATAACGGTAGAGGGTTGATTATCACCAAATCCACCGTCAATAACCAACTCTACTTTGGAGTTCCATTTTTCAAAAATCAATTCAGGATCGGTTGTGTATTCTAAAATTTCATCCTCATCATGAATCGAAGTGGATACGATCGGATTTCCTAACGCTCTTACAATTTCTAATGCAATCGGATCATCTGGAACTCGAATTCCAACCGTTTTCTTTTTCTTGAACGGATAAGGGAGTGAATTGGCACCTGGAAGAATAAAGGTATAAGGACCCGGGAGACTTCGTTTCAAAAGTTTAAAAATGGGCGTTTCAATTTGTGTGACATAATCACTTAAATTACTCAAATCGTGACAAATGAATGAAAAGTTTGAGCGTTCGAGTTTGACCCCTTTTATTTTCGCAATGCGTTCCAATGCTTTAACGTTCGTTATATCACAGCCCAATCCGTAGACAGTATCAGTAGGATAGATAATAAGTCCACCTTTCCGAAGCACATCAACCACTTTTTGAATGGCTTTTGGATTTGGATTTTCAGGATATATTTTCAGAAGTTCAGCCATGATAAATTCAAATTTTATGAAATAATTTCAAGTTTAGCAAAACGAAGTAACAGTTTTTTAACCCCTCCATTTTCAAATCTAATTTCAGCTTTTAGGTCCGCATTTTTTCCTTCAATATTTAAAACGTTGCCTTTTCCAAACCGTTGATGATTTACCACATCCCCCACAATTAATTTATTATCAAATAAGTTTGATGTGGCTTTGGTTTCGCTGACTTTCTTTAAGTTTTTAGGGGTCGAGATTTGAAATTTCTCTTGAACCTTTGGTTTTGTTTTCGGATACGAAGGTTTCTTATACCGCACTGTATTGGGGTCGACATCTCCAAAAATATCCGCACTTAACATGGGATTGAAACGGCGTTCTTGTTTCGGAGTGACAATCTCTACATATTGCTCATCGATTTCTTCAATAAACCTGCTAGGTTCTGCATCGACCAATTTCCCCCAACGGTACCGAGAGAGTGCGTACGTAAGATAGGCTTGTTTTTCGGCACGGGTTAAGGCCACATAAAATAAGCGTCGCTCTTCTTCCAATTCGCTACGGGTGCTCATACTCATTGCACTTGGAAATAAGTCTTCTTCCAATCCGACAATAAACACATATTCAAACTCCAATCCTTTAGCTAAATGAATGGTCATGAGTGCTACTTTGTCACTATCATCCCCTTTTTCATTGTCCAGATCCGTTGCCAACGCAACATCTTCTAAAAACTCAGCGAGGGATCCTGTTGAATCTGCTAATTCTTGCTGTTCTTCGACAAAATCTTTTATTCCGTTTAGTAATTCCTCAATGTTTTCCATTCGACCAATTCCTTCAGGAGTTCCATCTTTTTTAAATTCCTGAATTAGTCCACTAACTCTACATACATGTTCGGCCAAATCAAATGCAGTAGCCGTTTGGCTCATTACCTGAAAACTTTCAATCATTGTGGTGAAGTTTTGCAGTTTGGTTTTGGTGCCGCCATTGATATTGATTGGAAGTTCATGAAGCTGTTTTAGAACTTCAAAAATGGATTTGTTATGTTCATTCGCAGAAATAATTAATCGATCGATGGTTGTTTGTCCAATTCCGCGTCCAGGAAAATTGATAATACGTTTGAGGGCTTCTTCATCAGATGGATTGATGATGAGGCGGAGATAGGAGAGGACATCTTTTATTTCTTTTCGTTGGTAAAAAGAAAGCCCACCATAAATCCGATATTCTAGGCCTCGTTTTCTCAAGGCGTCTTCAATGGAACGCGATTGCGCATTGGTACGATACAAAACTGCAAAGTCGCCATTCTTAGCTTGATTCTGCATTTTGTTTTCAAAGACGGTACTCGCCACATAACGGCCTTCATCACCATCGGTTAATGAGCGATTGACAATAATTTTTTTACCTTCCTCATTGGCCGTCCAAACGACTTTTTCTAATTTGGTTTGATTTTTTTCTATAATTGAATTCGCAGCGTTGACAATGTTTTTTGTGGAACGATAATTTTGCTCCAATCGAAACATTTTGACGTTGTCATAATCTTTTTGGAAATTTAAGATATTGTTGATATTCGCGCCTCGAAATGCATAAATACTCTGGGCATCATCCCCAACAACACAAATGTTTTGAAAACGATCGGAAAGCGCTCTCACAATTAAATATTGAGAATGGTTTGTATCTTGATACTCATCGACTAATATATACCGAAATCGGTCTTGATATTTAGCTAATACTTCTGGAAAACGCGTTAATAATTCATTGGTTTTAAGCAATAAATCATCAAAATCCATCGCACCTGCTTTGAAGCATCTAGATACATATTCTTTATAAATTTCCCCCATTTCTGGTCGCTTGGACATCACATCTGCTTCCTTTAGATCGGGATTTTGAAAATAGGCTTTCACAGTGATTAAACTGTTTTTATAAGATGAAATTCGCGATTGGACTTGTTTGTATTTATAGATGTCTTTATCTAACTTTTTTTCTTTTATAATGGAAGAAATCAGACGTTGCGAATCTTGGGTGTCATAAATCGTAAAATTTGAAGGGTAGCCCAATCGATCTGCTTCAATACGCAATATTTTCGCAAACACCGAGTGAAAGGTCCCCATCCACAAATTTTTGGCTTCACTATCGCCTACAATGGTCGAAATTCGTGTTTTCATTTCACGAGCGGCCTTGTTGGTAAAGGTCAGTGATAAAATATTAAAGGGATCGATGCCTTCGCTCATCAAATAGGCAATACGATAGGTGAGGACTCTGGTTTTTCCAGATCCTGCGCCGGCAATGACAATCATGGGCCCCTCCTTTTGAAGGGTAGGTGCCAATTGAGCTTCGTTAAGTTGACTTAAATACTGTTTCAAATTTTGTTTTTTCTAAGATGTGAAATTAAGTAATGTAATTCGTATTTTTAAGGCGAATTCAGATAAATTATAAACAATTTATTAATGTTTATTTTGAAGGAATAATTAAATTGTAAGCCACGAAATTTTGTGTGTATATTGTTGAAAATTATTAACTTGGCATTTATTAATCAACACCTAATTTAGTTAGATGAAAACAGAGTTTTTTAGTCTTTTAATGTATTGTATTCCTGCAGTTTTAACTGGAGTCATCGCTTATTTATTTTTCAAAGAATACACCAATAACGAAAACAAACGTCGTCATTATATCCTTCATAAATCACTTCAAAAGGAAATACTTCCCGTGAAGCTCCAGGCCTATGAACGGTTGACCTTATTTTTAGAACGCATGGCGCCCAATAATTTATTGATTAGAATTCACCCTATTTCTCAGAGAAAGGAAGACTATGAGCAGTTATTGATTCAAAATATTGAACAAGAATTTGAACATAATTTAGCCCAACAAATTTATTTAACTGATGAATGTTGGAACATCATTATAACCGCCAAAAACACCACTATTCAACAAATAAGAACCTGTGATAGCTCAAATACGACCATGACAGCTGATCAGTTTCGTGAACTCATTCTTACAAAATCCTTAGATTCTCCATCAGCTAGTAGTGCCGCATTGGCGTATTTAAAAAATGAAGTTCATAATTTACTAACGTATTAAAGTGGATTAATTAATGCAAAACACATTACTTCAAACCCCCATAGATTACCTCAAAGGAGTGGGGCCGAGTCGTGCTGAAGTATTGCGTAAAGAATTGGGGATTCAAACCTATCAAGATCTCATTCATTTGTTTCCGAATCGTTACATTGACCGCACTCGGTTTTATAAAGTTTCGGAACTCCAAGCCTCTAATGCTGAAATTCAAATTGTGGGTCAGATTACTGGGTTCAAAGAAATTGGCCAGAAGCGTGGCAAACGCCTCGTTGCTACTTTTAGAGACGATACTGGGTATTTAGAGTTGGTTTGGTTTAGAGGCCATAAATGGATTCGAGAACAACTAAAAACACATACCGATTATGTAATTTTTGGAAAAATCAATTTGTTTAATGGAGTGTTTAGCATGCCACATCCCGACATTGAACTCAAAACCGAATATGATAAAGGTCTTTCTAAAGCCATTCAACCCATTTATCCATCGACCGAAAAATTATCGAATCGTGGGATTTCAAACCGTGTGGTTTGTAAGATGATGGAGCAACTCTTTTTACAGTTGAATGGGCGTTTTGAAGAATCACTGTCATCAGAAATCATAGCACATCAAAAACTAATTTCTAAAAGTGAAGCCCTCTTAAATATTCATTTTCCAAAAACTCAACACTTACTAAGTCTTTCTCAATTTCGATTGAAATTTGAAGAACTATTTTACATTCAATTGCAGTTGATTCTAAAAAATATCATTCATAAATCTAAGATTAAAGGCTATCGATTTGAGACTGTTGGGTCATATTTTAATACGTTTTATAAAGATCATCTACCCTTCGAATTGACCAATGCTCAAAAACGAGTGTTAAAAGAAATTCGAATTGATATGGGAAGCAACGCGCAAATGAATCGGTTGTTACAAGGCGATGTTGGCTCTGGGAAAACCATTGTAGCCCTGATGTCGATGCTGATTGCGATTGACAATAATTTTCAAGCCGCCTTAATGGCACCAACCGAAATTTTGTCTATTCAACATTACAACGGTCTGAAACCTTTTTGTGATTCTATCGGCGTTACAATTGCTTTACTCACTGGGTCGAGTAAAACGGCCGCCCGACGCGTTATTCATGAAAACCTAGAATCGGGGGCTTTGCAAATTCTTGTTGGGACACACGCTCTTTTAGAAGATAAAGTTAAATTTAAAAACCTTGGGTTGGCAATTATCGACGAACAACACCGTTTTGGTGTGGCACAACGCAGTAAACTTTGGAAAAAGAATGTCTCTCCGCCCCATATTTTGGTGATGACTGCTACACCGATTCCACGCACCTTAGCGATGTCGGTATATGGCGATTTAGATATCTCTGTGATTGATGAATTACCTGCAGGTAGAAAAACAATTAAAACAGTGCATCGGTACGATAGTAACCGACTCAAAGTCATTGGTTTTATTAGAGATGAAGTTGCCAAAGGCCGACAAATATATATTGTGTATCCACTCATCAACGAAAGTGAAACCTTAGATTTTAAGGATTTAATGGATGGCTATGAAGGAATTGTTCGTGATTTTCCCATGCCAAACTATCAAGTTTCAATGGTACATGGTCAAATGAAACCTGCTGATAAGGAATTTGAGATGGAACGCTTTATCAAAGGAAAAACTCAAATTATGGTAGCTACCACGGTTATTGAAGTGGGCGTTAATGTACCCAATGCGTCGGTCATGATTATTGAAAGTGCCGAACGTTTTGGACTGTCTCAACTGCACCAATTGAGAGGACGCGTTGGACGTGGAAGTGAACAGAGTTATTGTATTTTAATGACCAGTCATAAGCTAGGTGAGAATAGTAAAACCCGAATGCAAACCATGGTCCGTACAAGTGATGGTTTTGAAATCGCCGAAGTAGATCTCCGACTCCGAGGGCCAGGCGATATGATGGGTACCCAACAAAGTGGGGTTTTAGATTTAAAAATCGCCAATATTGTAAAAGATAAAGACATCTTGTCTTTAGCTCGTCATTGGGCAAAAAAAGTACTCGTTGCAGATCCGAAATTAGCGGAAGTCAAGCACCAACCAATTGCGCAAACCTACATCAAAATGGGGAAGTATAAGAATATCTGGAATTATATTAGCTAGGATTTTATTACTTTCGTGTACCACCCGCCCTAAATAACACATTCATGAAAGTCAACAAACGAATTGATCGTGACGGTCAAGCAGCCACAAAAATATTTGACAATCGCCGTTTAAAAGTAGATTATCGAACTCTAATCCCAATCCTTAAAAAAGGGATGTTGGTTTTAGATGTTGGTTGTGGAACGGGTTCTATTTCAAGAGATATTGCAAATATCATTGGAGATGCTGGAAAAGTTATTGGTATTGATACGACAGAACATTTTATTAAGAGTGGAGAAAAAACCTACAAAGAAACGCCCAATTTAGAGCTGATTCATTCAGACTTATTTAAGTTTAATCCTACTCAAAAATTTGATTTGATTACTTCGGCAAGAACCTTACAATGGTTGAATAATCCTAAAGATGCTCTCCTAAAAATGAAGTCATTATTAAATCCAAAAGGTGTCATTTCAATTCTTGATTATAATCATAACACCATTGAATGGAACCCAGAGCCCCCTGTAAGTAAGAAAGAATTTTACACTACTTTTTTAAACTGGAGACGTGACGCTGGAATGAACAATGGAATAGCTGATGATTTGCCTGAACTGATGAAAGATATTGGATTGATTTCTATTGAAAAAATTAATTCAGACGAACATTATGAAAGACAAAGAAGCGATTTCAAATCTAAAGTTGGAATTTGGTCCAAAGTAGCGGGTTCTAAGCAAATGGTGTCTGAAGGGTATTTAGATAATAACTTAAGACTTAAAGCAATTAAAGATTACAATGATTGGGTCGAAAACAAGGCCATTTCAATGACTATGAAACTGAATGAGGTGAGAGGCACATTACCCGACATTAAAATATTTAAAATTATGAATGAAGGTTTAAACTAGACCCGTAAAAAGTTTTTACTAAGCGTTTGAAGGTCATTAATAACCAACTTAAAGTCTGCTTCAAATAAGGTGTAAAATTCTTTTAATTCTCGGCCTGCTGTATCCATTCCTGATCTGTTTTTTGTACGCCGATTCATCCCTGCCAAAACTCGGTCAATGCCATCGAGATCTGCATAAATTAATAGCCAGTTCCCTTCCATCATTATAGGGGCCATTTTTTGAATGTTTTTGGGAAGTATATCAAAATTATCACGCAATAATTTATAAAACGATTGAATATAATCTTCTAATGGAATGTCTGAGTAATCAGACCAATTTTTAGCTAAAAAATGATCGTAAAATATATCCACAATGATTCCTGAATAATGACCATAATTTTCATGAAGGCGTTTGGTACTTTTTCTAAATGCTAGATGGGCATCTGTGGTAGAATCTATTTGTCGGTGTAATAAAATTCCTTTTTGAATTTCAGCAGAGTAGGAGGTGTATTTCTTGCCTTTAATGCTGTCCGCAATAAAGTTTCCAATCATAATATCGGGTTGTTCTCCAGAAAGAAAAATATGAGCTAAGTAATTCATAGGGCAATATTATGTATTTTTGTGCAAACTACATGCCTTTGAAACGACTTCCTAACTTAGATGTACTTCGATTTGTATTATCATTTTTTGTTTTAATTTTTCATTTACCTCAATTATCCAAAAACCAAAATCTCCCATATTTTGATGGGTTAGACCTTTTTTCTAAAGGAACTCATGCGGTTTATATGTTTTTTGTTTTAAGTGGTTTTTTAATTATTGGTCAAATTTATAATTTAAAAAATAGAAATAATTTTAACATCGCTAAGTTTTATAAAAATAGAGCTTTAAGAATTTTGCCTTTATATTATCTAATTGTAGTTTTTGGGTTGATTTTCTATAATCTGATTTTACCTTTTTTAAATATTGATTTCCCTAAGACCTATTCAATTAACGAAGGCATTTTATATAATCTATTTTTTCTTCCCAATGTGTTCTCTAAACTTTATGCGCCAGGCGGAATTTTAGAAATTTTATGGTCTATTGGTATTGAGGAACAATTTTACTTAATTGTAGCCCCTTTATTGTTTGTTGTAAATAACAAATATGTGTTATACTTTATTCTGACCCTCACGGTTGTGTGTTTTGGCATATATCACCAGGAAAGCATCAGTATATTTAGAAGATATAACGGTGTGTTTTTCTTATTGTTTTCTGGAGGAATAATCTCTATTTTAGGGATTGAAAATAAGTTAGAGTTATTTAAAAACAACAAAGGTATATCCTATTTAATAATAGCTTTGACTGCCTTAAATTTTTCCACTTCTATCTTCGAATTTGAGAACCCAATATGGTCTAGTTTATTCATTACAATTTTGTATCCACTTTTTATATACACAATTAGTCACAATAATTTTGTGCCAAATATTAAATTTAAATGGCTTAATCATTTAGGTAAAATATCTTATGGACTTTATATGTACCACGCGATTGCTTTAAATTTTGTTGTTTTTTGTGCCTTAAAAATTCAACCTTACAATATTTTAAATGATATTTGTATGATTATTTTAATCAATATATTAACCTTAATAATTACTATTATAATAGCTCAATTTTCATATAAATATTATGAAAGCTATTTTTTAAAATTTAAAAATAAATGACATTAATTAAATCTATTTCTGGAATTCGAGGGACCATAGGCGGTACCGTTGGTGATAATTTAACACCTATTGACACGGTAAAATTTGCTGCTGCTTATGGAACGTGGATTAAAGAGCAACGCTCTAAAGAAAATTATCGAGTGGTGGTTGGAAGAGACGCCAGAATTTCTGGGGCAATGGTTCAGAATTTAGTTATGAATACACTTATTG
This sequence comes from Flavobacteriaceae bacterium, assembly GCA_029252265.1. Taxonomy (GTDB): domain Bacteria; phylum Bacteroidota; class Bacteroidia; order Flavobacteriales; family Flavobacteriaceae; genus Hel1-33-131. Next base: position 10,135 of record JAQXBT010000071.1, on the reverse strand, counting down.
GAATGGGCATCGATGTGATAGATTTAGATCTATCAACCACGCCAACTGTTGAAATTGCGGTTCCTTTAGAACATGCGGATGGCGGTATTATCTTAACGGCGAGTCATAATCCAAAGCAATGGAATGCCTTAAAGCTTTTAGATCAAAATGGCGAATTTTTAAATGCCGAACACAGTCAACGAGTTTTAGATATTGCAGCAGCAGATTCTATGGAATTTGTGGATGTTGATGACTTAGGAGCAATCACGATCAATCAAGCGTATTTTGATATCCATATTGATGAAGTTTTAGATTTAGAATTGGTGAATGTGAAAGCCATTGCAGATGGTAAATTTAAAGTCGTGGTAGATGCTGTTAATTCAACGGGGGGTATTGCAATCCCGCTTCTTTTAGAGCGATTGGGAGTTGAAACCGTTAAACTCCATTGCGAACCAAATGGAAAGTTTCCTCATAATCCAGAACCGCTCAAACAACATTTAACAGATTTATCTGAGAAAGTCGTTTCTACAAATGCTGACTTCGGAATTGCCGTCGATCCAGATGTGGATCGCTTGGCTTTTATGGATGAAAAAGGAATTATGTTTGGAGAAGAATATACCCTTGTCGCTTGTGCAGATTATATTTTAAGTCAAAAACCTGGAAATACAGTGAGTAACTTGAGTTCTACACGAGCTTTAAGAGACGTGACTGAAAAACATGGCGGAACGTACACCGCAAGTGCTGTTGGCGAAGTAAATGTTGTCAATGCAATGAAAGCCAATAATGCCGTTATTGGAGGCGAAGGTAATGGCGGGATTATTTATCCGGAGTCCCATTATGGACGCGATGCTTTAGTGGGGGTAGCCCTATTTTTGAGTTTATTAGCAGAACGAAAAATGGCGGTCAGCGAACTTAGAGCAAGCTATCCGTCTTATTTTATGAGTAAGAAAAAAATTGATTTAAATCCATCGATTGATGTGGATGCTATTTTAGTGGCAATGGAAGCTAAATATGCACATGAGCAAATTTCTACCATTGACGGCGTAAAAATTGATTTTCCAACCGAATGGGTGCATTTAAGAAAAAGTAATACCGAAGCAATTATTAGAATCTATACAGAAGCGCCGTCTCAAAGTGCTGCAGATCAGTTAGCGGATAAAATTATTTCAGAAATTAAAGCAATCGCCGGGATTTGATGTCAATTTTAAATTGCATTTTTTAAAGGGGTATCCTCTTCAAGGAGGTTATTATAATACAAATCAAGTTGTTTGTTTTGATGCTTCAAACTTGTGATACTCACTGTTTGAAGGCCAAATTCTTTCTTTAAAAATACAGAGTTATTAACCGGTTGTGCTACTTTTTCATGAAAACTAATCAAGTCTATCCACTGATAGAAATTGTTCAAAGAACTCTTAAAATCATTTTTTAAGCTTTGTTTTTTTGCTTCGTTATAAAGAGTGTTAGAACTCCAAATTTGGGGTTTAGTCGCATCCAATGTCTTGTTGATTAAATGAACTCCATCCCAATGGAAGCTTTCTAGTCTTGGAACCTCTAAAAAACAAACTTTTATCAATTGAAAAGGCGCTATTTTAGCTAAAGTTGATTTTGAAAGAATCGTCTGATCATTTAAAAGTAATTGTATAGGAAGTTGTCCACGGCTAATTTTAAGATTCGGATCTGGTTGAGTTCCTGTTGCATTTAGCAGGTAGACCAATTGTTTTTTTTTGGGAGCGACAGCAAACCATGTGCCACCTTGCTCTATATCTTTTGGATAAATTAAAGGGGTAGGGTGTTGATACGTGGTTGGCTCTAATGTTTTTCGTTGGTATTTTTCATCTCGGTTACTTGTAAAAATAAAACCCTCAGAATTCGGAAAAAACGTTACGATGCACATTGGCTACGGTATATTTGTGTTGAAAAAGCAACCCCAAAATTAGAGTCAATAAAATGAATCAGATTTTGTTCTAAAAGGGCTGTTTTAATAAGACTTTGATGATGAATACAATGATCCATACAATAGATCAATTCTCTAAAAAAGGAGGTTTCAATTCTAAGATTATTTTCTTTTTCATCTTCCATACAATTTTTCATGAACATTGGTTTATCATCTTGAGCTTCTAGTTGAGTCAACGTACTTATTAATGTATCAATAGTCGCAATTCCAAAACCAATATCTATTTCAAGTTGCTTATCCCTTTTACGGACATCATAATTTACGTTTTTAGTTCCTTTTTGGGAAAGACAGCATAAATAAAATTCAATAATATGTCTAAAATGTTCTCCAATAGACCCTCCAAAGAGGGTTTTGTTTTTATGACAAAAAGAATCTTCATCCATTTGAATTAATAAATCTTTTAGATCTTGTAATACTTTTTTATGTGGGATTATGTTCATGTATAGGAAATTTGGGATGCTCTTTTATTACTCAATACCTTTCGGGCACCTCTAATAAATTCAAAAAGAGAGAGTGTTTGACTTTGATTATTTAGTTTATGTTGACTGAGTTGATAAATGATATGCATGTGTTTGAAAATAGTTTGGTATGCATTCCAAATAGAAAAACTAGGATCATAAATATGAATGGGTTCAGAATTCACACCATTAATTTCCAATATTTTTATTCCAGTTTTAGTTTTGAAAGAATTCCATTTTTTAATTTTTAAATCGATACGACCATAATCAAAATCGGGGATATGCTGTACGCAATTTACCACCCATTCTAACATTTCTGTTGAGTAATGAGATCGTGCATCTAAAAATGTTGTGCCACGGTTATGATTACCAATAGGCTCAATAAGTATCGCTTCTCCTTTTGGGATGATTTGATTCCATTGTGTTTCGAAACGCTCTTTTAGAATTGTTTTCCGATGTGCAATCCGGTGGTTTGCATCCACAAGCGCTTCCAAAGTACGCGTTCCATCTCCAAACAGTTTACAGAACTCTTTTGAACCGATGGAGCTTATTTGGGGATTTCCATTGGGATCCCAGTAAAATAGAATTCCAAGTTCAATAGGGTAGTCGATGTATTCTTGAATTAATACAGTTTGATGAACGTTCATTAAATATGATTTTAACTCATCTAGTGAAGCAATTTTTTCAACATCTTTACCACGTTCTCCCATATCTGGTTTTACAATCAAAGGGAACTCCAATTTTAAAAAATCAAGTTGACTCTTGATCGATTCAAATTCATTTAAATCTGATACAAGCATTGTAATTGGTTTCCACAAATCAGGGATCGTTTTTAAATAATGTTGCTTAGAACTCAAAAATGCGCCTCCAAATTTCATACATGGATTTAATACAGAAAAATAAACCCATCGTCTCGATTTGATGGCTAAATAGAAATAATAGATGTAAGCTGGAAAATAAAAAATCCAATAAGGCCAAAACTCATAATACCACAGTCGTTTCCATTTCATTCTAAATCGATTTTTTTTTGAAAACCTCTTTTGATATTAATTGCCCAAATGTGTATTGTTTATCGGTACTGTAGAGAATTAGACTAATAATACTTAAAATAAATGCGATCACAGCCATCATAAATAACTGACCATTATCTGAATTGCCATTCCACGTGACAACGATACCTAAAGGAGTGAACAAATGCGCCCCTAATGCCCCGATCATGAGTCCAGCTGATCCAAATAGGGCACTAATTTTTGTTTTTGGTAGCAGAAGTGCAATTCCAACAATTAATTCAAAAAAACCTAACATAAGTCGTCCCCATGGCTCCACACCAAGGGTTGTAAAAATATGAACGGCTTCAGGATGACCACTGAACTTAAAGTATAGTGATTGTATCAAAATAATAGCTACAATTAAACGTAGCACAAAATTTATTTTTGGTAACATAAGCGTAGGATTTTAGTTGTTCAGCCATTGATTCCAATTTTGATTGGCTTCTAATTTGAGGGGGGTGTTTTTTTTCATCCACTTCTTTTTGGTGTCTGTAAAAGTAGTTTTATAAAAAAGGTATAGTTTTTTATCTTCAATACTATAGGATTCGGGGTTGATTTCTACTTTTTCTCCGTTGTACCCCATAGCATAGGCACACCAGCCGCCATATTGTGGTACATAACAACTTGGATTCATTTCAAAAAGTTTCTTGTTTGATTGATTTTTGAATTGATAAATAGCATCTTTGTATTCCACCTGAAAATTTGGATTTCCAGCAATAGGAGTGTTATTAAAATACTCCACGACATCATGTCCAGATGCAGCACGTTTTTCACTGTCTAAATTTTGCTGTGCAAACGCACCATGTATTGTAATGAAAAAAATAAAGAAAGAACCAAAAAAGAGGTAAGTAGGCAATTGTTTTCGCATGATGTTTGATTTGGGATCAACACAAATATAATATTTTATATGCTAATGGCTTAGAAAAGCGAAAAAAGATACATAAATTTAGGTATTTCGATGTTTCCAACGTTTATGCGTCCAAAGATAGTACTCTGGTGCCTCGTGAATTTGAGTTTCAACACGTTTTAGAAATTTATCAGTGATTTCATAGTCCTTAAACGAGCTAGGGTCTTCAGCTAAGGTTTCAAAGGTCGCTTCATAATAGCCTCTTTTTTTGCGTTTCACTGAAAAAAAAACGACAGGCATATCTAGTTTTTTTGCAAGCATTTCAGCCCCTGTATGAACGGGTACATTAATTCCCATAAAATCATTCCAATGTCGAGCTTTGTCTTTTTTTGGAGATTGGTCAGATGCAAATCCATTTAGAGATAGGATGCCATTTTTTTTAGCATCCTCAAGCACCGAAAATGTTTCCTTTGTGGTAATTAAATAACTGTTGTAGCGTGCACGAATCGATTTTACTAAGCGGTCAAAATACTTATTTTGAAGACGTTTATAAATGCCATATCCACGGTGACTCGTGTAGGTTTGGAGAATAAAAATCCATTCCCAGCTTCCATAATGAGCACACATCAAAACAATACTTTTGTTTTGTTTTTCAAAGTCTTTGATAATCTCAATGTTTTGGAAGGTAAAACGTGCTTTCATGGATTCTTTAGAAATAGTCATCGATTTAATCGATTCCAAAATCATATCGCATAAATGGTGATAAAATTTTCTTGTAATTATTTTAACTTCTAAATCTGATTTCTCAGGGAATACCAGTTTTAAATTCTCTTTTACGGTTTTGGTTCTATATCCAAAAACATGGTATATCAAAACGTATAATGCATCAGATACCGCATATAATAGCCGAAACGGAAGGAGGGAGACCAGCCGCAAAATTGGGTAAATTAAAATGTACGCTAATAATTGCATTTAGAAATATTAAATTTACTTTCGCAAAGATATAGTTTATTTAATATGTAACCCTTATGAACATTAGTATTTATACCCTGATTATTATTGTTATTAACGTGCTTTGCTCCTTAAAAGGGTTTAAAGATCACTCTTTCTTTGAAACATATAAATTTAATGTTGGCGGCATCAATCGTGGTGAGCAACTTCGTATGTTGGTCTCTGGCTTTCTACATGTGGACTTGCAACATTTGTTGTTTAATATGCTAACACTCTATTTTTTTGCGGATATTGTTTTAGCAAGCGTCGGGCCGTTTTATTTCTTTTTGATTTATTTTGGGAGTTTGATTTTTGGAAATTTGTTATCCTATCACTTTCATAAAAACGAATCTTACTACTCAGCGGTTGGTGCTAGTGGCGCTGTGACTGGGATTCTATATGCAGCAATTTTATTATATCCTGGTATGAAAATGTATTTATATTTTATTCCGATCCCAATTCCTTCTTATGTTGTGGGCGTTGGTTACATGTTATATTCCATATATGGGATAAAGTCACGCCAAGGTAATATCGGACATGATGCACATTTTGGGGGGGCGATTGGCGGCTATATTATTACGTTACTAATCGCACCTCAAGTTATAGAATCGCATTTATGGATGGTTTTCGTTCTGGCAGTTCCAATTGTGATTTTATTTTTTATGCATTACACAAAAGGCATTTAGAATACCATAAACTATTTTTTTCACTCCTTTTCTGGTATTCGGTTGGATAGAATAATTAAAGTTGTGACGCCTACAATAACCAATCCACTCACCACATATAGTTGAGTTTGTTGGTCTATGTTTAATAGTGCTAAAATAAGACTAGAAAACAGGACGCTTAACCCTGTTAAAACCAGATATTTTCGTGTGATGCTTGTTAGTTTTTCCACATCAATTTTATCTTTCTTTTCTTTAGGAAGTGTGTTGTATCCTGCGATTAAATCAGGATGATTCTTAACAGCTATTCCTGTTACAATTAAAATAATCCCTGTGATTAAACTCCCATACATCATATTAAAACTATTTATCTCATCGTAAATTTAATAATTCAACGACACTAAAAATAATATATTTATGTAAATTTGAATGTGATTATAAAATTATGGAAAAAGATTTAGGAAATTACCGTAAATCCTATGAAAAGGGCGCCTTGTTAGAGACATCTATTTCAGAAAACCCAATGGAAGTATTTCAGAAGTGGTTTCATGAAGTTGATACTCATTTTCAAGAAGATGAAACCAATGCTATGACTATTTCAACAATTGGAACCGATGGTTTTCCTAAAAACAGAGTAGTTCTTTTAAAAAAGTATACGTATGAAGGTTTTATCTTTTATACGAATTACGAAAGCGAAAAAGGAAAAGCTATTGCAGCCAATCCAAATGTGTGTGTTTCATTTCATTGGGCGGCCGCAGAGCGACAAGTAATTATTAAAGGACGTGCAGAAAAAATCGCAGATAACTTAAGTGATGGTTACTTTGAATCTAGACCTAAAGGGAGTCAACTTGGAGCCATTGCATCTCAACAAAGTTCGGTGATTGAAAGTAGAGATGTTTTGGAATCAAAATTGAAATCCTTAGAGTCAGAATACAAAAACAAAGAAATTTTGCGCCCAAAATTTTGGGGTGGATTTATGATCAAACCTATTGAAATTGAATTTTGGCAGGGCAGAGCTAACCGCCTTCATGATCGTATTCGATACCAATTACAAACAGATTTTTCCTGGAAAATGGATCGTTTATCGCCTTAATTTCCTATGAAATCAATCACCTTTATAAGGCATGCCAAATCGTCCTGGGAGTTTCAACTTCCAGATGAAAAACGTCCTTTAAATAAACGTGGTTTATTTGATTCGGAATTTATGTCCTCCTTAGATATTGTAAAGTCTTTCAAACCCGAAGCCGTCTTTTGTAGTACCGCAAAACGAACTCGAGAAACCTGTCGAGCTTTTATTAAAAATGCTGTTTTTGAGGAATCAATGGTGTCATATTTAGATCAATTATATGATTTTAGTGGTGCTTATTTAGAGGCCTTTATCAAAGAAATTGACCCTAGGTTTTCTAAGGTGATTATTTTTGGGCATAACAATGCATTAACTACTCTAGTTAATCAAATAGGAGATGCTAGTATTGATAATATTCCAACTTGCGGCATTGTAAAACTTAATTTCAATACAAATTCATGGGGCGGTTGTACTAACGGAATTTTAGAATATAAGTTATTTCCAAAAAATCTTACTCCGTAAATTGATTAAACTAGCCGTGAATGGTTTCACTTATGCTTAAGGACTTCATGATGGTTGCTTCATAGTCAAGCAAGGCTTCCCATTTTTGATCCACATCTTCTCGTTCGCCATACTGTCTTGCAAAACCTAAAAAGGAAGTGTAATGATTTGCCTCACTAATCATGAGAGTTCTGTAAAATTTAGCCAATTTCTTGTCCTCTAAATGTTCTGATAAGAGTCTAAATCGTTCACAACTTCTGGCTTCAATTAAAGCGGCATATAACAGGCGATGTACCAATTGGGTTGTGCGACTTCCACCTTTAGGAAAAAATTGTAACAGGCGGGATACATAGGCGTCTTTTCGGTCGCGACCGAGGACAAATCCACGTTCTAATAATATATCATGAACCATTTTAAAATGACTCATTTCTTCTTCCACTAAAGCAATCATTTCTTGAACCAATTCGGTATATTCTGGAAAACTTACAATAAGAGAAATGGCAGTACTCGCCGCTTTCTGCTCACAAAAAGCATGATCTGATAAAATTTGTTCTAAATTTTTCTCAGCGATGTTCACCCATCTCGGGTCGGAAGGTAATTTTAATCCAAGCATAACTTATAAATCTAAATCAAATGTTTTACGCAAAAGTTCGATGTGTTGGTTTTTTTCAACTAATTTTTTATACTTATCTTCTGGAGTGTAAGCGTATTGTTTTTCAAGTTTTTCATTGACATGAATATCTAGAACAATCGAAAAATTATTGACTGCCTTTCGCAAGTACTGTAATAAATCGAATTGCTGGCGTTCAACTTCAATTTTATTGGTGGTATTTGGAAATTCTAATCGAATGGTATTTCCATTGATGAGTTTTGGTGTGTCAATTTGAAGTATTGCCGCAAGGTTGTATTTGCCATCTGTTTCCAATTTAGTGACAAAGATATTCCAAAATTTCAAAAGTGTTTCTTCGGTAAACGGATCATTTGGCAAGTCTTCTTCATCAACCTTGACATCCATGAGCTTAATTTGATGCTCTTTTTTCTTTCGAATACTACTCAACGACAATCCCGAAGAAGGTCTTTGTGTGCTTTGAATGATGGGTATAGGAAGTTCTTTTTTTAGATACGTTTCTTTTGGTTCTTCAATTTTTTCAACAACCGACTGGGTTTCCTTCGTTTGTTTTTTGGTTGAATTTTCTGGAGTTGTAACAGGACGTTTTACTTTGACTTCAGATATTCTTTTAGACCTAAAGTAGGACGCAGGAATTATGAATCCACTAGGCTTTTTTTTTTCTCCATCAAAAGTGATAGAGGCAAGCTGCATTAAACAAAGTTCGACCAGAAGCCGCTGATTTTTGCTTGTTTTGTATTTGAGATCGCATTCATTTGCAAGTTCAATAGCCTGAATTAAAAACGCTTGTGAGGTTGCTTCTGATTGTGTCTTGTAAGTAACTCTAGTATCGTCTCCAACTTCCAAGAGTTCAATAGTTTGTGGCGTTTTACTCACTAATAAATCTCTAAAATGAGAGGCCAAGCCTGTAATAAAATGATGGCCATCAAATCCTTTGGAAAGGATGTGATTAAAATGCACTAATAAATCGGGTATTTTATTAGCTAGAATTAAATCGGTAGCTTCAAAAAAGGTGTCGTAGTCTAAAACATTTAAGTTTTCAGTGACTGCCTGACGTGTTAAGTTTTTTCCAGAAAAACTAACAACTCTGTCAAATATAGAAAGGGCATCTCTCATGGCGCCATCTGCCTTTTGAGCGATGATATGCAATGCATCATCTTCAGCAGTAATTCCTTGTTCTTGTGCAATGACTTTTAGATAGTTTTTAGCATCCGTCACTGTAATTCGTTTGAAATCAAAAATCTGACATCGCGATAGAATTGTCGGAATTATTTTATGTTTTTCGGTCGTTGCTAAAATAAAAATACAATGTTTTGGTGGCTCTTCTAATGTTTTTAGAAAGGCATTAAATGCCGAAGCCGATAACATATGAACTTCATCTATAATATACACTTTATAATTACCAACTTGCGGTGGGATTCGCACCTGATCTGTGAGGCTTCGAATGTCATCTACAGAATTGTTAGAAGCGGCATCTAACTCAAAAATATTAAAAGCAAAATCTTCATTTACGTGTTCAGCGCCAGTACTATTAATCATTTTGGCAAGAATACGTGCACAAGTGGTTTTACCAACGCCACGAGGACCTGTAAATAAGAGAGCTTTGGCCAAGTGGTTTTGATCAATGGCATTTTTTAGAGTATTGGTAATAGCAGATTGCCCAACAACATCTTTAAATGATTGAGGTCTGTATTTTAAGGCCGACACAATAAATGGATCCATAAAAATCTTATTAAAACAAATTTAAATATTCATGGCCTAATGCCTAAATTAAAGGCTCTAAAATTAAAAGGAGTTATTAACAATTTATGTACTTTTGCGGCAAAGCAGATCGCCTTATCGCTGTTCGTTTTAAACGAAGAGAGGAAAGTCCGGACACCAAAGTGTATTATAGTGGCTAACGGCCACCAGTCGTAAGGCTAGGAAAAGTGCAACAGAAAGAATGTACAGGTTAAGCTGTAGTGAAACCAGGTAAACTCTATAAGGTGCAATGTCATGTAT
>JAQXBT010000069.1 GCA_029252265.1 Flavobacteriaceae bacterium | reverse complement strand
GGCATTTGGAAGGCACTCATTCCAATATCTCATTGCATCGGCGGTACATCCCTCGGCTTCTGAGTATTCTTTTTTTGTGTATGGTAACTTTCTTCTAGTGTTGAAGGCTTCTATATTGGTCTGATAAATTTCATCTACCGTTAATTTTTTGTTTTTCATATTTCACTTAATATATTATTTTTTTCGGCCTCGGTAAATTGCTCGGCTTCTGGCTTGCTTGTGTAGTTTTTTTGTTTTAAGGCATCTGGTCTGAAAGAACAGCGTTCTGCATTTGCTTAAAATAAAGCGGAACAAACTTTCTTAAAACCCAAAAAACGAATCCCGTGAATCTGTATTTTATTTATTCCTCAATTGGGTTGGTAAAACTTTTCTATGAAATAGTATTGTTATTTTTTCCAAAGGTTTTCCATTTCTTCTAACGTTTTTCCTTTTGTTTCAGGAACATATTTTAAAATGAATAGCATTGCTAAAATACTCATAATTCCATATCCCCAATAAGCGAACCCATGGTTAAACAGTACTGTTAAATAGGAGTTATCATTCATCATTGGAAATGTTAATGACACTAAATAGTTAGAAATCCATTGTGCTGCCACTGCAATTGCCAGTGCTTTTCCTCTAATTTTATTTGGGAAAATTTCTGCTAATAATACCCAGGTAACTGGCCCCCAACTCATCGCAAAACTTGCGACATATAACATCATACAAAACAAGGCTAAATAGCCTGTTGCACCAGAGAAAAAGACAAAACCTAATGACAACATCGCAACGGCCATTCCAGTAGCTCCGATAACCATTAATGGCTTTCTACCATGTTTGTCGACAGTTTTTACAGCGATTATGGTAAATAAGAAGTTCACAACGCCGACAATAATCGTCATAAACAAGGCGCTATCTGTACCCGATGCTATTGTTTTAAATATTTCTGGGGCATAATATAGCACCACATTTATCCCTACAAATTGCTGAAAAATTGAGATTAAAACTCCGATAATAATTACGAGCCAACCAAAAGATAAAATATGCCCAGAAGTTTTTTCGTTCATAGACGTTTCAATTTCTGCCAGAACTCTATTTCCTTCTTCTTCACCGTTGACTTTTACTAAAACTTTTAAAGCTTTTTCTGGTTTGTTTCTCAACATTAAAGAACGTGGTGTGTCTGGGACAAAAAATAAGAAAGCTAAAAATAATCCTGCAGGAATCACTTCGGAAGCAAACATCCATCTCCAACCAATGGTATTTAACCATTCATCTGAACCACCACTTCTTGAAATGAAGTAGTTTACAAAATAGACGATCATAAAACCACCAACAATAGCCAATTGGTTAAAGGAAACTAATTTCCCTCTGCTCTTTGCAGGCGCAATTTCTGCTATGTATAAAGGCGATAACATGGATGCTAAACCTACGCCAATACCTCCAATAATTCTATACACAATAAATACGGTTGAAAACGTATGATCTAATTCTCCTAAAGTCCCCATAAACATTTCTGGCATAGCTGAACCAAACGCTGATATTAAAAATAAAATAGCGGCTAGAATTAATCCGTTTTTTCGGCCTAGCTTTTTACTGACTAATCCTCCAATAATACCTCCAATAATACAGCCTATTAATGCACTTGATACTAAAAACCCTTTAAAAGCACTTGCCGCCGTTTCTGATAATCCTTTTGGAATTACAAAAAAACTATCTAAAGACCCTACAGTTCCAGAGATGACTCCTGTATCGTAGCCAAATAACAAGCCCCCTAAAGTGGCTACTAATGTAAGTTTGATTAAGTACCCTGAATTTACTGATTGTGCCATAATTTTTAATTGAGTTAAGTCTAAAAAGACCGTATGATTTTATATATTTTGAATGATCTGGCTCAAAAATATTTTAAATCTGGGTCATAAAGTGAGACCCCTGAAGCAAACACTATGAGAATTGAAGCTAAAATAAATTTAGGAGTAATCTTCTAAGGATTATATGAAATTCAGCGTATTAAAAGAGTTGCCTAACACCTTTGAGTGGCTTGCACCAAGCCATTGATCTAACAAAGTCGCATACACACTTCTAAAATCGATTGTATAGTGCAGGTCTCCATTTTTATCCAGATTGGATAAATCAGGGCTATCGTTATAAATCCCTGGTTTTTTAAGATTTTTTCCAATCACAAAAAGATTGTTTGCAGCCCCATGATCGGTCCCACCAGCTGCATTTTGCTGAACGCGCCTTCCGAATTCAGAAAAAGTTAAAATCAATGTGTCTTTGAAGGAATCAGAAGCTTCCAAGTCTTTCACAAAGACTTCCATTGCTTCGCTATACGTTTTGAGTAATCGTGCGTGTCTGTTGGCTTGGTTAGCATGGGTGTCGAAGCCTCCCATAGAAACATAGTAAACTTTGGTGTCGAGCTTAGAATTAATAAATTCAGCCGTTGTTTTTAGTTGTTTTGCAAACGGATTGTTTGGATACGATTGCGTACTGGTTGTTGTTTTACTTGTTTCGTAAATATACATGGCGGAAGACTTCGCGCCTACCATTGTTTTGTATAAATAGCCGAGATTATGCTCACTTAAATGAGCCTCGGTTTGGGTTTCTAATACTTTGCTGAAAAAGGGCGTTTTTGCATTGTTAAACATCTTTTTAGCATCTTTTGTTGCCACCCCATTAATAGTGTTCCCTTTAAGAATTAGTGACAAAGAGTCGTCTACTTCAATTCCAGAATACGGTTTTTTACCATACTGGTCAATATAGCGCCCCATCCAACCAGAATCTAAATACGTACTAGCACTACTCGCGGTATGCCATATATCTGTGGATCTAAAATGAGACCTGCTAGGGTTTGGATATCCAACATTATTAATAATTGACAGATACCCCTTATCATACAACGATTTTAAAGGTGCTAGATTTTCATTAAGCCCTAACTCTCCATCAATATCGATAAGTTTGTTTTTCGGGATTGAGATCCCTGGGCGGTTGGAGTAATACAAATCATTTCTGTAAGGGATGATCGTATTTAACCCATCATTTCCACCTGACAATTGAATAACTACCAGTTTTTTATAGCCTAATAATGCTGGGTCTAAATTTTCAAAAGCTTTCATAAAACTAGGCACAAAGACCATGCTACTGGCTAAAGAACTCTTCACTAAAAAATCTCTTCTTTTCATACGCTATCTATTTAACACAATTGGTATTCAGGGATGGACATCAATTGAACACCATATTGAAACGAATTTTGGGGTTGGTACGCCTCTAACATCTCACTGGTATCGTAATCGAGACGTGGAACGACTAGCAGCTCTTTTAATTTATTAAAGGACACTTTAGAATAATGAGTTTCAAAATATGTACGCTCTTTCTCATCTACTGAGAACCGTTGTTTTTTTTCTTTATAGAATTCGTCAAAAGTATCTTCAAACTTCCCTTTGGGTTTCAAGCTTATTTTTGCATTATTAAGAATTAAAGATGGTAGTTTCAACCGAAACATTAATGAGTTGGAATCAATCCAATAGCGATCGCCTTTCCATCCCGCTACATTAACGGGGTATAAAAGTGTTTGACCCATCATTTTTTGAAGGTATTGCACTTGGCGTTGTTTTTTAAATACAGAGGGAACTACTTTATGAATCCCAACCATTAGCTCTACAGGGGATTTAATTTTAACTCCTATATTTTTCTCCTCATAAAACCAATCGGCCATAAACAGATGACGCATCAATGTTTCAATATTATAATCTTTATAGAATACATCAGTCAATTCTCTTATATGCTCTTTATCTACGGATGGATTCACAAAATAGCGATATATTTTAGTACATATAAATTCTGCACAGGCCTTTTGCTTTATAATTAGATTAATGATGTCATCGCCTCCAAAATTTCCAGTTTCCCCTAAAAATATTTTAGAATTTTGATCGTGTCTAGCGTCTCTTAAAATAAATTCCCCGTTGGGTGTGAAATTCCAACCTGTGAATGCTCTTGCAGCTTCTTTAACATCGGTCTCAGAATAATTCCCAATCCCTAGTGTGAAAAGCTCCATGAGTTCCCGTGCAAAATTTTCATTTGGTTTTTTCTTAAAATTTCGATTGTTATTAAGGTATTTGAGCATCGAAGCCGATCTAGAAATCGCTTTAACAAAATCTCCAAAATTCCCTAAAGCATGAGTCCGAAGTATGTTATTAAATTTGAGCGTATGCAGAATATGATTATCTCTACAAACAAATATGTTGGCCCAGAAAAGGGTCATTTTTTCCCTTAAAACTTGATCTGAATTTGCTATTTTTTTAAGCCAACTAAAGTTTAATTCCCGAACTTTCTTTTGACTTTTCTGTCTTAATTTTTGAGAGTTTTGTTCTCCTAAATTTTTCTTTAACTTAGTGTAAGGCGTATTAAAATAGTCTCCAAAATCAGATAAATCTATTTGAATTGGCTCTATTTTTTTTGAAGCATCGAACAATCGATTTATATTATTTTCTCTACTAAGCTTTCTAGATGCTGCAATCAAAGCAGGCGTTGCCCCAAATCCGGTGCGCCAGTGTAAATGTATGAGTTCTCTTTGATTCATAAGTTAGTTGATCCTGAATTATAATAGGACTGCGATTTGGAATATAAGTTTAATTTTTCCAAATAATAGGGGTCACTGTTGTTGAAAACATTGCTAGCCCCCCAATATCTACAACATCCCTCGCAATGGAGTCCACCAAAAATACATAAAGGCCAAAGCAATTTGCTTTGGCCTTTATAAAATTTATCAAACTACCAGCTAAACCATTAGTCATCTATTAAGTCGTTCGTATTGACTTCAGTAAGCGGAATTGGCAATTGCATTACTTGTGTTGGATCTGTACTTAATTCTAAATCTACCTTAGAAGAGAAAATTGGATTGTTGTTATGTTTATTAATTGTATGTGTTAAAAAATAATCAAATCCTCGTCTTCTGTTATTGTGTGCATCTTCACCCTCACCAAGAAGTTCAAATCGATATTCAGTCATAATGGCATCTCTAAAGGTTGCTTGATCTCCTAAATAGGCTGCGTTTGACATGCCTACACGATCTAAAACCTCAGTAATAAACCCAAGTTGTTGTCCATTTTGGAGTTCATTAGAAATCTCAGCCAACATAATAAGAAGTTCCGCATAGCGATAAATAATTAAATTTTGATCTCCATATAGATTGGAATGGCTTTTATCTTTTTCAGTGAACTTAAATAAATAAGGATGTGATTTAGAAAATTGACTTCTAGCAGAAATCGCGGGGTATACTTTAACTGAGTTTCCATTATCTGCTCTGCTATAATTATAAAGGTAAGTGCCCTCAAGTCTAGGGTCATCTGGATAGGTTGCCTGGTGGTCTAGGAATACATCTGCACTTACACGTAACCAACCAAAATGCAGTGCTGATTTATATTTCCACGGAGTGTAATTTCTACCCATTTGAGAGTTCGCAGCATCTTGACTAATTTGAAGTTCAAAAATTGATTCGTTAGAGTTCTCATTTTCATCCGTGAATAAAGAGCTATAATCGGGTTCTAAACTATAGTGTCCATAGGCCATGTTAGCTTCGTCATAAGCCATTTGCCAGTAGTCACTTTCAGTCTTGCCATCTGCTTGTAAATCGGGGTTTGTGGCGAGTGTCATATAGACTTTAGCTAATAACATATTTGCTGCCTGCTGTTTTGGATAACCAGCACCAATGGCCCCATTCATTAGACTCGTAGCCATTTGGGCATCCGAGATGATTTGTGCGTAAACTTCTTTTGCACTCGTTTTTGCCTTACTTAAGTTATCACTATCAGGAAGCGTTAACCATAGTGGAATATCTCCCCATAAACGAACTAAAGAAAAATAGGACCAAGCACGTACAAAATAAGCTTGACCCGAAATATCATTGAATCCTAACTCATTGATATCCGATGTAGACGCAACCGTTGTTATGTTATTAATAGCGCCGTTACATCTCCCTATTACAGAGTAAATAGCGATCCACATATTTTCTGAATCGATATCATAAACCGGTTTCAAAGAAAATAGGGTCTGATTATTTGTGTTATTAACATTATTACCGCCGCCTCTACCTGTAGTAAAAAACCCTGAAAAACCATTAAGTGCATAAATACGTTGCTCTTGTGCCCCGTAGGCCGTCAGTCCTTGGTAAATTCCATCTAGAGCACCTGTTGCAATTTCAAGGTCTCCGTAAGTCGCTGCTGAATCGAGGAATATTGGCTCTTCGTCGATGTCACAGGAGTAAACTAGTACTCCCATAAGCGTTAATAATATGATTTTAAAATTTTTCATAATTTATAAATTTAATAATATATATAATTGTTTTCAGATTTATATTTTCAGTACGTTTAAAAGCTCATATTTACTCCTAACAAAAGATTTCGAGCATTAGGAGCACCATTGAAATCCACTCCGTTTATGAGCCCTGTGTATAAAAAAGTGGAGACTTCTGGATCATAGCCAGTATAGTTTGTCCAAGTAAATAAGTTTTGACCCGCGATATAAACATTTAAACGATCGAATAAACTCGTTTCTGTGACAGGAATATCATAGCCTATCGTTAAATTGTTTAACCTTAAATAACTACCATCTTCAATGATACGATCTGTTATGGCAGCTTGGCCAACTGTCGTATATCCAATTCTTGGATGGGTATTTGACTGGTTGTCTGGCCTCCAAGCATTGTTATAGGCTTCAGGAGAGATGTTGTTAAAGACACTTGCTTCAGCATTCTCTAATTGCAATAAATTACCATTTGCAATTTCATTACCATACACCCCATTAAATAAAGCACTAACTGTAAATCTTTTGAATCTTAAGTTCATATTAAACCCATATATAAAATCTGGATTCGGATTACCAATAAAGGTTCTATCCTTTACATCGATCACACCATCGCCAGAATCTAAGACTCCATCACCATCAGTATCTTCGGTTAACTGATCTATAATTCTTACGTCACCGGGTACAGCATCGACTCCAAGTAAAGAAACAAAATCAGTATCTTCGGTTTGATAGATGCCGTCTGTTTGAAACCCATAAAAGAGACTCGATTCTTTTCCTTCTACAAATACATTTGCTGGCGATTTAAAATGATTGCCTCCACTAACTCTATTACCATAGTAAAACCTTCTGTCTGTTACAGCACCATTTTCATAGAACCCTTGTAATGGCTGAGAGTTTAAGTCTGTAATCTGTGTTTTATTAAACGAGATATTCCCTCCAAAGCTCAATTCCATAACATCTGTTGAAATCGGAACAAAGTTTAACGCAACTTCAACACCTTTATTTGAAATAGCCCCTTTGTTTACCAAAATATTTGAAAATCCAGAAGATGCTGGAATATTAGAATTTTGAAGTAAATCCTTAGTGGTCTTGTCATAGATATCGATAGTTCCTGAAACCACATCATTTAGAGTACTAAAATCTAAACCAAAATTTAATTGCTCCGTTGTTTCCCATGTTAAATCAGGATTCGAAAGATTTAATAATCCGATTGGAATATTAGTGCCACCCTCCGCATTTCCATACAGATTATCTGATACGCCATAATTAGACAACGTTCCGTAAGGGTTTATACCATGGTTCCCTATTTGACCCCATCCTGCTCTAAGTTTCAAACTTTCAAAAAGATCTGAGTTTTTTACAAAATTTTCATTACCAACATTCCAAGCTAAAGCAAATGATGGAAACACACCATACTTATTCCCTTCTGAAAACTTTGAAACACCATCACGTCTAATCGTTGCTGTTAAAGTATACTTATTATCATAAGTATAATTTAATCGTCCTAGAAGGGAAACTATTTGTTGATCCGATTTCGCTAGCGTTAATGGTCTGGTAATTGACTCTCCAAAAGCAGGTTGCGATGTTGTAAATTGAGTGGTAATAAAGCCTGCAACTGCATAAATACTTCTTTCTACATTACGAACGTCATAAATAACCCCGACCAAACTATTAATTCTATGTTTTCTATTAAATTTTCTATTGAATTTTAAAAGATTATTAAACTGATGTGATTTTGTATTTAATGTTGACATTTGAAGCGCCCCATTTGGCCTCCCTTGAAAGGTTGTTGGTCCAAACCAACGTCTTCTGTCTTTATTTCTAACATTACCTCCATAAGTAACTTCGTAGGACATCCCTTTAATAGGGAGCTTATAAGTAAGCCCTAAAGATCCTATGTAGCGGGTTGCTTTGGAAATATCTGAAAAATCATCAATCCAAGCGTAAGGGCTCGTCAAGGTTTCGTCTCCTGAAACATCAATACCATCATCGTTAAACGCCAAAAGCGGTCTGAATGCAATCGCATTTCTTACGAGGCTTCGATTTGAACCTCCAGCTAAGTCGCCCCCTTCAGCAAAGTCTGAGCTGCTAAAAAAGCCACTTAAGCGCGCTTTTATCTTTAGATTGTCATTTAACTTCTGATCTAAGTTGATTCGAACATCCCCGCTTTTAAAAGAAGATTTTTTTACGATCCCTTCCTGACTATCAAAACCCGCTGATATATAATAGTTTCCTTGATCACTACCTCCAGAAGCAGAAGCTCCAAATTTCTGACTAATTCCATCCGTATAAATCTCATCTTGCCAATTGAATTCCTGAGCTGGATCGGATAATGGAGTCCCATTTTCTAATGTATAAATCGTGGAGCCTTCAATTAAATAACGTTGATCAACTCCATTATTTTCGTTAATTTCATTCACATAGTTGGCAAAGCCAAATCCGTCTAATACGTTATATTTTTTAGTAATTGTTCTTATGGAGGTTGTAAGAAATGTATTGACTTTAGTTTTCCCATTTGTTCCCTTTTTTGTGGTGATCAAAACAACTCCATTGGCGCCTCTTGAGCCATAAATAGCAGTGGCAGAAGCATCTTTTAATACTTGAATGCTTTCAATATCTCGTGGATTAATTCCATTTAAACCATTTTGAACTTCTTGACCTTCAAGCCCCCCTCCTGCAGATGAAACATCTTCACCAGCTGAAGAAATAATGACACCATCAATCACATAAAGCGGTTCGTTATTTCCTCTTAAACTGTTAGTTCCTCTAATTTTAACACTAATTCCAGAACCTGGAGCCCCACCATTTTGTATAACTTGTACTCCAGCCGCACGGCCTTGTAAAAGCTGATCTACTGAAGTAGACTGATTCGCCACCTCCTCTTTAACGGTTACAGAGGATAAAGATCCTGTAATATCTTTTTTAAGGACCGTTCCATATCCAACAACAACCACTTCATCGAGTTGGTCCGTGTCCACTTGTAAGTTTACTGAAACAATTTTGTTTTTAGAAACATCAACTTCTTCAGTTAAATACCCGATGTACGAAAGAATAATACTTTGTTTTGCATCCGAGGGAATTGAAATTTTAAAAACACCATCAAAATTTGTGACAGCTCCAAGATTATTTGAGTCTTTGACTTGGATTGTTACTCCAGGGAGGGGAAGACCTAACTCATCGTTAATAGTCCCGGTAATTGTCTTTGATTGCGCAAAAGCAACTAAAGGAGTTAAAACCGAAAAAATAATTAGTCGGAAAATAGTTTTCATAGTTTGTTTATTTAGTTATGTAGTGAAATTATGGTTGTTTATTTATTCCTAATTTGTCATAATCAAAAATATATTTTTTTTTAAGTTAATTATTGAGGAATTATAAATTTTATATGTATGTATTTGAATATTCTACAAACCTACTTACACTCTGTAATTAATTTTATTAAATTTGAGGAAATGTATGTGAAATTTGAAGCAATTAGACTTATTCGATGGAAATACAAAAATTATATTAATTAAATTAGTTAATATTGAATTGTATGGTTATCCTACTTAATCATTAAACAAAATAAAGATTAAAATTAGTTATTATGACAATCAGTAAACTATATAGAACCGTTCCTGTTGCGATCATTTTTATTTCAAATATGATTTTTGGCCAAAGTTATATGGACAACTTAAAGTTTAAACCGATTGCTGAAAACGTGAGTCAAAGAGCGATCACGTCTATCATTAAAGATCAAAAAGGGATTGTATGGATTGGAACACAAGGGGACGGTATATACTCTTTTAATGGCCTTGAACTAAAAAACTATAGACACGAGTGGGGAAATGAAAGAACTTTAGACAATTCTGGTGTAAACATTGTTTATTTGGATTCGAATAACAATCTTTGGGTAGGAACAGATGTAGGACTCAATTTATACCACAGGAATTTAGATCAATTTGTTCCTGTAAAACTCAATTCTCAAAATTCAAAGGTTCAAATTAAGGCGATTGGAGAAACTGACCGAAACACACTACTGATAGGAACGCACGGTTCTGGCGTACTTGAGCTTAACACAACTAATCAAAAAGTTATAAAAGTAAAAATAATAGCTTATGACTCTATAGAAAAACTTCAAATAAACGAAATAAAAACAACGCCCAGAGGAGCTATATTGTTTGGATCAAACATAGGACTGTTAAAGTACAATTCTCTTACTAATGAATTGGACTATGCAAAATTCACAACCTTGAGACAGTCGGAAAAAATTAAAAACCCCATAGAATCTATACTCACTAAATTGGATGGAAGTATTTGGCTAGGAACGACCAGCGAAGGTCTTATTGAAATATCAACAAGCCCAACTAATTATTTTGAATTTAAATCTTATAACATTACAAACAAACGCATCCTCTCATTAGAAACGAACTCTGAAGGCGCCATTTTTTGTGGAACTGAGAACGATGGACTTATCATTTTGTATCGTAATGGAACCGTCAAATCATTCAAATTCAATAAGTCTGATACAGATGGAATTAAATCCAACTCAATATGGTCAATATTTATTGACGATGGAAACAGAATTTGGGTAGGTTATTTCAACCAAGGAGTCGATGTCTATGATAAGGAAAATGAACGATTCAAATCGATTGAAAGCATCCCAAATAAAGATCAATCCTTATTTTCTAAATCTGTAACAAGTATTACTCAGGATAATCAGGGCCGATTCTGGATTGGAATTTCCGATGGAGGGGTTGATGTTTATGACCAAAAAAAGGAAACTTTCACTCATTTATTAGATCAAAACAACAAAATAGCCAAAGGACTAAATAGTAGTGATGTTGTGAGTGTGTTTATCGATAGCTACCAAAATGTATGGATTGGAACATGGAATTCAGGGCTGTTTTTACTAAAAAAAGGATCCAAAGTATTTGAGAATATACAAATTAAAAATAGTGGTACTATTCTAAAATCGAATCGAATAATGAGTTTTGCTGAAGACTCCAAAGGACGCATTTGGATTGGTAGTTTTTTAACAGGCTTATATTCCTATGAACAAAAATCTGGAACTTTAAAACACTACCAGTCCGAAGCCTACAAATCTTTATCCATCAATTCAAAAAACATTAGAAAAGTGATCGTAGACCACCAAGATAATCTATGGTTAGGAACGAGAACCGGGCTGTTTAAAATTGAAAAACCAGATTCAGAGACTCCAAAAATAACACCCTATAGTTCGATTATAAACAATACTTCAGAAAGTAGGATTAGAGGTAATTTACTAATCACCATTTTTGAAGACAACCAAAATAACATATGGATTGGTACAGATGGGGATGGCTTATGTAAATTAGATCCAATAACTCAAAAAATTAAATGGTTTAATACTTCTGAAAACTTTGATCATCAATCGATAAAGTCCATTATTCAAACAAAAGATGATGAAATATGGCTTGCAGGAAACAATGGGATTTCAAAATTTGATTCCCTAAAAAATGAGTTCACCAATTATAATACTCAGGATGGATTGATTACAAATAATTTTAACAAAAACTCTAACTATCAATCCGACGATGGCATTTTGTATTTTGGATGTTACAAAGGCATCAATTACTTTGATCCTAAAGTGATTACTACCAACTCTACCCCACCAATAGTTTATTTATCAGATTTTAAAATTTCAAACCAAAGTGTGGTCCCTTCAGAAAGTGATTCTCCTCTAAAAAAAGTGATTAATGAAACCTCAAAAATTAAACTAGAGCATGACCAAAATATGTTTACGATTGACTATTTTGGTTTGGGATACACGCGCTCAAAAAATATTGAATATGCTTACTATTTAGAAGGGTTTGAAACAGATTGGAATTATGTAAAAAAAATAAGTAATGCAACCTACACAAACATTCCCGCGGGAACCTATAATTTTAAAGTTAAAGCTGCGAATTCTGATGGGATTTGGAATGAGGTCCCCACACTATTAGAAATCAAAATCCTGGTTCCATGGTGGAAAACCCATTTAGCGCTATTTATATTTTTACTAATCACATTAACTGTCGTTGTTCTAATTTACAACTTTCTTCATGTGCGATTAAAGGAACGCCAGCAAATAAAAAACGAGCGTGAAGAACGCGCTCAAGATGAGGCTCTAAATGCAAAGAAAATACAGTTTTTTACTAATATTTCTCACGAGTTTAGAACCCCATTGACACTCATCCTAAACCCTCTTGAAGCTATTATAGAAAATAAATCGATAGAGTTACCTGATGATATTGAAGAGAAGCATGCAACCATTTATAAAAACTCAAAACGCCTTTCAAGGTTAATTGATGAATTAATGGATTTTAGAAAACTTCAATTTAACAAAATGTCTATTAATGCTTCTAAATTTGACATTATTACATTTATTAAGGAGGTCGCAAGTCATTTTGAAGAAGAAGCTGTTCAAAGAAATATAATACTTTCGGTAGAAAGCCTGGATCAAAACATCTCTATATGGGCTGATCCATCGATGCTTGAAAAAATAATATTCAACCTTTTGTCCAATGCATTTAAAGCAACTAAAGACAATGGGATGGTCTCTATAACAATTCAGATCCCGTTACGACCTATCGATTTTCCTTTACTAAATAATGACGAGGACCTCTATGGAATTGAAATTAGCATTCTCGATAGTGGCATTGGGATTGATAAAAAAGACTTAGAACAAATTTTTACTAGATTTTATCAATCAAACGAAATGGATAAGCAATATTATGGGGGGACTGGAATAGGATTGGAAGTGGTTAAAAGTTTCATCGATCTTCACATGGGAACCATTGAAGTAAATAGTGAGAAAAATAAAGGTACTGAATTTAAGATTCTTCTTCCTCTAGGCAGTAACCATCTAAATATATCAAAAACCGATTCAGAGTCTAAAAGAAATGATGAAATTTATGAGCAGATTAATAACTCTGAAATTGATTTAGAAGTAACAAACGATACGGATCGTAATAAAAAAACAGTGCTGATTGTTGAGGATAATTCTGAATTGCGTAATTATTTAAAAAACGAACTCAAAGAGGACTACAAAGTAAAGATGGCGATTAATGGTAAAGAAGGGCTTCAAATGGCTATTAAGTTTATCCCTGACTTGATTATATCTGATGTTATGATGCCAATAATGGATGGTTTTGAAATGTGTATTAACATAAAAAAAGACCTACGAATAAGCCACATTCCACTCCTAATGCTTACAGCAAAAGGTATGCAAATTGATCGAGTTAAAGGGATTGATTCTGGAGCAGATGTGTATCTTAATAAGCCCTTTAATATGAATGTTCTTAAGTCCCACTTAAGTCAACTAATTAGTAGTCGTCAAATATTATTCAATAAATATTATAATGGAGTTAGTGATAAAGAATTAAGAAATACGACCTCTCTTGACAAGCAATTCATTACGAATATTCTTGAATATATTCATGAAAACATAAATGACCCTGATTTGAATGTAGAAAATCTCGCCGATGAATTATTAATTAGTAGAAGTAAACTTTATAGAAAAATTAAAGCGCTGACAGGAAATACTGCCAATGAATTTATCAGAAAGATAAGACTCGAGAAAGCAAAACAGTTTTTAGAAAGTAGCGATCATTCGATCAGTGAGATTAGCTTTAAGGTAGGTTTTTCATCGCCTTCATACTTTACAAAGTGTTACAAAATACAGTTTGGAACTCTTCCTACAGAAGTAAGAGGAACAGAGAACTAACACTAATTTATAGGAATTGACTTCACTAAATTTGTTATAAAAAAAGAGGCTGAAATAAATTTCAGCCTCTTTTTTTGAATTTAATGTTTCGCTATTTTTTAAAACTTTCGCGTTCCAAATCAATAATCGACTGGACCTCATCTTTTGAAAATTCTGCGCGTAAACGTTTTCTTGTTGTCGTCGCAGCAGTTCTATAGACTTCTTTCTTCTGGGCATCAGAAAGACCTTTCCCTTTAATTTTAAGGCCGTTTTCAGCATACTTAGTGTATAACGTATTCTCAACAAACTGAGCTTGCTCATCGGAGATATCCATTCCAGATGAAATGAATGCGACCGCATTCGCTGCTCTTTTTGCTGCATATTTATTGTCTTGCGCTTGCAAACCCATACTAATGGCTACTACAAAGCATACTAGTAGTTTTCTCATTTTTTGATTAACTTTTGAGTGTTATTATTGGATTTGATAATGTAAATTCCAGGTGATAAGTTAGAAATATCTATAGAATTAGAGGTGTCATTAATGGTCATAACCTTCTTACCTAAAACACTAAAAATATCAAGTTTATCATTTCCATTAAAACGATCAATAGTTATGGAACTGTTAGCAGGATTGGGGTAAAAATTAAATCCTTTTTGAAACCTCTTTGAAGAAAGTGAGGCTGCTGAAAATGACACTGTATTAAAAGCAACAGTTCCACCCTGTTCTGCGCTAGCCCAAGCCGTATCCTCTGCGTTTCGTTGTTTAATGGTAAAACTAATATTCGATATGTTTCCAGACCAATTATCGTTGGTCATGTCAAACTCATATGTTTTTGATTCTGAATCATCAGCCGTAATGGTTTGCGGCATATAATGTTCGCCTGACCCATCTGGCTTGGGATATGAGATTTGAAGCCCTGTATTGACAGAGTTGTTTTGTAGTGTAATACTCATAAATTTATTAGTATCAGCATCAACATAGTGATCATACAATTTTAATTTAGGTGCTGCATTATCCATATTCAAGGTCTGTACCGTTGCAGTCTCAGTAGAGGTCGCATTTACAGCGTACCAACCAGAGGCTGTTGTTAAATCTGAAGTTGCTGGAGCTTCTGTCGTCACTCGTTCAAAAGTAACATCGTCAATCAAAACAACGCTAGTACCGTCGTTTTTTGAATTAAATATTCTAGGCGAAGCACCTGCATTTGCAAGAGTAAAAACATGTGAAATCTGCTCCCACTCAACCGAAAGAGTTTCATAAACTGGGGCATTCATAGCACCCCCTTGATAGACTTGGAGTTTAATCCTAGAGCCTATGACCCCTTTTACCCAACAAGTCATGACATAATCTCCTGGTTGTAAGTTGGATGCAGTAATTTGATTGTGTTTAATATGTCCGTTCGTATTACCATCTTGAGCAAGTAGCTCATATGAACCTGTTCCGTCATCAGTATGACTGTCAGTATCAAGGCTCCCTGTGGTATTAACGACCGTCCAAGCAGCAACATCTGCAAAGGTTGAGTTTGTTAATAAATTTTGAGCTTCTCCATAGAAGCACAACAGTACGAAAGTAAGCGTAAAAGTGTAAAAATGTTTCATAGTTTTAAAGTTATTGGTTAATTATATTTATTATTAATTGTTGTTTCCCCATCTAAATATTGCAGAGAAATTAGAAATTTATCAATTTCATGGGTTATTTCTATAAAATAGTTAATTGGTTTTTTAGCAAAAAAGGCATGGCCTTGGTCTTTATTAAGTATCAAATCACATCGATTGCCAAC
The DNA here is from genome assembly GCA_029252265.1 of Flavobacteriaceae bacterium. Taxonomy (GTDB): domain Bacteria; phylum Bacteroidota; class Bacteroidia; order Flavobacteriales; family Flavobacteriaceae; genus Hel1-33-131. Next base: position 10,683 of record JAQXBT010000069.1, on the reverse strand, counting down.
AGCCTTCATTTTTTCTTTAAAAGATGTCTCCATTTCAGTATGAATAATGCGGTCTACATGACATTTGTTTACAATTGTTTACAAAAGCACCCAACCCTAAGTCTATAACTGAATTTAGTCGGATTAAAGCATTTGGGACCGAGCTTATAGTTAAATCTTCTGTTGAGTTATCAAGTTTAGATTGGTGTTTTAGTTTCATCATTATCAAAACTATCAATTTTGACACTAAATAAATAGCACAGATGAAGCAAACTGTATTACAAATGATGCAAAATATAGGTGGTATTTTTAAATTATTATAACCTTACATTATGATACACTAATGTATTCTTGATATCGCTCTATTAAATGAGTTAATCATTAAACACATCTGATAACGCAATCTACCATACAAATGATGTGATTTGTAGGCTCCTTATTCCAAGAATCAATAAAACAACCTAATGCTTATTGATATTCTCTTCATTATAAACACGTTCAATAACTCTATCGGTCATCTCACGCATGTCTTCTAAAGACCTATCATCATTGTACTCAATCTGTAATTCCTTGATTTTATTCTTTAATTTTTGAGTCAATTTCTCAGTCCCAGAAGTCCCGTAAAGATTCACCATTTCATTGGGATCCTTTTTTAAATCAAACAGCTCCCATTCGTCCATATTGTAATAATAATGAATCAGTTTATAACGCTCGGTTCTCACGCCGTAGTGCGGTTGAACATTATGCCATTTTGGAAATTCATAGTAATGATAATAAACCGCGTCTCTAGTGTCTACTTTTTTATTGGATTCTAATAAAGGTTTGAAGCTTGTGCCCTGCATCGCTTCAGGAACAGCGATCCCAGCTAAATCTAGTAAGGTCGGTGCAAAGTCTATATTGAGTAATAAATCTGAATTCACAGATTTTGGTTTAATGAGTTCAGGATAGCGAATCATGAACGGCATTTTAAACGATTCTTCATACATCCATCGCTTATCAAACCATCCATGCTCACCCAAATAAAATCCTTGATCAGACGTGTATATAACAATCGTATTGTCTAATAAATCATTTGCTTTAAGATAGTCTAACATCTGGCCTACCGCTTTATCAACCCCTGCCACACATCGTAAATAATCTTTGATATATGCTTGATACTTCCAGTTTTTCAGCGCAGCGCCTTGAAGGGTATCATTAGGGGTCCAAAACTCCCCCTTATTTCCAAAGGAATAATACGTGTTACGTTCACGATTTGAAAGTCCTTTTGGCGGCGCCACTTTTAAATCCCTTCGATTCATATGATTTTCAATTTCCATCCATTGCTCACTTGCTGCTTTCCGGCCTTTATAGTCATCATTAAAGTTTGCAGGATGTGGAAGGTCTCCATCCGTAAATAAATCCTTAAATTCTTCTGCAGGTTCCCAAGGGCGATGGGGTGCTTTAAATTGATACATCAACATAAACGGTTTTTCTTTGTCACGCCCCTCGCCTATCCACTTCATGGCATCATGAGCCACTTGAGCGGTTGAATGTCGTTTTTTTTCAACCAGCGTGTCCCGGCCATTTTCTAAAAATACGGGGTTGAAATAAGTCCCTTGCCCCCCCCAATTTATCATCACTTTCGAATAATCAAATCCTGTAGGATTGGTTCCTAGATGCCATTTTCCAATGACGGCGGTCTGGTAGCCTGATTTTTGAAATAATTTTGGAAATGTCATTTGACTCCCATCAAAATCGCCCCCTTTTTCATTTTTAAAAAAACCACTTACATGACTGTATTTTCCTGTTAAAATCGCAGCACGGCTGGGACCACATATAGAATTGGTATTAAACGTTCTAGTCATTAGCATCCCTTCATCAGCAATGCGATCGATATTTGGTGTGGGTGCGATGTCTGCTAACCAATCTTCATAGGCACTAATCGAACTCACGGCATGATCATCCGCCATTATAAAAACAATATTAGGCCGCTTTGGTGTGGTAGTATCTGTAACAGAGGGCTTAGACGATTTACAAGCGAATGTGGTAAGAGCTAAAAGCGATAAACCAAAAAAAAGGTGTTTAATAATATTCATAATTCAAATTAATTAAATGTCGTTTTAAATTGTTCTAATTGTTGACTTAATGCTTTCACAATAGATAAATAATCAGGGTCATTTGCCAAATTAATAGTTTCGTCGGGGTCCGTTTTGTGGTTGTATAGCATTTTAGAAACGACTTTATTATTTCGCTTCCACTCTGTATAAAACAACTGATCCATGATGAGTGTTTCTCCTTTTTTCCAACGGGCTAATGCACTATTTTTAAAGATTGTAGCTGGCGATTTGAGCGCTGAAACTAACGAACTGCCTTGTAAATGAGTGGGCGATTCTCCGGCTGTAAGTTCACAAAGTGTTGGGTATAGGTCTACTAACTCGGCAATAGAATTCGTATGCGCTGCATTGGAGAGTCTAGAATCACTTATAATTAATGGGACTTGAAGTGCCACTTCAAAATTGCTGTGTTTCACCCAAAGGCCATGTTCGGACAAGCTCCACCCATGATCTCCTACTAAAACAATCACCGTATTTTCTCGCAATCCTAATTCTGTTAAACTATTTATTAAAACGCCTATTTGAGCATCAACATAACTCACACTTGCATAATATCCATGTATTAATTTTTTGGCCATCGCTTCAGTTAAAGGGCCTGTTTTTGGAATGTCAATATAGGACCTCAGCTCTCCCCAATTATGCTTTGCGTTTTGTGGTGCTGATTCTGGAAACGTAGCATGTTCTGGAAGTGTAATCGCATTTGGATCGTATAAATCCCAATATTTTTTAGGCGCATTAAAAGGAAGGTGTGGTTTCACAAACCCAACCGCTAAAAAAAATGGAGCCCCATCTTCTTTAAATTTTTTTAAATCTTCTATGGATTTTAGTGCTGTTTGTCCATCAATGTATGCTGCATCTGGGACGTCTATATTTTCGTAAGCATGCCCAGCTTTATTGGCGGCTTCAAGAGTTAAATTTTCTTCTGAAAGATAATTACGCCAGGTTTTAGCTTTGGGATACCATTCTTCATCCCAAGCATCAATATCATTTTTGATATGGGTTATTTTGTTATTACTTACCGTTGAATAGCCACGGTCTTTAAAGTATTGAACCATATTAACAACATCTGGCATATCTTCTTTAATACGGCTATGATAAGTTAAAAAACGATTTGCTGTGGGACGTACTCCGGTTAAAAGACTTGCTCTAGAGGCCCCACAAACAGGCACATTGCAATAGGCACGATTAAAGGTCACTCCAGAAGCGCCTAAAGCATCAATATTGGGGCTTATGATTTGATTTTGTCCGTATAAACTGAGTTCAGGGCGTAAATCATCGACCATAACAAATAATACGTTTTTAGGCGGTGTCTGATTTTGTGAGTTTAAGGTTACCGAAAACAGTACGAGAAATATAAAAACATGTTTCATTTATTCTTTAATTTTAATGCGATTATTAACCGTTAACTCAACGGACTTCAGATCTTTATCTGCTGATGATTTCCCAATCATCAAAGTAAACGTACCAGGTTCCACACAATAATCCATATTGATATCATAAAATGCCAACATACGTTCATCAATTTCAAACGACACAGTTTTAGAGGCCCCCTTATTCAAAAACACTCGCTTATAGCCTTTTAGTTCTTTAACAGGGCGTGTAGCGCTGCTCACTTTATCTCTAATGTAAAGCTGAACGATTTCTTCTCCGTCCATATCTCCAGTGTTCTCAAGTTCAAAACGAAGGGTAACAGATTGACCTTTCTCTAATTCGGTACTTGAAAGACGTGGTTTAGAATAGTTATACTTGGTATAGCTTAAGCCAAATCCAAACGGATATAAAGGGCTCTTTTTTTGTACGGCATATTTATGAAAATAGGCGGATGGCTTATGGTTATAAATCATACGTAATTGCCCAACACTACGAGCGACTGTAAGTGGTAGTTTACCACTAGGGTTGACGTCTCCAAAAAGAACGTCGGCAACGGCTGTTCCTCCAAATAAACCAGGCTCCCAAGATTCAACAATCGCAGGGATATTATCTTGTAACCAAGGTTCTGAAATTGGGCGGCCATTCACCAACACAATAATAACAGGAGTCCCTGTTTTTTCTATGGCTTGGACCAATTCTAATTGTTTACCCGGAAGATCCAAAGCTGCACGGGCCATGTTTTCACCTGCCGTTTTATCTTTCCATCGGTAACGCATCGAGTTGTCGCCTACAACGACTATGGCATAATCTACTTCTTTGGCTAACTGTGCAGCCGCTTGAATTTTAGTGTCCTTAATTTTTCGAATGTTCTCCCCCGAATCAAAAAAACTAACTTCATAGCCCTTTTGCGTTCCTAAAGTCTCTATCCCTTCTAAAATTGTGATGACATTTTCGTCCGGTTGTACAGCATGCCAATCTCCTAATGTGGTTTGGTTGTTTGCATTGGGTCCGGTCACTAAAATTCGTTTTTTAGTGGCTGTTTTAGCTAACGGAAGTATTCCATTATTTTTTAAAAGAACGAGTCCCTTTTGGGCGCTTTCTAAGGCTGTTTTTTTATGTGCATCTATAAACACATGATCTTTAATCGTCTCTAGTTTGACCGTTCGATTTTCAAATAAACCGAGCTTAAACTTGGCCATTAATATCTTGGAACAAGCGTCGTTAATGCGGTCTATAGAAAGCATTCCTTCATTAACCAGTTCTACAACTGCTTCTGGAAATTTAACCCCGTGCATGTGCATATCCATCCCTGCATCAACAGATAAGTAAGAGGCTTCTTTTAAATCATTTGCAACATGGTGAAGTGTTTCAATACGTTCAATATCCATCCAATCACTGACATAAAACCCTTTGAATCCCCACTGGTTTCTAAACAAGTCTGTCATTAACCAAGAATTCATATGGCAAGGGACGCCGTTAAGTTCGTTATGAGCCGCCATGATAGAATACACACCAGCATCAATCGCTTTTTGATAGGGTTTAAGATGTACTTCTTTTAAAGTACGCAGCGACACATCCATTGGAGCTGCATTAAGACCATTCACAGGCTCGCCACCAGCAATCATGTGCTTTGCACAGGCGATTACTTTTTCGGGGCCTGAGAAATCCCCTTGTTGGAATCCATTAATCATGGCAGCACCCATATTTCCAACCATAAAGGGATCTTCACCAAAGGTCTCTCCTACACGCCCCCATCTTGGATCCCGAAGCACATCAATATTGGGCGTAAATGCCCAATGCGATCCAGTCGCTCTCATTTCTTTGGCAGATTGCTTTCCAACTGCATATAAAAATTCATCTGACCAAGTCGATGCTAAGGATATTGGAGAGGGATATACCGTTGTTCCCGAAACTAAAGCATTTCCGTGGATGGCATCGATCCCAATTAAAATTGGTATTTTGAGTCGAGACTGAAGTACCAGTTCTTGAAGATGGTTCGCTTCTTCTGTGGTTAACACATGAAGAAAAGAACCAATTTTTCCTTCTTTAGTCATTTGAGCCACATCGTCACTAAATAAGCCTTTATAAAATCCTTGAGCATCGTTAGAATGTAAGTCCTCTTCTGTGAGGTTTTTTTCAGCTTCACGCATGTGATCTAAGCCTACAAATTGATTCATCTGATATACCTTATCTTCAAGAGTCATTCGACTCATAAGGTCGTCTAAGCGCACTTCAACAGGCTGATCAGCATCAAGATAAAGAGGTGTATTGGATTGAGAAAAAACAATACTAGTCATAAGAATCGCTGAAAAAGGGAGTGAATTTAATATCTTCATTTTTAATTATTTAATGCATTTTTAATTATTTGGTATGCGGGTGTTGGTTGTAAATCAGCATCATAGATAGATTGGAAATAACCAGTATTTTTTTTAAAACGCTCTCCCATATCCCATAGATTCAGAACCACAACTCCGTTGACTGTTTTGGATTCTAAAAGGGTCACTATTTTTGAATATAACTCGGCCTGTATTTGATGTTCTTTTTTAATGTTTGATTTATCTTTTATTTTGTAATCAAGTTCTGTAATATGAAATTCTAAATTATTGGCATGGGCCCAGTCTATTAATTCTGAAAGTTGATTCAGTGTAGTGTCTGTATCTTCAATAAATCCTTTAGTGGTACCACTTAATTTAATATGACCTTGCCACCCAATTGCATCAACACGATGCCCTTGAGAGCGTATGTATAAAATTGTTTCCTTGACCTTGTCCCACATTTTGGGTTGCATACCTCCATTATGATTATAGACTAGTTTAATATTTGTGGCATTCTTGGTCGCTATTTCAAATGATTTTAAAATATAATTTGGAAACCCATTGGCATCTAACCCCATTTTAAACCATGGGTTTTCCCATAAAGTATTCCCCTTTTTTGGACCAAACCATGTTCCGTTTGGCAACACCGTTTCATTGACCACATCCATCCATTTAATATTTGGAATGGTATTGAACCGTTTGGTTGTCGCATTCATAAAATCAATCAGTACCGCCCGAAGTTCTTCAGCGGTTCTGGAATCGTCTTTAGCCCACTTTGAAGCTTGAGGACTCGAAGGGCCGTGCATTCTAACAATCAGATCATTCGCCTTAGAATAGGCGATGAAATCATTTATTTTTTTCCAATCCCAAATATTAGGCTCGGGGTGAATCCGAGATTGCTTGGCAGCATTGGCTGGTGTTAGATAATTAAAATCTTTAAGAAATAAGGCTCCTTTTTCAGAGTACATTTCTCTGTGATTTAGAGTGGCTCCAATGATTAATTTTGTTTTATCTACTGGATTCTTTTTTTTCTGAACGGGTTCTACTCGTTGGCTTTTAAAATACGTTGCTACTAATTTTTGGAATCGCTGTTTAAAGACTGCATAGTTATCATCGTCAATTCTATTGTAGGTTTCATTAGGATCTGTTTTATAATCGTATAACTCTTCGGCAAAAACATCGTTTTGAAAGATTGGGTCAGTACTTTTCTTATTGGTCAACCAAACGGTGTAGCGGTACTGTTCGGTTCGAAAACTATAACCTGTTTTCTTTCCACTTTGCCACTGACTGACGGCATAGGATTTTGGCGAAATAAAAGCGCCTTCAACTAAAGAATTTAGACTTGTTCCGTCAAGGTTTGAAGGAATACTCAAATTAGCCGCCTCACAAAGTGTTGGGAAAACATCTACAAACTCCGTTGGAGACGTGACCTTAACCCCTTTTTTTACTTTTGGATTGTATATAATTAATGGAGAGCGTGTGGCTTGCTCAAAATTGGAGTGCTTATTCCATAAACTATGATCTCCCAAATGCCACCCATGATCGCCCCATACTACAATAATCGTATTTTTATCTAGTCCTGTTGTTTTGAGCGTTTGTAGTAGTTTTCCGATTTGAGCATCAATAAAACTGGTACAGGCATAATACCCATGAATCAAATCTTTTTGAAACGAATCTTCTAAATTTAAAAGATTTTCATCACTAATCACGTAGTCAATTTCAGGGGATTTGTAAGAACGCATCTCACCTGAGTTGTGGTAAGCTAAATCTGGGCCATTCACAGACTTTTTTTGAAACGCCGCCAACTCAATATCATTTTTATCATAGAGATCCCAGTATTTTTGAGGGGCTGTAAAAGGAAGGTGTGGGCGTTTAAATCCTACTGCTAGGAAAAAAGGAGCCGTTTGGTTTTGACTTAAATCTTGTAATATTAAATTGGCACGAGAAGTGATGGCACCATCGGTATATGCTTCATCGGGCACATTGGCACTTCCAAAAGGAGGCTTATAGGTGTCTCTTACATATTTATTGAGGTTCTTAACGCCTTTAGAACTCGCTTCAGCTCTTAGTTGTGTCACTTTATCTTTGATGTCTTTATTTTGATAATACCCCAAAGCAGGTGCGCCATGTTCAGAAGGATAGATGAGTTTATTTTCTGTAATAAAAGGAACAGACCAGGAGGGTTTATCTCTGTTTTTGTCAACACAACGGGGGTCGTATATTTTCCCAACCCCTAGTGTTTGGTATCCATTGTTTTTAAAATGTTCTGGAATCGTGAGTATATCTGGATTGATATCTCGCATTTTAGTTTTAAGGTCTCTTACTTTGGTATAATCGGGTCTTTTGCCTGTCATTAGACTTGCTCTAGACGGTCCACAGACTGCCTGTTGGGTATGATTATTTAAAAAAATCGTGGCTTCTTTTGATAAGGCATCCATGACTGGGGTTTGGGCAAATGCATCCCCAAAACTACCAATGGTAGGCTTTAAATCATCAATCGCTATAAACAGGATATTAGGCTTCTGAGGTTCTGATTGTGCGACTAATCCACAAGAGAAAACAAGAGCTAAAAAACAAAAAATTAAATTTTTAACATTCATCTATAATACTATTTTGTTTCTGCAATTTACTATTTAATAAGTAACTTTTTAAAGTACGCTGCTCCAGTCTTCGTTTCTATTTTTAAAACGTAATTTCCAAGAGCAAAAGGATTTACATCAATACGATGGGTATTCTTTTGTTGATGTACCAACTGGCCTATGCTATTAAATATTTTTACTGAAAGCACCTCTAAATCTGTAGAAATAGTGACTAAATTATCACTAGGGTTTGGATACAATATAATTTTGGGTTTAGCTACAAACCCATCGACTCCAAGGGTGGTGTCTTCTACAGACACTGAAAAATTATCAATCAAATACGTTCCTATATCTTGTCCAAACATCAACTGAACCTGAACTGAAGTGGTCGCTTCTGGAACTTCATATGAAAATTCGACTTGTTCGTAGGCAGCAGCATCTAAACTTCCATCCGCAAAACTTAATACGTCGGATGCGGAATAAGAGGTGGTTCCTCCTACAGTCGATTTAATTCTGATTTTAATCGATTGGTCTGGGCCTAATGTTTTTACATACCCTTGAACGGTGATTGTCTTTCCCGTTAAATCGCCTGTATATTCGTTGTTACTAAGGACTACTTTATTATATATTTGAGCGGTAGACACCTGGACTTTACCACCGGAATTTCCTGCATATGAATCGGTTGCCGCATCTGAATAAGTGGCAACTGCTACGTTGCCCAGCACCGAAAAATTCCATTGATCAGAATACCCACATTCAAAATCTGTATTAACGATAACAGCTGCATTACTTGGACCATAACAAAGTGGCCAGTTTCCGGGTTCTAAAATTGCATTCTTTACATCCGTAACCCACGTTCCTGCAACTGCGTTTGAGGTGGAAGGATTATCTGTTCTTAAATGAATTGTTTTATTTGATTTATTTCCTGAACACCAAGCAGAGAAAGAAAACCCTCTATTAATGGCTTGTTCTGCTATGAAGTTATGAAACGCAACACGATCCGCATTTACAGGACCTCCATAGTCCCCATCGACTCCAGTGACATAATTAATACCCGCTGTATTATCGGCCCCAAATTCTCCTAGCGTGACAGGAATATTATTGGCATCAGACCATGTTTTAACACTTTCAAAATCACTCATCAATGTTGATTTATCAGAGTCTGATCCCCAATTAAAAACATTATTATTCGACGTCGATGAACTTGTAAAATTAAATGGCTGGTAGTAATGAAATGAGGCAATCAAATAGTCGTCGCTTTGAATAATGGCAGTCCCTATTGCAGTAGGAGCCTCATGCGATGCGAGCGTGCCTCCAGTAATTATTATGCTTCTTGTTACATTGTTCCCTCCTGTCGCTCTAATCGTTGAAATAATAAGTGAATTTAAAGCGTCCATTTCATCGGCACTCAATTCAAAATAAGGTTCGTTTACAACTTCAAATATAAGTGTCTCTGGATAATTGATAAAGTGGTTAGCAATAGCAGTCCAAATCGACTTAAATTTCATTAGATCGGCGGCACGTTTTGCGGAGTTTGGCTCACAATAGTTCGGTTCACTACTATTAAAAGTCGTAAGAAACTCAGATTTTAGTTCTGCACCATGAAAGTCTAAGACCGTGTACAATCCTTGATTAATCGACCAATCGATCACCGTTTCTAATCGATTTAGATAGGTTGAACTTACCGTGAAATCTGAAATTGACCCGCTATAATCACTTTCGGTTCCTGAGTTAATTGAAAAACTTTCAGTACTCCCAGAAGTACGATCTCCATAAAAATCTACTGGAATTCTAACATTTGAAAACCCTTCGTTTTTTACATCAATAAAAAACTGCTCATAAACAATAGGAGCCCAATTTCCTTCAACTGGGGCACTTAACGTATTTCCTAAATTCAAACCTCTGCCCATGTCCTGAACTATCTGGTAGGGGCTCACTTGCGCTATTAATTTTAATGAAATAAAAAAAGTAACATAGAAAAATAAAGTGTGTCGTATCATAGGAGCAAAAATATTTAATTACGGATCCTCACAATATCAATTTTGAGTTATTATACACTACAAATGAAGCAACGCCTTACAGATCTTTTAATTAAAAACCCAAGTTTTTGAATCGTTGTAAGAAAGAAACAAGTTAAACCTTTTTTGACACTAATTTAATAGGATAATAAAAACACGACTAAATACACAAAAATTCAAACTGTTAAAATCACCTAACTCTTTGCATATCCGTGATTTTTTTATACATTTAACTCAGATTAAGACCCCCAAGTCAAAATCTTCACAACCAATGGATTCAATAGTTAGATATTAGTTTACTGTAATCATTACAGTGGCGTGCATGTAT